>NZ_JAUHPZ010000010.1:0-78745 GCF_030418375.1 Demequina lignilytica
CGGCTTCCTCACACGCGCCGAGCTCGCCGCATACCTGCGGGCGCGGACCGCGGGCGACGGGTCCTGACCCGAGCCGTGTCCGGAGAGTGCACGAGGGTACGGAATCGATCGATTCCGTACCCTCGTGCACTGCTGGGGCGCAGGCGCGCGGTCGGGTCAGCGACCGCGGCGGCGGCCCCCACCGGCGGAGAACGATGCGGCGCTCGAGTGACCGCCGGCGTGGCGGTTGCGCGCGGCGCCGCCGGAGCGACCGGCACCGGAGCCGCTGCCGCCGTTGCCGCCCGAGCGACCGGCACCCTGGCCCTGGCGCGAGCCCGCATCCTGACGACCCGGACGGCCGTCGTTGGACCGAGCGTTGCCGGCACCCTGGCGGGCGGGACGCGCATCGTTCTGGTGCTGGCGACCGCGGCCGCCCTGGCGGGCGTCGTTCTGGTGCTGCGCGCCGCCGCGGCGGCGACCGCCGCCGCCGGACTGGCGACGCGGCTGGTCGGCGACCGGCGCCGGGGCGACCTTCGGAGCGACCTCGCCGATCAGCGCGACCACCTGCGAGGAGGACGCGTTGACCGCCTCGGGCCTCACCGAGATCTTCGCGCGGCTGAGCAGCTGCGCGGTGTCGCGCTTCTGCTCGGGCAGGACCAGGGTGACCACGTCGCCCTCCGAGCCCGCACGCGCGGTGCGGCCCGAGCGGTGGAGGTACGCCTTGTGCTCGGCCGGCGGATCCACGTGGACCACGAGCTCGATGCCGTCGACGTGGACGCCGCGGGCGGCCACATCGGTGGCGACCAGCACCTTCGCCTCGCCCGCCGCGAAGGCGGCGAGGTTGCGGTCGCGGGCGTTCTGGGACAGGTTGCCGTGCAGGTCGACCGCGGGGATGCCGTCGGCCGTGAGCTGCTTCGCCATCTTCTTGGCCTGGTGCTTGGTGCGCATGAACAGCACACGGCGACCCGTGCCGGAGGCGAGCGCGTGGACCACGTCCCGCTTCGCGCCGGCGTCCGCGACGTGGAACACGTGGTGCGTCATCGCCTCGACCGGACTCTCGGCCGAGTCGACCGAGTGGGTGACGGGCTGGTCGAGGAACTTCTTCACCAGGGTGTTCACGCCGTTGTCGAGCGTGGCGGAGAACAGCATGCGCTGGCCGCGACGCGGGGTCGCGGTCATGATGCGGGTCACCCCCGGGAGGAAGCCGAGGTCGGCCATGTGGTCCGCCTCGTCGAGCACCGTGAGCTCGATCTGGTCGAGGGAGACGATGCGCTGCTTCATCAGGTCCTCGAGGCGACCCGGGCACGCCACGACGATGTCGACGCCGCGGCTGAGCGCCTGCTCCTGGCGGCGCTGGTTGACGCCGCCGAAGATGGTGGTGGTGGTGAGGCCCACGGACGCCGCGAGCGGCGCGATGACCGCGTCGATCTGGGTGGCGAGCTCGCGGGTCGGGCACAGGATGAGCGCGCGGGGGCGGCCGGCCGCGGCGCGACCCTTGCGGTTCATGAGGCGCGCGACCACCGGGAGCGAGAACGCGAGGGTCTTGCCGGAGCCGGTGCGGCCGCGGCCGAGCACGTCGCGGCCCGCGAGCGAGTCGGGAAGCGTGGACTCCTGGATGGGGAACGCGGACGTCTTGCCGTCGCGCTCGAGGACGGTGGTGAGCTGCGTGGGAACGCCGAGCTCGGAGAAGGTCTGGGTCACGTCTGGTGCCTTTCGGGGCAGGGCGCCGGTCGCGCGAGGGCGCGTGGTTCTTCACCGCACGCATGAGCGTGCGGCACCGGCGATGGTGGCGAATCGCGGAGGTGTCCGCGTTCGTTCGCCGAAGAGAGGATTTCTACGAGCCGCGCGAATCTCGGGGACTGGCGCTGGCGAGAAGGAGAAGCAATCTGCGACGCATGCGCTCGCTGGGGCGGCGCACCCGGCAAGGATAGCAGGCGGTTCTGAGAGTCCCCTGGCATGGGAGGATTCTCGCCATGGCGGTGGCGAGCGAGCGCATCATCGAGAGGGCGCAGGACGACTTCGGGGCGACGGCCGCGCAGGTCCTGACCCGGCTCGAGCGGCTGGGCGTGGGGCACGAGGTGGACGCCGAGCGTGTCCAGGCGGCCGTGCTGCTGGTGGCGCGCGGCAACCGCGTGATGCTCGACGATGCGCTGGAGCACGCCCGCGACGACTGGCGGGACCTGCTGGACCGGGCCGGGCTGGCGGGCGAGGGCTGGCGGGCGCGCCTGGACGAGGCGCTCGGGCTCGGCTGACGGGACGCGGCGTCAGCGGTCGGAGCGCTGCTCGTAGCGGACGCCCTGGGACCGCAGCCACGAGCCGAGGTCGCGGAGCTGGTCCGCGCCCAGCTGATCCGCCTTGCCCAGATCCACGCGCCGCTGATCCTGCTCGATGAACATCCGGATCGAGTCGCGCGGGCCCTCGGCGATGAGGAGCACGGGGTGGTCGAGCGAGTAGCGCACCGCGCGGCCGCGGAGCCGGCGCCCGCCGTGGCGGACCTCGAGGCGACCGTCGACCAGCCGCAGGTGGGTCGCATCGTCCCACCACTGGCCCAACGTGAAGGCGAGTCCCAGCAGCGCGAACACGATCGCGGCGGCGGGAAGCACCACGTTGCCCGCGCCGCCCTGCCCGTCGCCGCTGGGCCTGCCGATCGCGATCGCGAGCGCGACCACGCCGAACACGGCGATGGCGACCAGGAAGGCGGCCCGGAGCGCGAGGGTCGCGCGGCGGCCGACGTGGAGGACCAGCTCGGGGTGCACGGGGTCGGACGGGGTGCTCACGCTCTCCACGGTAGCCGCGCCGGCCGGGTGCCCCGTCACCGGGCGGCGAGGTCGACGACTACCAGGCGCGCCGACCACGCGCCGATGATCTCGGCCGCCACCGCGTGGACGGGGTGATCGAGGTAGACATCGCGGGCGGCCGCGTCGACGAAGGCGACGACGAGCCCCCACCCGTAGCCGGCCTCGAGCCCCTCGGGACTCACGCTCGGGCCGACGGTCACCTCCGCGATCCCGGGGATCTCGGCCCTGAACAGCCCGATCTGCGTGTGCAGACGCTCGAGCTCCGCGGCGGGCATCCCGTCCCGCCAGTCGACCAGGACCACGTGCACGATGCGCCCGTCGGTCGTCATGGCGCCACGCTACCGGGGATGACGGTGTGCACGAACAGCGCCGCCTCGTCGAGGTCCGCGGGCTCGATTCCGCGGTCGGGGCGAGGCGAGATGGTGAGCAGCCGGCCGCCGGGCCAGAACTCGGGCGCCGGCTGCCCCGTCGCGGCGAGCTCGTCTCGCCACCCGTCGATCAGATCGTCGATCCAGATCACGCCGGCGTGGGTCGCGAGCGCCTCGCGGGCGCGGTCGGCCTTCCACCAGCCCTCGACGGCGAACGCTCCCCCGCCCTCACCCTCGAGGCACGGCCAGTCCTCGCCGAGGCCGATCGCCGGGCCCAGGTAGCGGGCGGCACGGAACCCCCAGGTGGTGCACCACGCGGGCTCGACGCCGGGCAGGGCGGCGATCCGGGCCAGGCGCTCGACCATCGCACCCGACCAGGTGATCTCCATGCCGAACAGCACCGGCGCGGTGCGCCAGGACGATGCGGGCCACCCCGTCCGCTCGGTGCCCGGGAGGTCGTAGGGCGCGATGACGCCGTCCACGTCGACCAGCAGGGCGACGGACGGGGGTCCCTCACGCGGGGCCGCGGCGGCCATGGTTCCGACGCTACGCCGCGGAGCACGCCGGCGCCCGGAGCGGAGCGGCGGCTACGTCCGCCGGGCCCCGGCCCAGTCGCGTGCGTGGGCCCGTGCCGCGTCGACGGCGGCTCGCCGCGACCGCAGCGTCTCCGCGTCGTCGCCTGGGCGCGTCGCGGCCTCCGCGTCGAGCGCCTGGGACAGCTCGCCCACGACGGCCAGGCCACGCTCAGCGGCGCCCCTGCGGTCGTCTGTCGGCGCCGTCTCGATGAGCCCGTGCAGCTGGCGGTCCGCATCGAGCACGCGCGGGCGCGCGGCCTGCCACGTCTGCGCCGCCTCGGCCGCGGTGGGCTTGGCGAGCACCTGCGGCACCAGCGAGTCCTCGAACCACGAGACCTCGGCCCGCGCGCGCTCCAGCTGCCGGTCCCACGACCGGCGCGCGGCCACCACGCGCCACACCAGGATGACGAGCACCAGCGCGGCGGCGCCCGCCAGCAGCCAGAGCCACCACGGCAGCGATCCGTCGTCGACATCGTCGCCCGTTGCGGGCGACGCGCTCGGGGACGCCGAGGCGGTCTCCGAGGGCGCCGGCGCCTCGGTGACTGTCTCGGTCGGCTGGGCGACGGGCGCCTCGGTCACGGTCTCCGTCGGTTGCGGCTCCGCCGTCTCGCTCGGTCGGGCGGGGAGCGAGATGTCGGGGAGCCGGGACACGTCGATGTCGGGCAGGCTGTCGCAGGCGGACACGCCCAGGACCGCTGAGGCCCCGATGACGCCCGCGACGAGCCCCTTGACGATGCGTCTCACGGTCCGCCCCCTTCGTCGGCGTGCTTCTCGCGAGCGTAGCGGACGGGTGCGACGCGGCGACGATCGCCGCCCCGCGGGAGTCCGCGGCACGACGATCGACGCCGTCTCAGCGCAGCACGGCCCCGAACTTCTCGGAAGCCGCCGCGATGATCGCGTTGCGCACCTCGAGAACCTCATCCGCCGAGAGCGTGTGGTCCGCGTCGCGCATCTTGACGTTGATGGCGAGGCTCTTCTTGCCCTCGCCGATCTGCTCGCCCGTGTAGACGTCGAACACGCGCGCGTCCTCGACCAGGCCGTCGCCCGCGGCGAGGACCACGTCGACGAGCGCACCCGCGGGCACGTCGGAGGCGACCACGAACGCGAAGTCCTCTTTGGCCAGCACCTGGCCGGACACGGGCGAGGCCGTGACCAGCACGCCCTCGCTCTCGTCGATCATCGGGTCGAGGCGCATCTCGAACGCGACCGTGCGCGCCGGCAGGCCCAGGTTCTCGCACACCTTCGGGTGCAGCTCGCCGGCCAGGCCCACGAGCTCGCCCTCCAGCCAGTACACGGCCACGCGGCCGGGGTGGAACGGCGCCGTGGTGATCGCACCGTGCGCGTCGGGCGTGATCTCGAGGACCACGCCGCAGGCGCGCTCGACCCTCTCGGCCATCGCCATCGCGTCGGTCCACTTCCACGGCGTGGCGTGACCGTCCCAGCCGGCGGCGACCTTGTTGCCGGTCATGATGCCCGCCACGCGGCGGATCTGGCCCGGCAGAGCCTCGTTGAGCGCCTCCACGTCGTCGGGCGTGATGCCCTCGCCCGAGAACGTGCTGGGCACCTTGCCGATGCGCGACTGCAGGTAGGCGCGGCCGGTCTCGTAGACGGCCACGTCCTGCGCGCCGCGCCCGAGGTTCACCTTGACGGCGTCGACCAGCGAGGCCAGCAGCCCGGGACGCATGAGCGGAAGCTCGGCGCTCAGCGGGTTGGCGAGGCGCACCACCAGGTCGCGCCGCGCATCGTCCGGCGGCAGCAGCAGGTCGTCCAGCCGCTTCTCGGAGATGAAGGGGTAGGAGAGCACCTGGGTCAGCCCGGCCTCCGCGAGCGAGCGCGCGACCGACTTCCGCACCAGCTGCGAGTGCGTGTAGCCGCGGCCCGGGGGCGCGATCGGCAGCACCGACGGCAGGCCCTCGTACCCCTGCAGGCGCGCGACCTCCTCGACCAGGTTGATCCGACCCTCGAGATCCGCGCGCCAGGTCGGGCGCGTGACGATCAGCACCTCGCCGTCGCGCTCGACGGCGCAGCCCACCTCGGTGAGCGAGTCGATGACCTGCTCCGCGGTGTACGGCACGCCCACGATCCGGGCCGGGTAGTCCCAGTCCATCTCGATCTCGGCGATCGTCGGAACGTCGTCCACGTCCGTGTAGACGTCCTCGACGACTCCCCCGCCGAACTCGACCAGGAGGTTCAGCGCGCGCTGGACCGCGACCGGCGGCAGCGCGGTGTCGACGGCACGCTCGAACCGGCGGGACGCCTCCGAGCCGAGCTTGTGGCGCCGCGCCGTTCGCGCGATGGTGATGGGGTCGAAGTGCGCGGCCTCGAGCAGGATGTCGGTGGTGGTCTCGGAGACCTCCGTCGACGCGCCGCCCATGACGCCGGCCATGCCGATGGGCCGGGCGCCGTGCCCGCCCTCGGAGTCGGTGATGAGGAGGTCCTCGACGTGCAGCGCGCGCTCCGCGTCGTCGAGCGTGACGATGCTCTCGCCGGACGATGCGCGGCGCACCACGATCGGCGCAGTGACCTTCGCGAGGTCGTAGGCGTGGAGGGGCTGGCCCAGCTCGAGCATGACGTAGTTGGTGACGTCCACGGCGAGCGAGATCGACCGCATGCCGGCGGCCTCGAGCCGCTGCCTCATCCACGCGGGCGGCGCGGCGGTCGGGTCGAAGCCGCGCAGGATCCGCGCCACGAAGCGGTCGCAGCCGACGGTCCCGCGCACGGGCGCGGCGTCCTCGATCAGCACCTCGAAGCCGGCGCCGGCGGCGCCCGACACGGGCAGCGCGGCGGGGTCGGTGAAGGCCTGACCGGTGGCGTGGGCGTACTCGCGCGCCACGCCGCGGATCGAGAACGAGTAGCCGCGGTCCGGCGTGACGTTGATCTCGATGGTCGACTCGTCGAGCCCGAGCAGCGCGATGGCGTCCTGGCCGGGGGTCAGGTCGGCGGCGTCGAAGCCCATGTCGGTGAGCACGATGATGCCCGTGTGGTCGTCGCCGAGCCCGAGCTCGCGCGCGGAGCAGATCATGCCGTCCGACCAGTGGCCGTACGTCTTGCGCCCCGAGATCGGGAACGGCCCGGGCAGCTCGGCGCCGGGCAGCACCACGACCACCCAGTCGCCCTCGACGAAGTTGTGCGCGCCGCAGACGATCCCGCGCGAGGACGGGTACTCCACCTTGTTGTCGGGCTTGCGGCCCGGACCGGCGGGGTCGTTGTGCTCGCCGACGTCGACGCGGCAGTAGTTGATGGTCTTGCCGTTGGACTGCTCCTCCTTGACCAGCGACATGACGCGGCCGACCACGAGCGGGCCCTTGACGCCGGAGCCGTGGATGCCCTCCTCCTCGAGCCCGATCCGGGCGAGGGCGGTGACCACGTCCTCGGGGGTGGACCCGGGCACCAGGTCGACGGACTCCGCGAGCCACGTGAGCGGAATCTTGGGCATCAGATCTCCATCCCGAACTGCTGAGAGAAGCGCACGTCGCCCTCGACCATGTCGCGCATGTCGGTGACGCCGTGGCGGAACATCAGGGTGCGCTCGATCCCCATGCCGAACGCGAAGGCCGTGTACTTGTCGGGGTCGATCCCCGCGGCGATGAGGACGTTGGGGTGCGTCATGCCGCAGCCGCCGAGCTCGATCCAGCCGGTGCCCCGGCAGGTGCGGCACGCCGCGTCCTCGCCGTTGCACACGAAGCAGCGCATGTCCATCTCCGCGCTGGGCTCGGTGAAGGGGAAGAAGGACGGGCGCAGGCGCGTGACCGCGTCGGGGCCGAACATCGCCTGGACGAAGTGGTCGAGCGTGCCCTTGAGGTGCGCCATGGTGAGGCCCTTGTCGATCGCGAGCCCCTCGAGCTGGTGGAACACCGGCGTGTGGGTCGCGTCGAGCTCATCGGTGCGGAAGGTCTTGCCCGGGCAGATGACGTAGATGCCGTGGCCGTGCTCCTCGAGGGCCTCGCGGCGCTCGAGGGCGGCGCGCACCTGCACCGGCGAGGTGTGGGTGCGCAGCAGCAGGCCCGAGTCCGGCGGGTCGATGAAGAACGTGTCCTGCATCTCCCGCGCCGGGTGGTCGGGGTCGAAGTTGAGGGCGTCGAAGTTGAACCACTCCGCCTCCATCTCCGGTCCCTCGGCGACCTCCCAGCCCATGGACACGAACACGTCGCACATGCGGTCCTGCATGGTCTCGATCGGGTGGCGGGCGCCCACGGAGGCGCGGTTCACGGGAAGCGTGACGTCCACGGCCTCCTCGATCAGCACGCGCGCGTCGCGCTCGGCCTCGAGCTCCTCGGTGCGGGCGGCCAGCGCCCGGCCGATCGTGGCCCGGGCCGCGCCCATCGCCTTGCCCGCGGCCGCCTTGTCGGCGGGCTCGAGGTCCTTGATGCCTCGGTTCGCGAGCGTCAGCGCCGCCTTGTCGCCCGTGTGGGCGATGCGCGCGTCCTTGAGCTCGTCGAGCGTGGCGGCCTGCGCGAACGCGGCGAGCGCCGCCTGCACGGCGTCCTCGACGCCGACGGCGTCGAGCGGGGAGAGATCAGTCATGAGCGACCCTTCACAGCCTGGAAAAACCTACGGAAGTCTATCGGTCGCGCGGGGCTCTCCGGCCGGCGATGCTGCGGGTGGCACGGCGGTGGGACGATGCGGGCGCGAGCGCGGGTCAGGCCCGGGGGTCCTCCCCGGGCCTAGATAAACAGACGCACGGCGGCGCGCGGCAGGCGGCGGCTCGGACTCGTGGTCATGACCTCACCGTACCAGCCGTCTCGATGCGCCGGCCGGCCCGTCAGAGCCGGCGGCTCTCGTAGGCGACGCCCTTCTCGACCACGCGCCCGGAGACCAGCGCCTCGTCGGCGGCGACGATCCAGTAGCGGAGACGATGGTCGGCTCCCGTCGCCTCGACCCAGCCCGCGCTGACGCCCACGTCGAACTCGGCGCCCACCGCATCGTCCAACGCCCGGGCGGCGGAGCGGCGCATGCGCTCGACCGCCACGGCCGGATCCTCGTCGTCGTCGAGCAGGAGGACCGCCGCGAACTCGTCGCCGCCGAGGCGACCCACCAGGTCGCGCGGCCCGGCGCCGCGCACCAAGCCGTCCGCGACCGCCGCGAGCGCCGCGTCGCCGCTCTCGTGTCCCGCGCCGTCGTTGACGGACTTGAAGTGGTCGAGGTCGAACACGGCCACCACGGAGCGGGCGCGCTTGCGCCGGGCCGTGTAGAGCATCGTCGCGCCGGTCGCGTCGAAGTGATGCCGGTTCGCCAGGCCCGTCAGCGCATCGGTACGCGCCCGCAGCGACATCTCGCCCGCGGGGCGACGCAGCACCCAGAGCACCAGGGCGAGGATGCCCGTGATGCCGATGATCGCGATGGTGAAGAACGTCATGGTGCGATCCACGGCGGCGACCGCGGGCAGCACGTCGGCGCTTTCGATCTGGACGGTGAGGACCCACGGGATGTCGTCCGACACCGGCCGCTCGTAGGACACGAGCGACTCCTCCACGCGCACGATCCCGTTCTCGACCTCGACCGTCTCGGCGTCCGCGGGCATCGCGATGTCGGCATCGCCCGCGAGCAGCGTGCCGTCGGCCCCGGACAGGCGCGCCGCGCCGTAGCCGGCCGCGGGCGACTGCGCGAGCATGCTGGTGAGCATCGCGGAGTCGAGCCGCACGACGGCGATACCGCTGGGCTCCGCCCCCGGGACCGTCACGACCATGGCCGCGGTGATCGTGGTGCGACCGCCAGGGGTGACGACCGGGTCGGCCCACTGCACCCCCGGTTCCGAGACGTCCGCCTGCTCCCACACGACGTCGCTCACCGGCGGCGGCGGGCGCAGGCCCTCGGGGGCATCCGTCGGCTCGAGGGCGGCGTCCAGCAAGGTGGTGGCGACGGACCCGTCCGACGTGGTGACCGAGTATGCGTAGCCGTCCTCGACGCGGGCGAGGTCGTGGGCCGTGCCGTCGGCCGACGCCACCGTCAGGCCGGTGATCGCCTGCTGCGACTCCATCGCCGAGGCGAGCGCCTCCAGCACCCGATCGGCATCGCCCAGCGCGTCCGGCGTCGAGCCCAGCAGCACCGTCATGGACCGCAGCGCGGTCTCCGCGGGACGGGTCGCGGCGGCCACCTGGACCGCCGTCGCGTCGCCGACCAGGGCCACGCCCTCGACGGACACGCGACGCGAGTCCGCGTCGACGCTCGCGCGCACCACGATCGAGATCATGCCGATCAGCGCCAGGGCGCCCAGGACGATCCCGAAGACCCACGCGAGGGGATCGCTGGCCCCGCGCAGCGTGTAGCGCGACATCAGCTCCCCACCGCCATCGCTGCTCCGTCCCCCAACGTACGCCCCCCGACGTTTGCGGTGGAGCCTAGCAGGGGCTTTGTGCGATTTGGGAGGATGTGACCAGCGTCACCACCGAGTGCCGAACAGCACCAGCAGCGCGAGGATGATCACCACGGTGTTGACGGCCGGCATGGCGACGCGCAGGCCCGTGGGGATCGTGGGGTTCTTCACGAACACGATGTTCATGAGGAACATGAAGAAGGCGAGGATGGTGGTGATCGAGAGGACCACCACCGGGATGCTGCCGACGAGGGGCCAGAGCAGCAGCAGCACCGGCGCGAACATCGTGATCTTCGCGCGGGTGGGCACGTGGGCGCCCATCTTGAGGATCGGCTTGCCGTCGAGGTACAGCGTCTGGAAGCCGGGGATCACGCCGTTGGCGGAGAGCTTCGCGACCGACCCGTTGCGCATGGGGATCTGCCACGCGCCCTTGCGGCGCTTCACGACGGTGCCGTCGATGCGCACCTTGTACAGCAGCCCCAGGACTCCGACGACCTCGACCTTGCCACGCGCTCCGGGGATCTCCAGCACGCGGGTGTTGTCCATCGGTCCTCCTCGGTTCGCCGGGGCCGCGCTCAGCGCCGGTCCCCGGGGAGACTACCAGCCGGCGCGCGGCCGTCCTCCCCGCCCGCGGCATCGTCGACCCGCACCACCGGGACCTGCCCGGTGGTGCCCGCGACGTGGCCGAACGCGTACGTGCGGCCCTTGTGCGCGCGCTTGCCCGTGACGAGGGCCTCGTCGGCCGCGCTCACGAGCGCATCGGGGTCGTAGCCACATTCGGCCGTGGTGGCGAAGCCCGCGGTGACGCCCACCACCCCGGCGGCGCGGAGCGACTCGTGGATGGCGATCTCGACGTCGTCGCGGAGCCGGCGGGCGACCTCGACCGGGGACCCCCGCTCCGCGAGCCGGAGCACCGCGGCGAACTCGTCGCCGCCCAGGCGAGCGGCGACGTCGCGGGTACGCAGGGAGGCGAGCATGGCGTCGCCGACCGCCGCGAGCACCACGTCGCCAGCGTCATGGCCCTCCGCATCGTTGAGCCGCTTGAAGTCGTCGAGGTCGAGCGCGACCACCATGACGGTGTCGCCCTGGGTCCTGGCCGAGGCGACGATGCCGCGGAGCCGCCGCGGGAACTCGTACCTGTTCGCCAGGCCCGTGAGCGCGTCCGTGCTCGCGCGGTGCCGCATCGTCCTCACCGGACGCCACATCTGCCAGGCGAGGATCGACGCGACGGCGACGAGCGCGAGGCTCACGGCCGCGATCGTGAAGGTCGCCGTGCGGAAGCTGGCGAGGCCGGGCGCGAGATCGCGCGCGTCGGTCTCGAGGTGGAGGATCCAGTCGAGACCCGTCGCGGGATCGAGCGACCGCTCGAGCGTGACCACCGTGTCGCGGGTCGCGAACACGTCGCCGCCGTCACCGCCCGGCGTGGGGGCGGTGCTGGGAAGCCCGATCTCGCCGGCCAGGGGAACCTCGCCGGTCTCGGACAGGACGTCGCGGACCAGGTCCCGGGATCCCGCGGGAGCGGCGATCACCCGGCGGTCGCCGGTCAGGATGAAGGCGCCGGCGTCCTCGCCGATCGGGATGTCGTCCAGCAGCGCGCCGAGGGAGTCCGGGTCGAGGTCGGCGCCGACGACCAGGATCGAGCCGCCATCGCCGGACAGCGCCTGCACCGGCGAGACGACGAGCTCCCCGGTTCGCACCGAGATGTACGGATCGGTCCACGTGAGGCCCGCGCCGTCGACCGCCGCGTCGTACCAGGGGCGGGTGTCGAGGTCGTAGGCGCCGTCCTCCGCGTCGATCGCCGTGATCGCGTGGTCGGGGCCGAGCTCGGACCGCTCCACGTGGGCCCGCCCGGGATCTCCGTCGATCGGGGTGATCTCGTAGACGGTGTAGCCGGCGTCGGCCGTCGCGACGGCGAGCACCTCGCCCGAGGGCCAGCCGATGAAGATCGAGCCGACGCCCGGCTCGCGGTCGAGCCGGTCCGCGAGCGCGCCGATCAGGTCGGCGGTGTCGGGCACACCCCGCCTGTCGAGCTCGGAGACCGTGCCGCGCACCACGTCCGAGGCGGAGTCGAGCGCGGTCGCCACGCGCTCCGTCATCAGGTCGCCGACGTACGAATAGGTGTCGCGCGCGGCGGCCTCCGCGCCCCGATCGGCGACCACGACCGCGGTGACGGCGATCAACGCCTGGACCACGAGGATCGCGACGACCGCCACGGCGGCGACGAGCATGCCGCGCAGGCGCGAGACGCGCAGGCGGAGCTTCCGGATCCTCATGGACCCAATTGTCGGCCGTGCGGGGACGTGCCTGGTGCGACGGGAGGCGTGGACTTGGTCACATGGGGGTTCCTCGCGGGTTGTCCCCGGCCTTCGTGTCCGGTTTGTCGGGAATGTCAGAGGGTGCTGATGGGATGGTCCCATGTTGATCTCGGCGGACCGGGTGGCGCCCCTCGCGGATGCGGTGGGACGCCTCGACGCGCGCGAGACGTCGGACCTGCGGCGCCCCGAGGTGCTCGAGGCGCTGGAGGCATGCGGGCGGCTCGCCGCGGCGGCGCGGCTCCCGCTGGCGATCATGGCGGCGGAGGTGGCGGCGCGCTCCCCGCGCGACGCGTCGAGCCTCGCGCGGCGCGAGGGGTACTCGTCAGCCGAGCGGCTGGTCGCGGCGCGCTGCGGGGTCTCGATCGCCGAGGCTATCCGGCTCATCGAGGCGGGGCGGGCCTTCATGACGCCGGACGATGCGGGCCCCGGAGGCGGCGGAGAACCCGAGGGCGGCGGCGGTCCGGAAGGCGGGCCGGATGACGGCGGTGGCGGGCCGGGCGATGGCGGCGGGGGTCCGGGCGATGGCGGTGGCGGGCCGGATGGCGGAGGTCCGCCGCCTCCTCCGCCCCCTCCGCTCGGGCCGGTCGCCGCCGCGCTCCGCGACGGGCGCATCGGCACCGACGCAGCCGCCCTGATCCGCGAGACCCTGCGAGCGCTGTCGGACCCGGCCCTCCCGGGAGCGCTCGGGCGGGAGGCGCGGCTCGCGATGGAGCGCGACCTGGTCGCCCGCGCGTGCACGCTTGACCTGCGTGATCTGCGGGCGTGCTGCGCGCGGCTCCGCGCCAGCCACGACGCGCGCAGCCGTGCGGAGCGCGAGCGGCGCCTGCGGGCGCAGCGGCATCTCACCTTCACCGAGCAGTCGGACGGGATGGTGCTGCTCCAGGCTCGGCTCGATCCCGAATCCGCGCTGCCCGTACGCGCGTGGTTCGACGCGCAGGTCAAGCGGACCCTGCAGGCGGCGAAGGAGTCGGACGTGCCGGACTCGCGCTCCTCGGGGCAGATCAGGGCGGACCTGATGGTGCAGCTCGCGAACCACGGACTTCGCTGCGGCAGCCCGGGCGACCGCGCCCCGGCTCAGGTGATCGTCCACGTCGAGCTGGAGTCGCTCCGGAGCGGCCTCGGCGAGGTGCGTCCCGAGACCGCGGGGCTGCCGCTCAGCGTCGAGTCGGTGCGCCGGATGTGCGCCGACATCGAGATCATCCCCGCGGTCCTCGGATCCCGGTCGCTCCCGTTGGACGTCGGGAGGCGGGTGCGGCCGTTCTCAGCCGCCCAGCGACGGGCGTTGGCGGCGCGGGACGGGGGCTGCGCGTGGTGCGGGGCGCCCGCCGCGTGGTGCGAGGCCCACCACATCGTGCCGTGGGCCCGGGGCGGCGGGACCGATCTGTCGAACGGCGTCCTGCTCTGCCGTGGATGTCATCTGCGGATCCACGACACGCGCTGGGAGGTCGAGGTGCGCGGCGAGGAGGTCGTCTTCATCCCTCCGCCCGAGGTCGACGCTGGGCGTGAGCCGCGTCCGGCAGCGCGACAACGCACGGCGGCACCCCGAGGCGGCCGCGACCGAGGCGGCCCGGCGGGAGGAGTCCCGACCGAGCAGGCCCGCCACGCCGTGACCGTCCACGTGTCGACGCGGGACGGCGGAGACGACGGCGAGGACGGCGCGGCAGGTGAGAGTCCCGCGGGAGTGCCACATGACCGGCGGATCGACGACGACGCGACGACGACGCCGCAACCGGGCGCGGGAGCGCTCTGGTGACGGCTCCGCGGCGGCGAGGTGACGCTGGGTACAGGTTCCCGCGTGCCAATGTGCCGCGAGGTACAGGTTCAGGCGTGCTGTGCCGACGCGGAGGCGTACAGGCACACCGTGGCCGCCGTCGCCAGGTTCAGGCTCTCCGCCCGACCGTAAATGGGGATGCGCACCACGGCGTCGGCGAGCGCGAGCTCGTCCTCGCTCAGGCCCCAGGCCTCGTTGCCGAACACCCACGCTGTCGGCGACGCGAGTGACTCCGCTCCCCCGGCGCCCGCGCCGGCCTCGGGATCGCCCAGGAGGTCCTCGCCCGAACCGTCGGCGGCCAGGACCGTCAGCCCCGCCGTGCGGAGCGCCTCGACGGCTTCGCCCAGCGGAGCGCGCGCGACCGGGAGGTGGAAGAGCGAGCCCGCCGTCGAGCGGATCACCTTGGGGTTGCCCGGGTCGACCGACTCCCCCGCGAGCACCACCGCGTCGGCGCCCGCCGCGTCGGCCGCGCGGATCACGGCACCGGCGTTGCCGGGGTCGCGCACGTTCGACAGCACCGCGACCAGGCGGGGGCGGGCGGCGACCACGTCGTCGAACGAGACGCCCGTCGAGGCGAGGACGGCGACCACGCCCTGCGCGTCCGCGCTCATCGCGCCGAGCACCTCGGGAGTGCCCAGATGCACGTACAGCCCCGCCGCGATCGCCTCCGTGGCGATCTCGGGGTGACGCGCGTGCGCATCCTCGGTGAGGTAGACGTCATGCACGCGATCGGCGGCGTGACGCACCGCCTCGCGGACCGACTGAGGCCCCTCGACCAGGATCACGCCTGCCCGGGAGCGTGCAGAACGCCCCGCCAGTGCCGCGACTCTCTTGAACCGCTCGGCCCTCGGATTCGAGAGCGTGACGGAGAGGTCTGCAGGCCCGGCGGGGCGTTCCGACATGGTGGCCGTGCTTACGCGGCGGGCGCGTTGACGTCGGCCGGGAGGGCCTTCTTCGCCACCTCGACGAGCGCCGCGAAGGCAGCCTCGTCGTTCACCGCGAGCTCGGCGAGCATGCGGCGGTCAACCTCGATCTCCGCGGCCTTGAGGCCCTGGATGAAGCGGTTGTAGGTGATGCCGTTCGCGCGGGCGGCGGCGTTGATGCGCTGGATCCACAGCTTGCGGAACTCGCTCTTCTTCGCGCGACGGTCGCGGTACGAGTAGACGAGGGAGTGGGTGACCTGCTCCTTCGCCTTCCGGTACAGGCGCGAACGCTGACCGCGGTAACCCGCGGCGCGCTCGAGGGTAGTCCGGCGCTTCTTCTGGGCGTTGACCGCCCGCTTGACGCGTGCCATTTCAGTTCTCCTAGGTACGTGTGTCGGGGCGGGCTTACTTGCCCAGCAGCTTCTTGATCTTCTTCGAGTCGGCGTCCGACAGGATCTGGTCCTGCGCGACACGGCGCTTGCGCGAGGAGTGCTTCTCCTCGAACTTGTGCACGTTCATGGCCGAGGCGTGCTTCACCTTGCCGGTGCCGGTGAGCTTGAAGCGCTTCTTGGCACCCGAGTGGGTCTTGTTCTTCGGCATTGCTGCCACTCCTTCTAGGTCTGGCTGGGACCGGTGGGACCCAGCACGTTTCACGGGCGGCCAGCGCCCGACATCTGTATGAGGCCTCCGCCTACTCGGCGGCCGGCTCCTCGACCTCCACGGCCTCCGGCTCGGCGCCCTCGGTCTCCGCCTCCTCGGCGGCTCCCCTCGGTGCCTTGCGGTGCTCGCGGGCCTCGGCCTCGGCGGCCTTGCGGGCCTCGCGGGCCTGGCGCTGCTCCTCCTTGGCCTCCGCCTTCTTCTTCAGCGGGCCCAGGACGAGCGACATGTTGCGCCCCTCCTGCGAGGGCATGTTCTCGACGACCCCGTACTCCTCGAGCTCGGCCGCCAGCTTCAGCAGCAGGCGACGGCCCATCTCGGGACGGGACTGCTCACGACCGCGGAACATGATCGTGACCTTGACCTTGTCGCCGCCCTTGAGGAAGCGGATGACGTGGCCCTTCTTGGTCTCGTAGTCGTGCTCGTCGATCTTGAGACGGAAACGCATCTCCTTGATCTCGGTGTTGGCCTGGTTGCGACGTGCCTCGCGTGCCTTCACCGCCGCCTCGTACTTGAACTTGCCGTAGTCCATCAGCTTGACGACGGGAGGACGCGAGTTGGGCGCGACCTCGACCAGGTCGAGCTCGGCGTCCTGCGCCAGACGCAGGGCATCCTCGATGCGGACGATGCCGACCTGCTCGCCCTTCGGACCGACCAGGCGGACCTCGGGGACCCGGATGCGCTCGTTGATGCGCGGCTCGTTGATAGCGGCTCCTTACCGTTGCTCTCGGACCGCCTCTCAGGCCGCCCCTCCCCGACAACGAGAAAGGCCCCTGCTCGAACGCGAGCAGAGGCCACCGCAGCACACGGCCCCCACCCCGCGCGGACGCGTGGCTGACGCCGTGACCGTGAACCCTGGTCCGTGAGGTCCGAGGGTGGGAGGTGGACTCCGCTTGCGCGTTGCGACGTGTGCCGCAACCGGTCGATGGACAAGAATAGCAACCATGAGCGAAGAAGACCAGGCCACACGTCCCGACACGCCGCGCGGCCCCTCCGGGTCGGACGATGCGGCGCGCGACATCGCCGAGGTGTCCGCCGTGGAACTTATCACCACCGTGAGCGTTCATCTGTTGAGCGCTGCGGCGCTCCGGTGCGGGCTGGCCGAGGAGGGTGAGGAGCACAAGGACCTCGACGAGGCACGTGCGATCATCACCGCCCTGGCGGGTCTCGTCACCGCTGCGGCACCTGACCTCGGCGACACGCATGCGCGGGCGTTGAGGGATGGGCTGCGGAGCGTACAGTTGGCATTCCGGGAGGCGTCGGTGATCCCGGACCGGCCCGGAGACGGGCCCGGTGAGAAGTACACGGGGGCGGTCACGTAGTGGCACAAGGGGACGACACCACCCGCGAGGAGACCCAGGTCCGCACGGACCTGGGTTCGCGCGGGCCTGAGGGCGAGCAGGTCTCGCCGGGTGACGTCCCCGACGGCGCAGCCGTCACCGCTCCCAACGACGATGCGGACACGGCGACCGACGAGCTCGCGACGGTGGCCGACACAGCAGACACGGCAGACGCGACCGGGGCCGACGATGCCTCCCGGCGGCCCTCCGTCCTGCCGCCCGACGTCGCCGCCGCTCGCACCGCGATGCACCGGCGCACCACCGAGATCCCGATCGTCACGTCCCGGTTCGCACCAGTCGTGGCGACCGGCTTCGGGGAGGACGATGCGGCGGACCCCCTGGTCGACTCCGACGCCCCGGCCTCCCCCGAGCCCGCCCCGAGCTCGGGCGCGCATCACCGACCGCATGTGGTCATCGAGCGCCGCGCCGGCCTGTGGTTCGCGATCGCGCTGCTCACCGTGCTGCTGATCGGCATCTCGACGCTTGCGGCCTACCTGTGGCATGTCTCGGACGAGTGGAGGGCGCAGGTCGAGGAGCTCACCGACGTGAGCTATGGGCTGGGCGACGACCTCGCGGCCGAGCGCGAGACGCTCGCCGCCGCCGAGGAGCGGATCGACCTCCTCACGGACCAGCTCGCCACCTCGAAGGACACCGTGAGCCGCCTCCAGGCCGAGAACGCGCGGTGGGGCGACGACGCCGCCTTCGCCCAGGAGCAGATCGGCCAGCTCGAGGACCTGATCGCCACCGGCACGGCCGCGACGAGCTCGCTCAACCGCTGCATCGAGGCGAACGACCAGCTGGTCGCCTACCTCGAGGCGCCCGACGACTACGACCCGGAGGAGATCGTGGCCTTCGAGGAGTCCGTCGCCGAGCTGTGCACGGAGGCCAACCGGGCCGCCCAGGAGTTCACCACGGCGGCGGCGCAGTGAGCGCTCGGCGGGTCCCGCGTCGCGCGATCCTCGCGGTCGCCCTCGCCATGGGGGCGGCCGGCTGCGGCGTGATCCCCCAGGCTCCCGACCCGATCCCCAGCGACTTCGTGCCGAGCCCGTCAGCCGAGCCCGGCGACGGACCCGGCGCCCTGTCCCCCGACGGCTTCACCGCGGCGCAGCGGATGACCGTGCGCGTGCGCAGCGTCGGATGCTCCGGCACCATCGTGCTGTCGACCGGCACCGGCTTCGCGCTCGACGAGCACACCCTGGTGACCAACCGCCACGTGATCGCGAACAGCAAGCGCATCACCATCACGACCTACGACGGACGCACCATCAACGTGACCGCCGCGACCACCTCCACCGCCGCCGACATCGCCGTGATCACCACCGAGGAGTCGCTCGGCAACGCCTTCGCCCAGACCGCCGAGGCGGATCCCGAGGTCGGCGACCTCGTGACCGTCGTGGGCTACCCGAACGGCGGACGGCTCACCACCTCCTCCGGCGTCGTGCTCGGCGCGACCGCCGACCCGCTCGGTGGCGCCGTCGACTCGGTCCTCGCCACCAGCGCCACCGTCAAGGTCGGCTCCTCCGGCTCCCCCGCGCTCGACGAGGACGGCCGCGTGATCGGTGTCGTCTACGCCAAGAACATCTCGGACCAGAGCTTCATCGTCCCCGTGTCGACCCTCAACGCCCTCCTCGAGGAGCCCGCCCTGTTCGTCCCCGAGTCCGCGTGCGCGGCCGACGCCGACGCGTCGTCCAACGCCTCGGCGTTCCTGCCATGACGACCCCCGACATGGATCCCGGCGGCCCCTGGCAGCCCACCGCATCGTCCGTGCCCGAGCCCGTCCCCGCGGAGCCCGCCGCGCGGGCGCCTCGCCGCGTCGGGATCGTCGTCGCGCTCGTGCTCGCGATCGTGGTCGCCCTCGGCTTCGCCGCGGCCTTCGCCTGGCAGTCGCTGGCGCGCGCGAACTGGGAGGCGCAGAACGACGCGCTCCGCCTCCGCGTCGAGGACCTCACCCTCACCCTCTCCGATCAGAACGCCCGGATGGCCGAGCTGGAGGAGGCCGAGTCCCAGCTCGAGACGCTCAAGGAGGAGTACTCCGCCGCGGTGAACACGGGCGCGAGAAGCACCGAGGTCGTGACCGAGCTCGAGCAGATCGTCGACGCCTACGGGCAGTGCGTGGAGGCGCAGCAGGAGCACTTCGAGGTCCTCAGGAACGCCGATCGCTACGTGGCGTCCTCGATCGTCAGCTCGGAGCGATCGATCGTCGAGTTCTGCGACCAGGTGCACCAGAGCTATGTCGCCTTCCGCGCCGAGAACGGCTGACGGCGTGACGCGCACCCGCCTGGCCGCGAGCCTCGGGATCGGCGTGCTCGCCGTCGCGGGGTGCGCTCCGCTGACGCCGCCGCCGTACACGACGCCGGTGCCCGTCGAGGTCTCCGCCGCCCCCGCCGTCGGCGACGGCTTCACCGGGGCCGAGCTGGTCGCGCTCCGGGTCTGGACCACCACCTGCGACGCGTTCCTCAACGGCAGCGCCTGGATGCTCGACGAGTCCCACGCGGTCACCAACCGCCACGTGGTCGAGGACGGCGCCGAGATCGAGCTCACCGACTACCAGGGCAACGAGTACCACGGCGTCGCCGCGGAGATGTCGCTCACCGACGACCTCGCCCTGGTCACGATCGAGGGCTCCTTCCCCCGGGCCGCCACCGTCGGCACGGAGGAACCCGCCCCCGGCGACACCCTCAGCGTGTCGGGCTTCGCGCTCGGCGGACCCCTCGCCACCGTCACCGGGCGCTACCAGGGGCTGATCGAGAACCACCTCGACCCCGACGGCGCCGCCATCTACTCGATCGCCGTCGAGGTGCGCGAGGGCAACTCCGGGTCTCCCGTGACGGACGAGGCCGGCGCCGTGGTCGGCGTCATCTTCTCCTCGGACGGTGCGACGATGGGCGGCGCCGTCAGCCTGGACCGGCTGATGGCCTTCCTCGACGGCGACACCGACCGCGCGGACGCGATGACCACCTGCGGCTGACGGGGCCCGCGGCGTCGTCAGGCGGTGGCGAGACGCAGCTCGAGGCTGTCGACCCGCTGCGCGACCACGGGCGACTGCGCGAGCTGGTGCTGAACCCGCCTCACGACGGAGTCCACCTCGGGCTGCGTGAGCCCGGGCACCAGCCTGAGCACCACGGCGACCTCCGCCGACCGCCCGGCGACGGCCTCGACGGCCACCAACGCATCGTCCACGGGCACCGCCTCGGCGACCGCATCCCTGACGTCGTCGGCCACCATGCCGTCACGCACCGCCGGCCGCCATGGCTCGCCCTGCCCGAGCGCCCACACCGCGGGACGCGGGATGAGGACCGTCTCCATCCCGGGGTTGACCACCAGGGTCGACCACTCCTCGTTGATGGCCGCCAGGGCGGCGCGCGGCCCCTCCGCAGGGATCGGGCGGGCGCGCTCGCTCCACGCCTTCATCGCGTCGACGTCGGTGAACACGGGCAGCGCGGTGCGTCCGTCCGCCATCTCGACCGCGACCACGCCGGTCGAGGCGACCGCGTCCTGCTTGAGCCCGTGCGCCCCGACGATCCGCTTCTCACCGCTCGCCATCACCGGGATCAGCACCCGGGCGTACGCGAGCGCATCGACCACGTCCGTGAGCGGCGCCTTGCCACGCGAGTGGCGGATGAGGGCCTGGGCGAGGCGGGCGTCCGCGCTGCCGTCGTCATCGGCGAAGATCGACTCGGGGATCTCCTTGCGCGGCTCGGACTCGCTCATGCCCCCCAGACTAGGGGCACGCGGCGACGACGCCGCGGAGCGACCGTCAGAGTCCGGCGAGGTCCTCGAGCTCCGCGACCATGTCGCGGGACCCTCCGAACAGGCCGTCGTAGCCGTCGATCGTCACGAACCTGCACCCGTACGACTCGATCACCAGCCGCGTGGCGGAGGCGCCGTCGGCCAGCACCAGCAGGTACCGGGGACCGGCCTCGAGGGTGCATCCCTGGGACGTGTCCGCCGGCCCGATCCCGTCGAGCAGCGCGCCGAGCCGATCGAGGTCCTCGATCTCGGCCGGACCGCTGCTCACCGGGCTGCCGTCGCCGATCGGGTACACGCAGATCCACGCCGCGTCGAACCTCCCCAGCTCAGCAGCCGCCGCCGCAGCCTCGAACGCCCCTCCCGGGCTCTCCAGCGCCTCGTCGCATGCGGGCTCGAGCGCGACGGCGGAGTCGACCACGGTCGGCGCAGGGCCGGAGGCGCCCGGGCCCGTCGACGCGTCGTCGGAGGTCCCGCCTCCGGTGCAGCCCGCCAGCAGCAGCGGGAGGCCGGCCCACGCGACAGCGGCGGTACGCACCAGGGGTCGCCCGCTCAGCGCCGCACGCCGCATCGTCGCGCGCCTCATCGTCCCCCGCCGATCCCGCTGAGGTCGCGCACCACCGAGGCCGCGTCGACCCCGTCCGCCATGAGCACCCCCGCGGGGAGGTCCGGGTCGCTCGGCGAGCCCGGTGGGGACTCCCGGGGGTCCTCGGTCAGCCGGATCTCGCGGCACCCGTACTCGTCGATGGTCATCGCGACCTGCCGATCGCCGGTGACCGCGACCAGCAGCAGCCGCGGACCGAGGTCGTCCGTGCAGGCGCGGTCGGCCGGCGGCACGTCGACCGTCGCGAGCAGGTCGCCCAGCTCGACCAGCGCATCGTCCGGCACCTCCGCGAGGGCCGCGTCGGTCCGGCGCCACTCGTACAGGGCGCCGCCGTCCGGGTCCGGGTCGCCCGTGTCCTCAGCGACGTACTCGCACACCCAGGCGGCCTCCGGGACGCCCAGCTCGGGCACGGACGTCGCCGCGTCCTGCGTGCCGAAGCCGTGGTGCGGCGGATCCGCCTGCACCAGCACGTCGGGACACCCCGTGGAGGGCTCCACCGCGCTCGCCGTCGACGGCCCGGCGCCACCCCCGCTCGCGCACCCCGCGAGCAGCATGGCCGCCGCCGCGATCGCCAGCGCTCCCCGCATCGTCGCCCCCTCTCGAGAGGTTCAACGTACCGGGGAACTCGGAACGTTGGGGCTAGGGGCGACCCGCGATGTCGAGCGCCTGCGGCAGGGTGAAGTTGCCGTTGTAGAGCGCCTTGCCGACGATCGCGCCCTCGATCCCGACCGGCGTGAGGGTGCGCAGCGCCGCGATGTCGTCGAGCGAGCTGATGCCGCCCGAGGCGACCACGGGAGCCTGGGTGGCCTCGCACACCTGGGTGAGGAGCTCCAGGTTCGGACCGGAGAGCATGCCGTCCTTCTTGACGTCGGTGACCACGTAGCGCGAGCAGCCGGCCCCGTCGAGGCGGGCGAGCACCTCCCACAGGTCGCCGCCGTCGCGGGTCCAGCCGCGACCCGCGAGCGTGGTGCCGCGCACGTCGAGGCCCACCGCGATCCGGTCGCCGTGGGTGTCGATCACGCGGGCGGTCCACTCGGGGTTCTCGAGGGCGGCCGTGCCGAGATTGACGCGAGCGCAGCCGGTGGCGAGGGCGCGCTCGAGCGACTCGTCGTCGCGGATGCCGCCCGACATCTCGACCTTGACGTCGACCGCCTTCACCACGTCTGCCAGGAGGGAGGCGTTGGAGCCGCGCCCGAAGGCGGCGTCGAGGTCCACCAGGTGGATCCACTCCGCTCCACCCTTCACCCAGTCGAGGGCGGCCGACAACGGGTCGCCGTAGCCGGTCTCGGATCCCGCCTCGCCCTGCGTGAGGCGGACGGCCTGGCCGTCGGCGACGTCGACGGCGGGGAGCAGCTCGAGGCGGGGGGTGTCGGTCATGGTCTCGCTTTCGGGTGGGGCAGGCACGGTGAGGCGTCGCGGCGCTGGCGACGATGCGGGCTCCAGGGTATCGCTGTCATGCCCCGCGCCGTGCGCCGGGGTCAGAGCGACTCGACCCAGTTGCGGAGCAGCTGGAGCCCCGCCTCGCCCGACTTCTCCGGGTGGAACTGGGTGGCCGCGAGCGGGCCGTTCTCGACGGCGGCGACGAACCGGTCGGAGTCGTCCCCCGCGCCCGCGGTCGACCAGGTCACCAGCGGCGCGGCGAAGCGGCCCGTGTCCTCGGTGGTGCCGAGCGGGAACTCGCGGGCCCCGTAGGAGTGCACGAAGTAGAAGCGCTCGTCCTCGACCCCCGCGAACAGCCGGGTGCCCTCCGGCGCCTCGACGTGGGCCCAGCCCATGTTCGGCACGACGGAGGTCTGCAGGAGCTCGACGGTGCCGGGCCACTGGTCCAGGCCGGCGGACTCGACGCCGTGCTCGACGCCGCGCTCGAACATCACCTGCATGCCGACGCAGATCCCCAGCACGGGTCGCCCGCCCGAGAGCCGCCGGCCCACGATCTGATCGCCGCGGGCCTCCTGGAGCCCCTGCATCACGGCCGCGAAGGCACCGACGCCGGGCACCACCAGGCCGTCCGCGTTCTCCGCGATCACGCGGTCGGAGGTGAGCTCGACGCGTGCACCCACGTGCTCGAGCGCGCGGGTGGCGGAGCGGACGTTGCCGAAGCCGTAATCGAAGACGCAGACCAGCGGCGAGCTCATCATCCCTGCTCCTTGCGCAGCCGGCGGGTCTCCTTGAGCAGCTCGCGGTACGCGGCGAAGCGGCTCATCGTGGCCTCGTGGACCTTGTCGGGGTGCGTCGCCGCGATCTCGTCGAAGCTCTGCGCGCCCGTCACCAGCGTGGTGAGCACGCCGGGGGCGTCGTTGAGCGCGAGGCCCGCGGGAACGTCCTTCGCGACCTGGCCGCCCAGCCAGATCTGCGCGGTCGCCTGACCGCCGCGGTTGACCACCAGCATGAACTCGGCGCGCGCGACGAAGGCCGAGACCGTCTTCGCGGCCTTCGCGACGGCCTCCTCGTCCGTGTCCGTCAGCACCGCCACCGGGCCGCCGCTGGTCGACAGGATCCGCGCGTCGACCTTGTTGAGAGCGCACAGCGCCGTGAGGAAGCGCGGGCTGGGGATCGGCGAGAGGATCGCCGCGAAGTCCCGGGTGCCGGGCTCCTGCGGGGCTGACGCCTGCTCCGCTCCCTCCGTCACAGCGCTCCCTTGGTGGACGGGATGCCCTCGACCCGCGCATCGTCCGCCACCGCGAACCGCAGCGCGCGCGCGAGCGCCTTGAACTGGGCCTCCACGATGTGGTGGGGGTCCCGACCCGCGAGCACGCGCATGTGCACGCAGATGCCCGCGTGGTGCGCGATCGACTCGAGCGCGTGGCCCGTGAGGGAGCCCGCGAAGTTGCCGCCGATGAGGTGGGTGGCCTGACCCACCGGCTCGCCGGTGTGCACGAAGTAGGGACGTCCGGAGACGTCAACCACGCACTGCGCGAGGGCCTCGTCGAGCGGCACCAGGGCGTCGCCGAACCGCGAGATGCCGGCCTTGTCGCCCAGCGCCTGCTTGAGCGCCTCGCCGATGCAGATCGCGACGTCCTCCACCGTGTGGTGGCTGTCGATGTGGATGTCCCCCGTGGCCTGGACCGTGAGGTTCATCAGCGAGTGCTTGCCCAGCGCGGTCAGCATGTGGTCGTAGAACGGGACCCCGGTCGAGATGTCGGTGCGGCCCGTGCCGTCGAGGTCGAGCTCGACCAGGACGGAGGACTCGGACGTGGTGCGCTCGATGCGACCGGTGCGGCTCATGACGTGACCTCCAGCAGCGCGCTGCGGAACAGCGCCATCTCCTGCGGCGTGCCGATCGACACCCGCAGCCAACCCTCGGGGCCCGTGACGCGGATCAGCACCCCGCGCTCCAGCAGGCCCTGGAACACCCTCTCACGGTCCTCGAACGGTCCGAAGAGGGCGAAGTTCGCGTCCGTGTCGGCGACCGTCCACCCCTGGGCACGGAGCCACTCGACGGTGTCGTCGCGCTCCGCCCGGATCTCGTCGACCTGCGCCTGCAGGGCGCGGTGGTGGGCCAGCGCCGCACGCGCCGTCGCCTGCGTGACGGCGCTCAGGTGGTACGGCAGGCGGACCACCTTGAGGACGTCGATGAAGGTCTCGTGGGCGATGAGATAGCCGAGGCGCGCGCCCGCGAACGCGAACGCCTTCGACATGGTCCGGCTCACCGCGAGGTTCGGGTGCTGCGGCACCAGGCTCGCCGCGCTCGGGGTGCCCCAGCGGCGGAACTCCGCGTACGCCTCGTCGACCACCACCACGCAGCCCCCGGGGACCTCGTCGGCGGCGCGCATCAGGGCGCGGACCTCGTCCAGGCTGAGCGCGGTGCCGGTCGGGTTGTTCGGGCTCGCGACGATCACCATCACGGGGTGCTTCTCCCGGATCGCGGCGACCGCGGCGTCGACGTCGAGCGTGAAGTCCTCCTTGCGCGGCACCGTCACGTACTCCGTGAACGTGTCGCGCGCGTACTCGGGGTACATCGAGTATGTCGGCGCGAAGCTCAGCACCGTCCGCCCCGGGCCGCCGAAGGCCTGGTGCAGGTGGAGCATGACCTCGTTGGAGCCGTTCGCCGCCCAGATGTTCCGGGGCTCGACGAAGTCGACGTGGCTCTCCTGCGCGATGTACGCCGCGAGGTCCTGGCGGAGCCCCGCGAAGTCGCGGTCCGGGTAGCGGTTGAGGCCCTGCGCCGCCTTCCGCACCGACTGCGCGATCGCGTCGACCACCGCGTTCGGCGGGGCGTACGGGTTCTCGTTCACGTTGAGGCGCGCCCGCACGTCGAGCTGGGGGGCGCCGTAGGGCTTGAGGCCCTGCAGGTCCGGACGGATCGGCAGTGTCATGGGAGAAGTCTAGTGAGCGCGAACACGGCGTGATGCCGCCCGGGTCCCGCCCTCCCGACGGCACCTGGTGCCGTCCGTGGGCGCCCGGGCGGCCGGCGCATCGTCCCGTCCGGCGTCAGACCTGGCCCGTGAACGTCAGCACCAGGAGCGCCAGGTTCAGGGCGACGATCGACGCGACCACCGTCCACGCGATCACCTTGGTCGTCGTGGAGTTCGCATGCTCCCCCATCACCGCCTTGTCGGAGGTGAGGCGGACCAGGGGGATCACCGCGAACGGGATGCCGACAGACAGCACCACCTGCGAGATCACGAGCGCCCAGGTGGGGTTCGCGCCGACGCCGAGGATCACCAGCGCGGGGATCAGCGTGATCGAGCGGCGGATCCACACGGGGATGCGGCGGTGGAGCAGGCCGCCCATGATCGCGGCGCCCGCGTAGCAGCCCACCGAGGTCGACGCAAGTCCCGACGCGAGCAGCCCCACCGCGAAGGCCCCCGCGATGATCGGGCCGAGCGCCGTGCCGATCGCGTCGTACGCGCCCTCGATCGAGTCCGTGCCGGCGACGCCTCGCAGGCTGCCGGCGGCGAGCAGCAGCATCGCGATGTTGACCGAGCCCGCGATCACGAGGGACACGGCGACGTCCCACTTGGTGGCGTGGAGCAGGTGGCGCAGGCGGGGCTTGTCGTGGCCGACGCCGTGACGGTCGCGCGCGAGGGAGCTGTGGAGGTAGATGACGTGCGGCATGACCGTCGCACCGAGCATCGACGCCGCGAGCAGCACCGTCGACGGGCCGTCGAAGCGCGGGATCAGACCCTCGGCGGCGCCGCCCCAGTCGGTGTCCGACACGACCAGGCCCGCCATGAAGCCGATCGCGATGATCGCGAGGAGGCCCATGATGACGAATTCGAAGTGCCGCTGTCCGCGCCGGTTCTGGATCATCAGCAGCGCGAGCGACACGACGCCGACGATCAGGCCCCCGAGCACCAGCGGGATGTCGAACAGGAGGTAGAGGGCGAGCGCTCCGCCGATCACCTCGGCGAGGTCCGTCATGGCCGCCACCACCTCGGCCTGCGCCCAGTAGGCGAGGCGGCCTCGCGTGCGGAGGCGGCCACGCAGCAGCTCCGGCATCGAGCGCCCGGTCACGAGCCCGAGCTTGGCCGACGTGTACTGGATGAGCACCGCCATGAGGTTCGACGCGACGAGCACCCACACCAGCAGGTAGCCGTGCTCGGCGCCCGCGGTGAGGTTCGCCGCGACGTTGCCGGGGTCGACGTAGGCGACGGCGGCGACGAAGGCCGGGCCGAGCAGCGTGACGATGCGGCGGACCGGTCCGCGGTTGCGCTCCGCGCGCTCGCGGTTGCGCTCGACCAGCGTCTGCGTCACGTGGGCTCCCTCCGCCGTCGACGGGGCGTCGGGCAGCCGCGTCGCGTGGAAGTTAGGCTAGCCGAACTTCCACCGGTGTCCAGCCCATGGCGCCCCGCGTCGCACCGATCCGCGGCATCGGCGGCGCCGATGCCGGCGGCCCGGGGGACGGCCGCGCCGCCGTGTCGGACGGGCCGCGTAGGGTCGTCGCATGCCGACCCCGCAGCGCTCCGACGTCGATCTCCGCGAGGCCGCCGAGGGCGCCCTGCGCCGCCTGGTCGGGAGGGACGATGCGCGGCTGCGGGACGACCAGTGGACGGCGATCGAGGCGCTCGTGTCCCGTCAGGCGCGAGCGCTGGTGGTGCAGCGCACGGGGTGGGGCAAGTCGGCGGTGTACTTCGTCGCCACGCGCCTGCTGCGCGACGCGGGCGCGGGACCGACCGTGATCGTGTCCCCCCTGCTCGCACTCATGCGCGACCAGATCGCCGCCGCGGCGCGCGCGGGGATCCGCGCCGTGACCGTCAACTCGTCCAACGTCACCGAGTGGGATCAGGTCCACGCCGCGATCGCCGCGGGCGAGGTCGACGTGCTGCTGTGCTCGCCCGAGCGGCTCAACAATCCGCAGTTCCGCGACCAGGTGCTGCCACGGCTGGCAGCGGACGCGGGGCTCGTCGTGATCGACGAGGCGCACTGCATCTCCGACTGGGGCCACGACTTCCGGCCGGACTACCGCCGCATCCGCACGCTGCTCGCGGACCTGCCGACCGGCATCCCCGTGCTCGCCACCACCGCGACCGCGAACGCGCGCGTGACGGAGGACGTGGCCGAGCAGCTGGGCGTCGCCGGCGACCGGCGGAGCGCGGAGGTGCTCGTGCTGCGGGGCGCCCTCGACCGGGAGTCCCTCCACCTCGCGGTGCTCGACCTGCCCGACCCCGCCGCGCGCGTCGCCTGGCTGGCGCAGTCGCTCGGCGAGATGGACGGATCCGGGATCGTGTACTGCCTCACCGTCTCGGCGGCCGAGGAGGTCGCGTCCCAGCTGCGGGCCGCCGGGCTCGAGGTGGGCGCCTACACGGGACGGACCGACCCCGCCGAGCGCGAGCGGCTCGAGCAGGACCTCAAGGACAACCGGGTCAAGGCGCTCGTGGCGACCTCCGCGCTCGGGATGGGCTTCGACAAGCCCGACCTGGCGTTCGTGGTGCACCTCGGGGCGCCGTCGTCGCCGATCGCGTACTACCAGCAGGTCGGGCGTGCGGGCCGCGGGGTGTCGCGTGCGGTGGTGGCGCTGCTGCCGGGCCGCGAGGACCGCGCGATCTGGGAATGGTTCGGGAGCCAGGCGTTCCCGCCGGAGGACACCGTGCGGGCAACCCTCGCCGCGCTGTCCCCCGAGCGGCCGACGACCGTGCCGGCTCTCGAGGCGGTCGTGGACCTCTCCCGCTCCCGGCTCGAGGCGATGCTCAAGGTGCTCGACGTCGACGGCGCGGTGCGCCGCGTCCAGGGCGGCTGGCTCGCGACGGACAGGCCCTGGGAGTACGACGCGGATCGGTACGCGCGGGTCGCGGCGACGCGGGCCGCCGAGCAGCGGACGATGCTCGAGTACCAGTCCGCGACCACCTGCCGGATGGCGTTCCTGCGACGGGTCCTCGACGACCCGGAGCTGGCGGACGGGTGGACGTGCGGCCGGTGCGACGCCTGCGGCGGCGTGGCGCTTCCGGCGGCACCCACCGCGGAGGCGGTCTCGTCGGCGCAGGCCGGGCTCGACCGCGTCGGCATCGAGGTGGTGCCGCGGCGCCAGTGGCCGAGCGGCGTGGACACGCTCGGAGTCCCGCTCAAGGGGCGGATCTCCGGCGGCGAGATGGCCGAGACGGGACGCGCGATCGCACGCCTCGACGGGCTCGGGTGGTCGGGGTCGCTACGCGACCTGTTCGGGGAGCGGGACGAGGCCGGAGCGCCGGTCGATGCCGAGCTCCCGGTGCCGCTGCGCCACGCGGCCGTGCGGGTGCTCGACGACTGGGAGGACCTGTGGACCGTCGCCGGGGGCGCGCACCAGGCGACCGTCGCCGGCGTCGTCGGGGTCGCCTCCGCCACCCGACCCACGATGGCCGCGCACCTCGCCACCGGTCTCGCGCGCTACCTCGGCGTGCCCGTGCTCGGGACGGTCGCGCCCGTGCCGGGCCGCGACGAGCCGAGCCGGCATGACGTGAACTCGGCCCAGCGGCTCGCGGCCGTCGCGCGACGCCTCGGGCTGGTCCCCGCCCGCGACGCGACCACCGGCGAGGCCGCGTCGCTCGACGGCGCGCGGGTGCTGCTCGTGGACGACCAGATCGACTCCGGCTGGACCGTCACCGTCGCCGCACGGCTGCTGCGGCGCGCCGGCGCCGAGGCGGTGCTGCCCTTCGTGCTCGGGGTGCGGTGACGCGTCCCGATCCCGTTCCGCCCGTGGCGAACCCCGATCCCGCAGCTGCCGTCCGCCCGTTGTGATGGACGCATGAACCTCCTCATCCTCGGCGGCACCGCCGTCCTCGGCCGCGCGGTCGCGACGCACGCCCTCGCACGCGGGTACGCCGTCACCTGCGCGGCCCGCGGCAGCGCCCCGGCGCCCGCGGGCTGCACGTTCGTGCCTGTCGACCGCGACGATGTCGACGGCCTCGCGCCCGTGGCCGACCGCCGGTGGGACGCGGTCGTCGACCTGTCACGCGATCCGCGCCACGTGGCGCGCGCGGTGAACGACCTCGACCCGGCCCATTGGGTGCTCGTGTCGACGGCCAACGTGTACGCACGCTTCGACAGCCCCGAGCAGGCGGAGGCGTCCCCCACTCTCGCCCCTCTCGAGCACCTCGACGACGCCGCGGACTACGGGCGCGCGAAGGTCACCTGCGAGGCATCCGTGCGCGGGGCCCGCGCGTCGTCCACGGTCATCCGCTCCGGCCTCATCGGCGGGCCCGGGGACACGACCGGCCGCAGCGGCTACTACCCGTGGCGGTTCGCCCACCCGACGGGCGCCGACGTCGTCGTCCCCGACGCGCCCGACATGCCCGTCGCCATGATCGACGTCGACGACCTCGCGACCTGGATCGTCGACGTGGCGCAGCGACGCCTGCACGGCGTCTACAACGCGACCGGCACCACCACGACGCTGCGCGAGGCGCTGAGGATCTCGGCCGAGGCGGCGCGCAGCGCCGCGACACCCCTGTGGGTGGATCCGCTCACGCTCGCCGAGGCGGGCGTGGCCCCCTGGATGGGAGAGGCATCGCTGCCGCTGTGGATCGACGACCCGACGTGGCGGTGGTTCGCCACCCTCAACACGACCGCGGCGCGTGCTGCGGGGCTCGCGACGCGGCCGCTCTCCGCGACCATCGCGCGTGCGCTGGCGTACGAGCGGTCGCGCGCGGTGCTGCACGGCCGGTCCCCCGACCGCGCGGGGCTGTCCGACGACGACGAGCGACGCGTGCGAGCGCTCGCCCTCGGTGGGGCTCGCGGTCGCTAGCTCTCCTCGAGGCGCGCCCGGATGGCCTCGCCGTGCGCCGGGAGGTCCTCCGCATCCGCGAGCGCCACCACCTTGTCCCCCACCGCGCCCAGCGCGTACGCGCCGTAGTCGATGTAGGAGACGGCCTTGAGGAAGCTCGTGACGTTGAGGCCGGAGGCGAACCGCGCGGTGCCGCCCGTCGGCAGCACGTGGTTGGAGCCCGCGAGGTAGTCCCCGAGCGGCACCGGCGAGAACGCGCCGATGAAGATCGCACCCGCGTTGCGGATCCGGCCCGCGACCTCGTGCGCGTCCTCCGTCTGGATCTCGAGGTGCTCCGCCCCGTAGGCGTCGGCGACGGCGACCGACTGGTCCACGTCGTCCGTGAGGATGATCGCGCTCTGCCTCCCGCCGAGCGCCGTGTGCGCGCGCTCGGAGTGCTTGGTCGCGGAAGCGAGCGCCGCCAGCTCCACGTCCACCTTGTCCGCGAGCTCCTCCGAGTCGGTGATGAGCACCGAGCCTGCCATCGGGTCGTGCTCGGCCTGGCTCAGCAGGTCCGCGGCCACGAAGCGCGCATCCGCCTGCGCGTCCGCGATCACGGCGATCTCGGTGGGCCCCGCCTCGGAGTCGATGCCGACCAGCCCGGTGACGGCACGCTTGGCCGCCGCGACGTAGACGTTGCCCGGGCCCGTGATGACGTCCACGGGGTCGCACAGCCCGTCCGCCCCGAGCGCGAGCATCGCGACCGCCTGAGCGCCGCCCACCGCGTAGACCTCGTCGACCCCCAGCAGCGCGCACGCGGCGAGGATGGTCGGGTGCGGGAGGCCGCCGAACTCCTTCTGCGGGGGGCTCGCCACAGCGATCGACGGCACACCGGCGGCCTGCGCGGTCACCACGTTCATGACGACGGAGCTCGGGTACACCGCGAGCCCGCCGGGGACGTAGAGCCCCACGCGCCCCACGGGCACCCAGCGCTGGGAGACGGTGGCCCCCGGCGCGAGCTCGACGCTCACCGGCGGCGGCACGGTCGCCACGTGGAAGGTGCGGACGCGGTGGATCGCCTCCTCGAGGCCGGCGCGCACCGCATCGTCCAGCGTCTCGAGCGCGGCCTCGATCCGGCCGACCGGGACGCGCAGGTGCTCCGGGGTGACGCCGTCGAAGCGGGCGCCGAGCTCACGCAGGGCGTCGGCGCCGCGGGTGCGCACGTCCTCGATGATCGGCTCGACCACCGCGAGGGCGTCGCCCACGTTCACGTCGGCACGCGGGACGATGGACAGCAGCTCGCGGGCGGTCAGGTCCTGGCCACGCAGATCGATCCGGTTCAGCACGCGACCACTCTAGTGCGCGGGCGCGTCCGACCCCCGCACGGGAGATGGCATCCTGGAGCCATGGAATGCGTCGAGTGGGAGGAGCGCGCCCGCGCGGGCGAGCCCGCGACGCCGGCGCGGTCGAGGCGCTCCCGCGCGGTCCTGCTGGTCGTGATGGGATTCGTCGGCGTGGTCGCTCTGGCGGTGGTCACGGCGCTGTGATGCTCAGCGCGCCGTCCTCCTCACACGCCGGCGAGGCAGCTCGGTCCGAGCGCGGCCTTGAGGTCTCCGTAGAGGGCCGAGGAGCGTGACACCCGGAACTCGTCACCGAGCCGCATCGTGAGCGGCCGGTCCGGGCCCGTCAGGACCATCCGCACCTCGATGGTGCCCGGGTGCGCCCGGAGGATCCCCTTGACCTGCTCGACGAGCGGCGGGGTGACCCGCGCCGCCGGCACCGTGATCGCCACGGGCGACGTGTCCTGCTGGTTGAGGTTGGGGATCCGCACGTCGACGGCCGAGAACTGCAGCCCGCCGTCGCCACGCTCGCGACAGCGCACCTTCATGGCGAGCACCGAGTCCTCCGCCAGGTCCCGCGCGAAGGTCTCGTAGGTCTTGGCGAAGAACGAGACCTCGGTCTCGCCCGTCATGTCCTCGAGGGTGACGATCGCGTACGGGTTGCCCGACTTCGCGATGCGCCGGTCGACCCGCGTCACCAGGCCGGCGAGCACGATCTGCGAGCCCTCCTGCACCCCGTTGGTGGGCGTGGCGTTGAGGATCTGGTGCGAGGCCTCCGACCGGATGATGTGGTCGAGCCCCGACAGCGGGTGATCCGAGACGTACAGGCCGAGCATGTCCCGCTCGAGGTTGAGCTTGGTCTTCTTGTCCCACTCCTCGAGCGTGGGCACCTCGACCGTCACCCCGCCACCGATGTCCTCGGCGTCGGCGAACAGGTCGAACTGCCCCGTCGCCTCCTGGCGCTTGACCCCGATCACCGAGTCGATCGCCTGCTCATGCACCGCATTGAGCGCGCGGCGCGAGTAGCCCAGCGAGTCGAAGCCGCCCGCCTTGATGAGCGAGTCGATGGTGCGCTTGTTGCACACCGTCGCCGGCACCTTGTCGAGGAAGTCCGCGAAGGACGTGAACGCGCCCTTCTCCTGCCGCGTCCTGACGATCTCGGCGACCACGTTCGAGCCGACGTTGCGCACGGCCGTGAGACCGAAGCGGATGTCGGTGCCCACCGCCGAGAACGTGGCCTTCGACTCGTTCACGTCCGGCGGCAGCACGGTGATGCCCATCCGTCGGCACTCCGCGAGGTACAGGGCCGACTTGTCCTTGTCGGTGCCCACCGAGGTGAGCAGCGCCGCCATGAACTCCGTCGGGTAGTGCGCCTTCAGGTAGGCGGTCCAGAAGGACAGCACCCCGTACGCCGCGGTGTGGGCCTTGTTGAACGCGTAGTCGGCGAACGGCAGCAGCGTGTCCCACAGCGCCTTGATGGCCGCGTCCGAGTAGCCGTTCGCCTTCATGCCGGCGCTGAAGGGCTCGAACTCCTTGTCGAGGATCTCCTTCTTCTTCTTTCCCATCGCGCGGCGGAGCAGGTCCGCGGCGCCCAGGGTGTAGCCGGCGACGATCTGCGCGATGCGCTGCACCTGCTCCTGGTACACGATGAGGCCGTAGGTGATGCCCAGCACCTCGCGCAGCGGCTCGTCCAGCTCCGGGTGGATGGGCGCGATCGCCTGCCGCCCGTTCTTGCGCTCCGCGTAGTTGGTGTGCGAGTTCATGCCCATCGGGCCCGGGCGGTACAGCGCGAGCACCGCGGAGATGTCCTCGAAGGTGTCGGGCTTCATCTGCCGCAGCAGCTGGCGCATCGCCGTGCCGTCGAGCTGGAAGACGCCGAGCGTGTCGCCGCGGCCCAGCAGCTCGAACGCGCCCTCGTCGGCGAGCGGCAGGTCCTCGAGGACCAGCGGCTCCTTGCCGTTGTCGACGATGTTCTCGAGGGCGTCGTCGAGGATCGTCAGGTTCCTCAGGCCCAGGAAGTCCATCTTGACCAGGCCGAGCGTCTCGCAGGTCGGGTAGTCGAACTGGGTGATGACGGCGCCGTCCTGCTCGCGGCGCATGATCGGGATGATGTCGATCAGCGGGTCCGAGGACATGATCACGCCCGCCGCGTGCACGCCCCACTGGCGCTTGAGGCCCTCGAGGCCCTGCGCGAGCTCGAACACCTGCTGCGCGTCGGGGTCCGCCTCGAGCACCGCGCGGAAGTCCTGGCCCTCGTGGTGGCGCGGGTGGGTCGCGTCGTGGACGCCGACCAGGGGCATGTCCTTGCCCATGATCGCCTCGGGGTACGCCTTGGTGAGCTGCTCCCCGAGCGAGAACGGCTTGCCCAGCACGCGCGTCGAGTCCTTGAGCGCCTGCTTGGCCTTGATGGTGCCGTACGTGACGATCATGGACACGCGGTCCTGGCCGTACTTGTCCGTGACGTACTGGATCACCTCGCCGCGCCTGCGCTCGTCGAAGTCCACATCGAAGTCGGGCTTGGACTCGCGCTCGGGGTTGAGGAACCGCTCGAAGTAGAGCTGGTGCTCGATCGGGTCGATGTCCGTGATCTTCATCGCGTACGCGGCCATCGAGCCGGCACCGGAGCCGCGCCCCGGCCCGACGCGGATGCCGTTGTTCTTCGACCACTGGATGAAGTCCGCGACCACCAGGAAGTAGCCCGGGTAGCCCTTGCCCGCGATGACCTCGATCTCGTAGTTCGCGCGCTCCTGGACGTGGCCGGGGATCTCCTCGCCGAAGCGCTCGTGCAGGCCCTTCTGGACCTCCTTCACGAACCACGAGTGCTCGTCCTCGCCCGGAGGGCAGTCGAACACGGGCATGTAGTCGGCCCTGGTGTTGAACTCCACCTCGCACTGCTCGGCGATCGCGACCGTGTTGGTGAGGGCTTCCGGGTACTCGCCCCAGAGGTCCCACATCTCCTGGCTCGACTTCACGTAGTAGCCGTCGCCGGAGAACGCGAAGCGCTTGCCGCCGTTGTCGTAGGTCGGCTCGTTCAGTGTCGAGCCCGACTGGACGCAGAGCAGCGCCTCGTGCGCGTGGGAGTCCTCGCGCTTGGTGTAGTGCAGGTCGTTGGTCGCGACCAGGGGCGCGCCGATCGCCTTGGAGATCCGCAGCAGGTCCTCGAAGACCCGCTTCTCGATGTCGAGGCCGTGATCCATCAGCTCGACGTAGTAGGAGTCCTTGCCGAAGATGTCCTGGAACTCCGCCGCCGCCTTCAGGGCCTCCTCGTACTGGCCCAGCCGCAGGCGGGTCTGCACCTCGCCCGACGGGCAGCCCGTGGTCGCGATGATCCCCTTCGAGAAGCGCTGCAGCAGGTCGCGGTCCATGCGCGCCTTGTAGAAGTGGCCCTCGAGCGAGGCGTAGGACGCGAGCCGGAACAGGTTGTGCATGCCCGCGGTGTCCCGCGCCCACATGGTGGCGTGGGTGTACGCGCCGCCCGCGCTGACGTCGTCCGACTCCTGACCGCGGTCGCCCCAGCGCACGCGGCTGCGGTCGCCGCGCGCGGTGCCGGGCGTGAGGTACGCCTCGAGCCCGATGATCGGCTTGATGCCCGCGGCCTTGCCCTTGGTCCAGAACTCGTAGGCGCCGAACAGATACCCGTGGTCGGTCGTCGCCATCGCGGGCTGGCCCAGGCGCTCGGCCTCCTGGAACAGGTCGCCGATCTTCGCCGCGCCGTCCAGCATCGAGTACTCGGTGTGGACGTGGAGGTGGACGAAATCCTTGCCTGGCATGGCGACGATTCTAGGCGTCCCGGCAGACATCGCGGGAGACGCGTTCCGGCCCGGCGCGGGGTGTCGGTCGGGCCTGGGAGAATGTCCCGGTGAGCGAGGAGTCCCGGCCCGAGCGCGCCCCGCGGCGCGGCCGTCGCGGACCCCGGCGGGGCGCCTCCGGAGGGCGACGGGACGATGCGCGGGGCACCCGGGCGCCGCATCGTCCCCGCGTCAGCGCCAGGGCCCTGGAGGCCGCCGCGGACGCCCGGGCGGCGGTCGCCGTCCCCGAGATCCTCTACCCGGCCGAGCTCCCCGTCAGCGCCAGGCGGGAGGACATCGCCGCCGCGATCCGCGACCACCAGGTGGTGATCGTCGCGGGCGAGACGGGCTCGGGCAAGACCACGCAGCTGCCCAAGATCTGCCTCGAGCTCGGCCGCGGCCGGGCGGGTCAGATCGGCCACACCCAGCCGCGCCGGATCGCCGCGCGCTCGGTCGCGGACCGCATCGCCGAGGAGATCGGCACCCCGCTCGGCGAGATCGTCGGCTACCAGGTGCGCTTCACCGACCAGTCCTCGGACCGGACCCTCGTCAAGGTGATGACGGACGGCATCCTGCTGGCCCAGATCCAGCGGGACCCCGACCTGCTCGCCTACGACACGCTCATCATCGACGAGGCGCACGAGCGCAGCCTCAACATCGACTTCCTGCTCGGCTACCTCACCAACCTGCTGCCCCGCCGCACCGACCTCAAGGTGATCATCACCTCCGCCACCATCGACTCCGAGCGCTTCGCGCGGCACTTCGCCCGCGGGGGGCCGCTGCCCGACGATGCGGATGGGGACGATCAGCGCCGCGCCCCCGTGGTCGAGGTCACGGGCCGCACGTACCCGGTCGAGATCCTCTACCGCCCGCTCGAGGGCGAGCGGAAGGGCGACGAGAAGGACCTCGACACCGGGATCGTCGAGGCGTGCGCCGAGCTGATGACCTGGGGCGACGGCGACATCCTCGTGTTCCTCTCGGGCGAGAGGGAGATCCGCGACGCGGCCGACGCGCTGGCCGCGTCGCTCGGCGACCGCGCCCGCGACCCCCGCCACCCGCGCCGGGTCGAGATCCTGCCGCTGTACTCGCGCCTGTCCGCCGCCGAGCAGCACCGGGTGTTCGAGCGGCACGCGCACCGCCGCATCGTGCTGTCGACGAACGTCGCCGAGACCTCGCTCACCGTCCCGGGGATCCACTACGTGGTCGACCCCGGGACGGCGCGGATCTCGCGCTACTCGAAGGCGACCAAGGTCCAGCGGCTGCCCATCGAGCCCATCTCGCAGGCGAGCGCGAACCAGCGCTCGGGCCGCGCGGGACGCCTCGCGGACGGCATCGCGATCCGCCTGTACGCGCAGGACGACTTCGAGACGCGCCCCGCCTTCACCGAGCCCGAGATCCTGAGGACGTCGCTCGCGAGCGTGATCCTGCAGATGATCGCGGTCGGCGTGGTCTCCTCCCCCGAGGACATCGCGCGCTTCCCGTTCGTCGAGCCGCCGGACACGCGCGCGATCCGCGACGGCGTTGCCCTGCTCGCGGAGCTGGGGGCGGTCGCCACCGCCGACGGCCGCACCGCGCTGACCCCCGTGGGGCGCCAGCTCGCCCGCCTCCCCATGGATCCCCGCCAGGCGCGCATGATCGTCGAGGGCGCGAAGCACGGCGTAGGCTACGAGGTCGCGGTGATCGCCGCCGCGCTGTCGATCCAGGACCCCCGCGAGCGCCCCGCCGAGCGCCGCGAGGAGGCGGACCTCCTGCATCGTCGCTTCGCCGACCCCTCCTCGGACCTGCTCGCCTACCTCAACCTGTGGGAGCACGTCCGCGAACGCCAGAAGGCGCTGTCGGACAACCAGTTCCGCCGCGGGCTCAAGGCGGAGATGCTGCACTTCCTGCGCATCCGTGAGTGGCAGGACGTCATGACGCAGATCCGCGCGTCCGCGAAGGAGCTCGGCATCGAGCTGGTGCGACGCGATGCGAGGCCCGTGCCCGACCGCGGCGACACCCTCAGGCACCTGTGGGACGAGGACGCGATCCACCGCAGCGTGCTGGCCGGCCTGCTGTCGCAGATCGGCGCGCAGGACGTGCTCCAGCTCAAGGCCTCGAGCTTCACCCACCTCCGGGGCGAGGCGCGCGCGAAGGAGATGAGGAAGGCCCGCAAGCGCTCCTCGAACGAGTACCTGGGCGCCCGCGGCGTGCGCTTCGCCATCAACCCGGGCTCGCCGCTGTCGAAGAAGCCGCCGGAGTTCGTGATGGCGGCCGAGCTGGTCGAGACCTCGCGGCTGTGGGCGCGCGACGTCGCACGCATCGACCCCGCGTGGGCCGAGGAGCTCGCGGGCGACCTCGCCAAGCGCACCCACTCGGAGCCGCACTGGTCCTCGAAGCGCGGCGCCGCCATGGCGACGGAGAAGGTGCTCCTGTACGGCGTGCCGATCGTCGCGGACCGGCCGGTGCTGTGGGGCCGCATCGACCCGGAGGGCGCGCGCGACCTGTTCATCCGCCACGCCCTCGTGCAGGGCGAGTGGACCACCCACCATCGATTCTGGCGCGACAACCAGCGGGTGCTCGAGGAGGCCGCCGAGATCGAGGCGCGCTCCCGCACGCGCGGCGTCATCGCCGACGAGGAGACCCTGGTCGGGTTCTACGACGCCCGCCTGCCCGAGACGATCGTCTCCGCGCGGCACTTCGACCGCTGGTGGAAGGAGGCCCGGGTCGCCGATCCGGACCTGCTCACGCTCACGCTCGAGGAGCTGGTCCCCGAGCACGCCGCGATCGACCCCGCGCTGTTCCCGGACTCCTGGCCTCAGCTCGACCTCGAGCTCCCGCTCACCTACCAGTTCGAGCCCGGCACCGCCGCCGACGGCGTCACCGTCCATGTGCCGCTCGGGGTGCTGCCCCGCGTGCTCGGAGACGGCTTCGACTGGCTGGTCCCCGGGCTCCTGCCCGAGCTGGTGACCGCGACCATCCGCGCGCTGCCCAAGGCGGTGCGACGTCTGCTGGTGCCGGCGCCGGACGCGGCGCGGGACATCGTCGCGTGGTTCGAGGCGCATCTGCCCGCGTGGTCGGACGTCGCCCGGGCGGGCGACATGGCCGAGCCGTTCCGAGCCGCGTTCACCCGCGCCGTGCGGGACCTCCGCGACGTGGAGATCGGCGACGAGGCGTGGGACGGCCTGGACGAGCGTCTTCCCTCCCACCTGCGCATGACGTTCCGCGTGGTCGAGCGGGTCGGGCGCGACACCACGGTGCGGGGTGAGAGCCACGATCTCGCGATGCTGCAGCGGCAGCTGGCGCCCCAGGCGCGCGCGGCCGTGCGCACCGCGGTGCAGCGGGCGGCCGATGCGGCGGCGTCGGGGCGCGGGGGCACGCGGGGCGGCGCGGGTGGAGACGCCCGGCCCGGCGCGACGGACGCCGGGGCGCGGGACGGTGCGGCGCTGCCGCGCCCCGCGAGCGCCGCGATCGCCGAGGTGGATGAGCTCACCGCGTGGCCCGACGTCGACGTCCTCCCCGACGAGGTGGAGGGGACGGTGCACGGCGTCGTCGCGCGCGGCTTCCCCGCCATCGTGGCCGAGGGCGAGGGAGTGAAGGCTCGGGCCGCGCTGCGGGTGCTCGCGGAGGCGGGCGACCGCGACGCCCGCCACGGCGAGGGCGTGCGCCGGCTCCTGCTCGCGGAGGTCGGGCTGCCGGTCAAGCGCGTCACCACCCGCTGGTCGACGCAGGAGGCGCTCGCGCTGGGCGCCTCTCCCTACACGTCGACCGAGGCGCTGGTCGACGACCTCCAGCTCGCCGCGATGCGGACGCTCACCCCGGGCGCCGGCGCCGTCAGGGACCGCAGCGCCTACGAGGCCCTGCGCGACTCCGTCCGCCCCGCCCTCGAGGACCAGGTGCTCGAGGTCGCGCGCCGTGCCGCCGGCGCGCTCGCCGCCGCCCGAGAGCTCGACGTGGAGGTGCGGGGCAGCAGCTCGCTCGCGCTCCTGTCGACGCTCCAGGACCTGCGCGAGCAGTCCGCCGCGCTCGTGGGCGACGGCTTCGTCCGCCGCACGCCGGCCGGCCGGCTTCCTCATCTGGAGCGCTACCTCAAGGCGGCCGCGCATCGTCTGGAGAAGGCGCAGTCGGATCCGTCGAAGGACGCCCAGCTCGCCTGGCAGGTGTCCCAGGTGGCCGAGGCGTACGAGACGGTGCGGACCGCTCGCCTCAAGGGCCGGCCGGACGCGGCGACGCGCGCCGCGCTCGACGAGGTCCGGTGGATGCTGGAGGAGCTGCGGGTGTCGCTGTTCGCGCAGCGGCTGGGGACCGACGGCCCGGTCTCCGAGCAGCGCATCCGCAAGGCGCTCGCCGCGATCGGCTAGCGTCGTCCGCATGGTCCGCATCCTCCCCTGGTTCTCCCGCGGCATCGCCGCCGTCGCGCTCGCCGTGGTGGCCTGGGCCGCCCTCAGCTCGTGGGGGGCCGTCAGCCACGGCCACCCGGCGTATGCGATCTGGCTCGCGTTGACCGCCGCCGCGGCGATCGCCTCGATCATCGGATCGTTCGTGCGGGCGCCGCGCGGTGGGTGGCGGGCCGTGCTGCGGGTGATCGGGATGTTCGGGGCCGTGGTGTGGGTGGCCGGGACGGCGTGGCTCCGGCCGGCGACGGCGATCGAGCCGGCGCTGGCGGCGATGGAGTCCGACGAGGCGGTCACGGTGACGGAGACCGCGACCTCGATCACGCTGGCACCGGCCGGCGAGCGGGCGCCGACCGCGGTCGTCTTCGAGCCCGGGGCGCTGGTCGAGGCGCGCTCGTACGCAGCGGTGCTACGACCGCTCGCGGAGGCCGGCCACCTGGTCGTCATCACCAAGCCGGCCCTGGGGATCGCGTTCCTCGACACGGGGGCGCTCGAGTCAGCGCGTGGGGCCCACCCCGAGGTCGACGGCTGGGTGGTCGGCGGGCACTCGCTCGGCGGCGTCGTGGCCGCCGTGCTGGCGGACCGCGACGACTCCCTCTCGACCGCCCCCGCGGTGGGACTGCTCCTGTTCGCCTCCTATCCCGCGAGCGACATCAGCGGCAGCCTGACCGCCGCGGTCGAGTCGATCTCCGGGTCCGAGGACGGGCTCTCGACGCCGGAGGCGATCGAGCAGTCACGGTCGATGCTGCCCGCCGGCTCCTCGTTCACGGTCATCGAGGGCGCCGTGCACGCCCAGTTCGGCGACTACGGCCCGCAGGCGGGAGACGGGACGGCGACCCTCTCCGACGACGAGGCGCGCGAGCAGATCAGCGCCGCCGCGCTCGCCTTCGTCGACTCGCTCGGCGGCTGACGCCCCACGCCTGCCCCGCCGCTGCCCGGCGCCGCCCCGCCCTCCCCTCCGGACAGCACGCACGGATCTCGGCGCGACACCCCGGTGATCCGCGCCGAACCGAGCCCGACACGCCGCCGACCCGGGACCGGCTCCGTGCGGAGTGTCCGGAGGTCGGGTGGGGCCGGGTCGTCAGGGGGCGGTGAGGTCCACGTACGCGTCGTGGTGCGGGATGCCCTCGTCGAGGTAGCCCTCACCGTGCGCGACATATCCCAGCCGCGCGTAGAACGGCATCGCCTGGTCCTGCGCGCTGAGCTCGACCCGCACGCGCCCGTCCACGGCGTAGCGCTGTCGAGCGGCGTCGTGGAGCGCCTCCATCAGCACGCGGCCGGCGCCCGTCCCCCGCGCCTCGGCCACCACCGCGAGCCGCCCGATGTGAGGGGTCGCGGGGTCCATCGCGCCGTGATCGGCGTGGAACTCGTCGGTATGGGGCGCCAGCAGCCGGCCGGTGCCGAGCGGCTCGCCCGAGTCGGCGTACGCGATCACGTGGACGGTGCGAGGGTCGTCGTCCTGGGCGTCTCGCTCGACCTCGGGGCTCACCCCCTGCTCGTCGACGAACACGGCGAAGCGCACCCGCATCGCGTCCTCGAGCTGCGCAGCCGTCGCCACCGGGTGGACCCGCACGTCAGCCCCGCAGGATCGCGAGGGCCGCCGCGAGGTCCTCGGGGTAGTCGGAGGTGACCCGCACCTCGCGTGCCTGCGTGGGGTGCTCGAACGCGAGCTCGCGCGCGTGCAGCCACTGGCGCGACAGGCCCAGGCGCTGGGCGAGGGTCGGGTCCGCTCCGTAGGTGAGGTCGCCTGCGAGCGGATGGCGCATCGCGGCCATGTGGACCCGGATCTGATGCGTGCGACCCGTCTCGAGATGGATCTCGACCAGCGACGCCGCGGGGAACATCTCCAGCACCTCGTAGTGCGTGACCGACGGCTTGCCGCCCTCGACCACCGCGAACTTCCAGTCCGAGTGCGGGTGGCGGCCGATCGGCGCGTCGATGGTCCCCGCCGTCGGGTCGAGGTGCCCCTGCGCCACCGCGTGGTAGATCTTCTCCACCGTGCGCTCCTTGAAGGCGCGCTTCAGGTGCGTGTAGGCGGCGTCCGAGCGCGCGACCACCATGAGGCCCGAGGTGCCCACGTCGAGCCGGTGGACGATGCCCTGGCGCTCGGGCGGACCGTGCTGGGACAGCCGGTACCCGGCCGAGGCGAGCGCGCCCACCACCGTCGGGCCCGTCCACCCCGGCGACGGGTGCGCCGCGACGCCGACGGGCTTGTCCACGACGACCACGTCGTCGTCCTCGTACAGGATGGCCAGGCCGCCGGGCACCTCCGGCTCGGGCGCCGCCTCGCGCTCCTCCGGCAGGTCCACGGCGACGATCCCGTCGGCGAGCCGGTCCGACTTGCCGAGCGTGCGGCCGTCCTGGAACAGGCCGCCCGCCTCGATCACGTCGGCTGCGCGGGCCCGGGAGAGCCCGAGCATGCGTGCGAGCGCCGCGTCGGCACGCTCGCCGACGAGCGCGTCGGGCACGGGCAGGTACCGGGTCTCAGGCACGGGCCTCGCCCGAGCCGTCCCCGGAATCGTCCGTCGCGTCGTCCGCCGGAACCGCCGCATCGTCCTCCGTGACCGCGGCGGCGAGCACGGGCGTCGACCCGAGGCTGGCGAGGATCAGCACGATGGCCGCCCCGACGATCGCGATGTCCGCGACGTTCCCGACGAACAGGTCCCCGTAGTTGATGAAGTCGACGACGTGGCCCTCGCCGAACGCGGGGTCGCGGAACAGGCGGTCGATGAGGTTGCCGAGCGCGCCGCCGAGCGCGGCGCCGAAGATCCACACCGCGAGCGTGCTCTGCGCACGGCGTGCGTACACGACGATGCCGACGCTCACCGCGACGGCGACCAGGGTCAGGATCCACGTGAAGGCGTTGCCGAGCGAGAACGCCGCGCCCGAGTTGAACACGAGCTGGATCGACAGCAGGTCGCCCAGCACCTCGTGCTTCTCACCGGGCTCCAGCGTCTCCAGCACCCACTGCTTGGTGGCCTGGTCGATCGCGACGACACTGCCCGCGATCAGCCAGAAGGCAGGCCTCCAGGTCAACGACGCTCCTCGCGCTGCTTGCACGTCACGCAGAGGTTGGCGCGCGGGAACGCCATGAGGCGCGCGCGACCGATGCCCTGGCCGCACGACTGGCAGGCGCCGTAGGTGCCGACCTTGATCCGGCGCAGCGCGTCCACGCTCTGCTCGAGCATGTCGCGGGTGTTGTTGACGATCGACATCTCCTGCTCGCGCTCGAGCGCGGTCGAACCGGCGTCCGCCTGGTCGTCACCCGCACCCTCGGACGTGTGCAGCAGGTCGTCCAGCTCGTGCTCCGTGACGCCCAGCTCGGTCACGAGCCGCTCCACGTCCTCGTTCAGGCTCGTGACGATCTGCCGCAGGTCCGCGAGCTTCCAGGCGTCGTCGCCCGGTCGCACAGGAAGCTGCTTGGCATCGGCCGGCTTCAGCTCTGAAGGGTCGACCACCACGATGGTGACTTCGGTGCTCATGACTGTCCTCGTCTCTGGCTGGTGCAGTGAGAGTAGTCCCGACGCCTCCGCAAGGCAAAGCGCCGCGCCCGTGGGCGCGGCGCTTCGTCCAGGGGTTTCTCTCAGGCGCGGGGTTCTGCGTCCCCGTCAGCCGTGGGCGCCCACGGCTGCTGGGGGGTGTACGACCCGCCGAACTGCGTCGTCGGCGGCGTGTACGGGGTGCCGAGCGCCGGCGAGGAGGTGGACTCCTCCTCCGGCTGGTCCTCGGCGGGTGCGTCGGCCTCCGCGGCGGGCTCCTCGGAAGCGGGAGCCTCGTCGACCGGCTCGTCGGCGGGGGTCTCCTCGCCGAAGCTCTCGACGGTCTCCTCGACGGCGGGCTCCTCGATGAGCTCCTCGCCCACGAAGGGCGCGGCCGGCGCGGGGGCGGTGCCCTCGGCGTGGTCGAGGTCGTCGAGAAGGTTGCTCAGGTACGACTTGAGGCGCGAGCGGTAGTCGCGCTCGAAGCGGCGCAGGTCGTCGATCTTGGTCTCGAGCAGCGCGCGCTCGGAGTTCAGCTGGTCCATGCGGGCCTGCGCGTCGTTCTCGGCACGCTCGACGATGGACTCGGCCTTCGCCTTGCCCTCCTCGACCAGGCGCTCCTTCTCCTCCTCGCCGGCGGCCACGTACTCGTCGTGGAGCTTCTGCGCCATCGCGAGCATGCCCGTCGGGGTCGGGGGGTTCGGGTCGGTCGCGGCCTGGAGCAGGCCTGCGTCGGTGGCCGGGGCCTCGGCGGCCGGCGCGGCGCCGCCGCCCTGCTGGACCTCGCGCAGCCGCGCCGCGAGCTCGTCCCGCTCCGCGGTGAGCTGCGAGATGGAGTGCGCGACCTCGTCGAGGAAGTCGTCGACCTCGTCCTGGTCGAAGCCCTCCCGGTACTTGGTCTTGGAGAAGGCCTTGTTGAGGACGTCCTCGGCGGTCAGCAGTGCCATGTCGACTTCCACCTCGAGTCTGATCGGGGCCGGTAGAACCGGCCATGCTGTCAATCTGTCACTTTACCCATTGCAGTATCGGCACGCACTTGAGAGCCGTGCGCGGGCGTCAGGCGAGCAGGCTCAGGTACCACCGCAGCATCATGGTCCCGAGCATCACGATCATGATCCCGAGGTCCAGGCGGAGGCCGCCGATGCTGAGCGGTGGCACGATCCGACGCACGAGCTTGATCGGCGGGTCGGTGACGGTGAGGACCGACTCGACCGCCACGAGGCCCGCGCCGGTGGGCTTCCAGTCGCGCACGATCGACGCGACCATCATGATCACGAAGCGCGCGAACAGCAGCATCAGGAACAGCGTCAGGATGAAGATCAGGACGTCGATGATGAGGCTCACGGGGCGAGCCTACCCCGGGCCTCAGGCCTGGTTGTAGAACGCGTGGTCCTGCGCGGGCTCCTCGTCGATGCCGATCTCCACGTGCGCCGGCGAGAGCAGGAACACCGAGGTGGTGACGCGCTCGATGGAGCCGTGCAGCCCGAACGACAGTCCCGCGGAGAAGTCGACCAGGCGCTTCGCGTCCGCGTCCGACATCTCGGTGAGGTTCATGATGACCGGCACGCCCTGGCGGAAGGCCTCGCCGATCAGGCGGGCGTCGTTGTAGGTGCGCGGCTTGATGGTCTGGATGCGGCGCAGGTCGGTCGCCTGGGCCGTCGACGCGGCATGCTCGCGAGCCGGCCGCGCGTGCTTGACCGCGCCGGTGCGAGGACCGGACTGCTTGACCTCGGACACGTCGTGCAGGTTCGTCACGGGCGCGAGCTCGGGCTCGGCGTAGTCGTACTCCTCCTGCTCGTTGACATCGAAGCCGAGGTACTGGATCGCCTTGCGCAGTGCGCTCATTCTGACCCCCTGTGGTGCGGACGAATCGTTGGCTTCACGGTACGGCCGCCGCGCGGCCCATCAGCGGAGCGACACGCCGGGCCCCGCGCACACGATCACGCCCGCGATCCGGCCGGTGACGCCGTCGCGGCGATGGGAGAACAGGCCGGGCTCCTCGCGCGTGCACTCGGGTCGGCGGATGACCTCGCGGAACCCCAGCTCGCCCAACCGGGTCTCGATCGCGCGCGGGAGGTCGAGCGACGGGGTGCCCGTCCGGGTCATCGCGCGGGCCGTCGGGTGGCGGCCCGCGACGCGCGCCTGCATCTCACCCGGGACCTCGTAGCAGCGCCCGCAGATCGCGGGTCCGATCGCGGCCCGGAGCGTTCCGGGCTCCCGACGCGCCGGACCCAGGTCGAGGAGAGCCGCCACCGCGGCGTCGATCGCACCGAGGTACAGGCCCTCGCGGCCCGCGTGGACGGCCGCGACCGCTCCGGTGAGCTCGTCGTGCATCAGCACCGGCACGCAGTCGGCGGCGATGGCGGCGATGGCGAGCCCCGGGACGCGGGTCACCAGGACGTCGGCGGGCCCCGGATCCTCGCGGGGCGCGGACACCTGGGCGACCGCGATGCCGTGCTCGGCCGTGAGGAATGTCACCGGGGCGTCCGCATGCTCGGCCACGATCGAGCGGTTGCGCGCGACGCATGCCGGGTCGTCCCCGACGTGCGTCGCGAGATTGAGGGAGTCGTACGGCGGCGCCGAGGTCCCCCCGTCACGGGTGGTGAAGAAGGCCCGGACGGGGAGACCGGCGTCGATCACCGCAGGAAGTCGGGGACGTCGAGCGTCTCCGCGGACTCCCTGGTGGGCACGGCGCGGATGGTGTCGGTGGCCGGCCCCGCATCCGCGGTGGCGTAGGGGCTGGCCGGGATGACGTCGGTCTCGACCGGCGCGTCGACGGGCTCGAGCTCCTCGGCCTTCGGCGCGGGCGAGGACTCGATCGAGCCCAGCGCGCCTTCGTGCGCGCGTCGCGTCGGGGCGCCTCCGTCGAAGCCCGCCGCGATGACCGTGATGCGGAGCTCGTCGCCCAGCGAGTCGTCGATCACCGTGCCGAAGATGATGTTGGCCTCGGGGTGCGCCGCCTCGCGCACCAGGCGGGCCGCGGTCTCGACCTCCTTGATGCCGAGGTTCGAGCCGCCCGAGATCGACAGCAGCACCCCGTGGGCGCCCTCGATCGAGGCCTCGAGCAGCGGGGACGCGATCGCGCCCTCGGCGGCCTCGAGAGCGCGGGCCTCGCCGCGCGCGCTGGCCACGCCCATGAGCGCCGTGCCCGCGCCCTGCATGACGGACTTCACGTCGTTGAAGTCGACGTTGATGAGGCCGGGCGTGGTGATGAGGTCGGTGATGCCCTGCACACCGCCCTGGAGGACCTGGTCCGCCGCCGCGAACGCCCCGAGGACGCTGAGCTGCGCGTCGGAGATGTCCAGGAGACGGTCGTTGGGGATGACGATCAGGGTGTCGACCTCGTCGCGCAGCGTCGCGATGCCCGCGTCGGCCTGGTCGGCGCGGCGCCGGCCCTCGAAGCCGAACGGGCGCGTCACCACGCCCACGGTCAGGGCGCCGAGCGACCGCGCGATGCGCGCGACCACGGGTGCGCCGCCGGTGCCGGTGCCGCCGCCCTCGCCCGCGGTCACGAACACCATGTCGGCGCCCTGGAGCGCCTCCGCGATCTCGTCCTCGTGGTCCTCGGCGGCCTTGCGCCCGACCTCCGGGTCGGCGCCCGCACCGAGGCCGCGGGTGAGCTCGCGACCGATGTCGAGCTTCACGTCCGCGTCGGACATCAGCAGCGCCTGCGCGTCGGTGTTGATGGCGATGAACTCGGCACCCTTGAGACCGACGTCGATCATGCGGTTCACGGCGTTCACGCCGCCGCCGCCCACGCCGACGACCTTGATGTGCGTGATGTAGTTCTGCGGTGCGGCCATGTGCGTTCCCTTTCAACCTTAACCCTCTAGTTGAGAGTTATAGTTATGTCAAGTCGTTCAAGGTCGAAGTTACGGGCCGTCGCGGCGCTTGCCGCGCGCGACACGCGCGGCGTGCCGATAATCGCTCGCCGCGCCCCGCCGACCTCGGTGCCGCGCGTCCGGGAACCGCCCCGTCGCGCCACGGGCGGTGGCGACCGGTCAGCTCCTGGTGATCGGCAGCGTCGGCGCGGAGACGTCGATCACGGTCGCGCCGTCGGCCTGGCCCGAGTCCAGCAGCACCTGCAGGACCTCGGCCTTGAGCGCCGAGTCCTCCGCGCTCCCCCACTCGACTCGCGGCCCGTCGCGGAGCTCGAACGTGACGGTGTCCTCGGTGCCCGCGCTGACGTCCTGGACCCGGTCCCGCAGCTCCACCGGCAGCTGGTTGATCACCCCGAGCACGGCCGCGAGCACGCGCGTGTGGTCCTCCCCGACGGGGATGGTCACCACGGGCAGGTCGTCGGGCGCCTCGTCCGCGCGGCCGACCGTGGTGGCCTCGGAGTCGACGAACGCGTAGCCGTCCTCGACAGGGACGGCGGCGACGGGCTCGCGCGAGGTGAGCTCGATGAGGAGGCCCGCCGGCCACACGCGCTCGATGGCCGCATCGCGGACCCCGGGGATCTCGCGCAGCGCATCGGCGAGCCTCGAGGTGCTCAGGGTCGCGAGCGACTGCCCCTCGAACTGCGCGACCGTGGCGCTCACGTCCGCCGGCTCCACCACGGTGCCGTACCCGGTGGTCTCGACCTCGGCGGGATCGAGCGCGAACACCGGCGACGCGAGCACGAGCCACGCGACGAGGCCGACGATCGCGAGGTAGCCGGCCCTGCGGGCCCACACCACGGCGGACAGGCGGCGCTGCGCACGGGCACGCTCCCGCAGGCGCGCCTGCAGCCGGGTGGTGACGGTGCCGACGCGCGCGCCGGCCGCGTCGACCATGGGGGCGGCGCGTCGTCGCCCGACGTGGAGGGCGGACGCCACGCGGGAGCGCACCGACGGGCCCGCGTCACGCGCCTCCGGCGCGGCGGGGGCCGTGCGGGCGTCGGCCGGGCGCGCGCGCCGCTCGCCGTCGCCCCGTCGCCAGGGCGCCGCCAGGGACTCGTGCTCGGCCGTCACCGAGACTCCGCTGCTGCGAGGACGCGGGGACGGGCCCGGCTTCGCCGTCACCGCAACGGCCTCGGACGCGGGTCGGCCCGATGCGGGTGCCGCGCGGCGCGGGGCCGGCGGGCGTGCCGTGGCGGGCCGGGGAGGACGCCGCTCAGCCATCGCCGCCCTCGCGGGCGCGGATCCGGTCGAGGATCCAGTCGGCGGCGAGGGTCACGGTGCCGGACCCGACGGTGAACACCGTGTCTCCGGCTCGCGCCCGGTCGGCCGCGAGTCGCGCCGCGTCCTCGAGATCCTCGGCGAGGGTGAGGGTCGAGCCCGCAGGCAGGTCGACGTGCGCCGCGATCGAGGCCGAGGAGACCCCGGGGATCGGGTCCTCGCGGTCGCCGTGGACGGGTGCGAGCACCACGTCGGCGTCCGGGACGGACAGCGCGCGCCCGAACGCCTCGGCGTGCATCTGCGTGCGCGTGAAGAGCGCCGGCTGGAACAGCACCACCATGCGTGCCACTCCCCCGTCGCGCGCGGCACGCATGAGGGCCGCGACCTCGGTGGGGTGGTGAGCGTAGTCGTCGATCACCGTGACGCCATGGGCCTCGCCGCGGTGCTGGTAGCGCCGACCGGTGCCCGCGAAGCTCGCGAAGGCCGCGGCGGCGTCGACGGGGTCGGCGCCCATCTCGATGGCCGCGAGCCACGCGGCGGTGGCGTTGAGGCGGTTGTGCGCGCCGGGCGCGCTCACGGCGAGCGGGACGCGGAGGTCGCCGCGCGTGATGCCGGCGGCGTCCACCACCGCATCGGCGTCGGCGGACGTGCCGTACGTGATCACCGTCGTGCCGCCGGCGCGGGCCGCGTCGGCGAGCCGCCGCACCACCGGGTCGTCGACGCACGCGATGACGGTCCCCGACTGCGCCGCGAAGTCCGCGAAGGCGCGGTGCAGGTTCTCGACCGTGCCGTGGTGATCCAGGTGGTCGGGCTCGATGTTGAGCAGGATCGACACCTCGGGGCGGTACCGCAGGAACGAGCCGTCCGACTCGTCCGCCTCGAGCACCGAGATCCCCGCGGTCCCCGCATAGCCGCCTGCGACCGCGCCCTCGATGCCGAACACGCGCGCACCGACGGCGAAGCCCGCATCGATCCGGCTGGAGTGCAGCGCGTGCGCCACCATCGCCGACGTGGTGGTCTTGCCGTGCGAGCCCGCGACGGCGACCAGCCGCTGACCCTCGAGGGCCCGCACCAGCGCCTCCGACCGGTGCCACACGGGGATGCCGAGCTCGCGCGCACGCGCGAGCTCCACGTTGGTCTCGCGCACGGCCGTCGACACGACGACCGCCGCCGCGCCGTCGACGAGGGCGGCGTCGTGGCCCAGCTGCACGTCCATGCCTGCGTCGCGCAGCGCCTGGAAGTAGGCGGTCTCCGCGAGGTTCGTGCCGCTCACCTCGTAGCCTCGCGCCGCGATCAGGCGCGCGACCGCGGACATCCCGGAGCCGCCCACGCCGATGAAGTGGATCCGCTCGCTCACAGCGCGCCTTCGATCAGCGCGGCGAGGCGCGCGGCGCCGTCCGCGATCCCGATCCCGCGAGCCGCCTCGCGCATGGCGCCGCCGTCCAGGACGATGCGCGCGGCCTCCCGCGCGAGCCTCGCGGGCTCCAGCTCGGCGTCCGGGATGAGCGTCGCGGCCCCCGCGCCGACGGCGGCGCTCGCGTTGAGCGCCTGCTCGCCGTTGCCGTGCGCGAGCGGCACGTAGAGAGCCGGCAGCCCCAGCGCGCCGATCTCGCACACCGTGGCGGCGCCCGAGCGGCACACCACCGCGTCGGCGGCCGAGAACGCCGCCGCCATGTCGTGCGAGTACTCGGCGACGTCGTACCGCGCGGCGAGCTCCGCGGGCAGCGCCGCGCGCGCTCCGAGCGCGCCCTCGGACTTGCCGCGCCCGGTCAGGTGGATCACGTGGATGCCGCGGCCGACCAGGTCGGCGATCGCGCCCGCGAGAGCGGCGTTGACGCTGGCGGCGCCGAGCGAGCCGCCGAACACCAGCAGCACGGGGGCGTCGGCCGCCCAGCCGCGAGCCTCCCTCGCGGTCGCGGCGGCGGCGGCGCGGGCGTCCGCGTCGGCGAACACCTCGGCGAGCTCCTCGAGCTCGCGTCGCAGCGGCAGGCCCGTCACCGTGGCATGACGCAGCGGGGTGCCGGGGAACGTCACGGCCACGTGGTCGGTGAGGCGGGCTCCCAGACGGTTCGCGATGCCCGGACGCGCGTTCGCCTCGTGGACGATGATCGGGATCCCGCGGCGGCGGGCGGCCCAGTAGACCGGAGGCGACGCGTAGCCGCCGAAGCCGACCACCGCATCGGCCCGATGCGCCTCGATGGCGGCCTCGCAGTCGCGGATGGCGCGCCGCAGCCGCCCGGGGAAGCGCAGCGCGGCCCCGTCGGGCCGGCGCGGGAACGGGACCTTCTCGATCTCGACCAGCTCGATCCCGGCGCGCGGCACCAGGTCCGCCTCGAGACCGTCGGGCGTGCCGACGGCCGCCACCTGGTGGCCGCGCTCGCGCAGCACCGCCGCGGTGGCGAGCAGGGGGTTGACGTGGCCGGCGGTGCCGCCGCCGGCGAGGAGCAGGCTAGCCACGCCGCCGTCCCTTCATGCGTCGGGTCCCCTTCGCGACCACCGCGAGCGAGCGGCGCACGACGGACGGCCGCGCCTTGAAGGCCTCCTGCGCCCCCGGCTCGTGGCGCGCGAGCGACATGAGGACGCCCACGGCGGTGAGGGACAGGATCAGCGACGATCCGCCCGACGACACGAGCGGCAGCGGCACGCCCAGCACGGGGAGCAGCTGGAGCACGACCGCGATGTTCACGCACGCCTGGACCACGAGCCACGCGCCGATCGCGGCGGCGGCGATCTGCGTGAAGCGGTCCGTGCTGCGGGTGACGATCCGCGTCACGGCGATCAGCAGCATCGCGAACGCGACCAGCACCACGACCGTGCCGACGAGCCCGAACTCCTCACCGATGATCGCGAAGATGTAGTCGTTGTCGGCCGCCGGCAGGTAGCCCCACTTCTCGCGGCTCATGCCGGGGCCGAGCCCCCACAGCCCGCCCGAGGCGAGCGCCCACGTGCCGTGGGTCTGCTGCCAGCACTCGTTGACGTCGCTGCAGGACCCTTCCGCCCACGCGACGATGCGGGCGATGCGGGTGGTGCCGGTGTTGACGAGCGCGAGGACGCCGAGCCCGACGAGCGCGCCGGCGATGCCGAAGAAGCGGGCGGGGGCGCCCGCGACCCAGAAGGCGACCGCGACCACGACGCCCATCATGAGTGCGGTGCCCAGGTCGCCGCCGACGAGGACCAGCCCGATCACGCCGAGCGCCACCAGGCCTCCCGGCACGAACACGTCACGCAGGTTGGTGAGCTTGTGGCGGAACCGCGAGAGCACCACGCCCAGGTAGAGAGCGAGGCCCAGCTTCGCGAACTCCGAGGGCTGGAAGCTGAAGCCGGCGACGTCGATCCAGGCCTTGTTGCCGCCGACGGTGCGGCCGCCGGCGAGCACCATCAGCAGCAGACCGATCGACGCGAAGAGCACCCACGGCGCGATCCGCTTCCAGAACATCACGGGCATCCGGGACCCGACCACGAGCGCGACCACGCCGACGACGAGCGCGATCACCTGCACGATGAACCCGGAGTACGCGCTGCCGGAGCCCGAGCGGATCGACGAGATGGACGAGCTCGAGAGCACGACCGCGAGGCCCAGCAGCACCAGGATCGTGGTCGCCGCGACCAGCAGGTAGTAGCTGGTGGCCGGCGACCGGAAGGCGGTGACAGCGCTCTGCGGCCGGGACTCGGTCGCGGTCATCGTCACCTCCTAGCGGTCCATCGCCTCCACCGCCGCGGTGAACGCTTCCCCTCGGTCCGCGTAGCTGCGGAACTGATCCATCGAGGCGCATGCGGGTGACAGCAGGACGGTGTCGCCCTCATGCGCGAGCCCGCGGGCGGCGATCACCGCCCGTCGCATCACATCCTCCCCCGGCTCGATGCGGACCACCGGTATCTCGGGCGCGTGTGTCGCAAGCGGCTCGAGGAGCGCGTCGGGATCCACGCCGATCACCACGGCTGCGCGCACCCGCGGCGCGATCGCCCGCACCAGGGCGTCGAACGTCTGCCCCTTGGCGAGCCCGCCCGCGATCCACACCACCGACCGGTCGGCGCGGCCGCCGAACGCCGCCTCCACCGCGTGCGCGTTGGTGGCCTTCGAGTCGTCGACGTAGGACGCGCCGTCGAGGTCGCGGACCCACGCCGAACGATGGTGGTCGAGCCGGAACCCCCGGAGCCCGTCCCTCACCGCCTCGGGGGGCACCCCGACCGCCCGGCACAGCGCCGCCGCGGCGAGCGCGTTCGTGGCGAGGTAGGGCGGGACGTCGCCGGCGACCAGGTGGGCGAGGTCCGACACCTCGCCGAGCTCGGCCGCCTGGCGGTGGCGGTCGGCGACGAAGGCCCGGTCGAGCAGCAGCCCGTCGACGATGCCGAGCTGGCTCGGGCCCGGCGGTCCGAGGGTGACGCCGACGGCGCGGGCGCCCTCGACCACCTCGGCCTCCGCGACCATCGCCTCGACCCGCGCGTCGGCGGCGGGATACACGCAGGCGACCCGCACGTGCTGGTAGACCTTCGCCTTGTCCGCGCGGTACGCCTCGAGGCTGCCGTGCCAGTCGGTGTGATCGTCGTCGGCGTTGAGGCACACCGCCGCGTGCGGGGAGATGGTGTGGGCGAAGTGCAGCTGGAGGCTCGCGATCTCCACCGCGACCAGGTCGGACTCCTCGCGGCCCGCATGGATCACCGGGATGCCCATGTTGCCGCACACGCGCACGTCGAGCCCCCCGGCCGCGGCGATGGCACCCACCATCTGGGTGGTCGTGGTCTTGCCGTTGGTGCCCGTCACGAGCACCCACGGGATGCCGGGACGCCGGACGCGCCAGGCGAACTCCATCTCGGACCAGATCGGCAGACCTGCGGCCTCGCACGCGCGGACCGCGTCGGAGTGCGGAGGGAAGCCCGGTGAGGACATGACGACGTCGAAGGAGCCGAGGTCGACCTCGGACACGTCGCGGTGGTCCGCCGCGCCGTTGGCGTCCACGGTGACCGCGGTGCCGCCGAGCTCCTCGGTCACCTCGGCCGCGGCCCGGCCGGCCACGCCGACCCCCAGCACGAGGACCCGGGTGCCGGCGCCGATCTCGACGTCGTGGCCGGGATCGGTCACTGCGAGGCCACCCACTCGGCGTAGAACAGGCCCACGCCGAGCGCGCTGAACATGCCGGCGATGATCCAGAAGCGCGTGACGATGGTCACCTCGCCCCAGCCCATCAGCTCGAAGTGGTGGTGCAGAGGCGCCATCTTGAACAGCCTCTTGCCGCCCGAGATCTTGAACCAGCCGATCTGCAGGACGGAGCTCGCGACCACCAGCACGAACAGGCCGCCCACGATCACGCCGAGCAGCTCGGTGCGGGACAGGATGGTCATGCCGGCGATCGCGCCGCCGAGCGCGAGCGATCCCGTGTCACCCATGAAGATCTTCGCCGGGCTCGTGTTCCACCACAGGAAGCCCAGGCTGGCGCCGGCGATCGCCGCCGCGAGGATCGCGAGGTCCCAGGGGTCGCGGACGTCGTAGCACTTGACCGCGGAGTCCGCGATGCCGCACTTCTGGTTGATCTGCCAGGTGGAGATGAGCACGTAGGCGCCGAAGAAGATGACGGCGGCGCCCGAGGCGAGGCCGTCGAGCCCGTCGGTGAGGTTCACCGCGTTGGACCACGCGGTGATCAGGAAGTTCGACCAGATGACGAACAGGATCAGCGCGACCGTCGGGCCCCACACGGCGAGGTCGACGTAGGTGTCGCGCAGGAACGTGATCGCGGTCGAGCCGGGCGTGAGCCCGTCGGCGTCCGGGAACTGCAGCGCCAGGACGCCGAAGGAGATGCCGACCACGGCCTGCCCGAGGATCTTCCAGCGCGCCTTGAGGCCGAGCGAGCGCTCCTTCGAGATCTTGATGCTGTCGTCGAGGAAGCCCACCAGCCCGAGCCCCACCATGAGGAACACCGCGAGCATCGACGAGACGCTCGGCGCCCGTCCCACGAAGAGGTTGCCGCCCAGCCAGGCGACCAGCACGGCGAAGATGATGACGATGCCGCCCATGGTCGGCGTGCCGCGCTTGGTGTGGTGGCTCGCGGGTCCGTCCTGGCGGATGAACTGGCCGAACTGCTTCTTGGTGAGGTACCGGATCAGGAGCGGCGTGAGCAGCATGGAGACCAGGACGCCGAGCCCTCCGGCGAAGATCACCGCCTTCATCGCGCTCCTCCCACCAGGTCGTCGGCCAGCTCCCACAGGCCCGAGCCGTGCGACGCCTTGACGAGCACGGTGTCGCCCGGGGCGAGCATCCGATCGAGGACCTCGCGGGCTTCGCCGATTGTAGCGACGAACAGCGCCTCGTCCCCCCACGAGCCCTCGCGCACCGCCGCGACGTACGCGGGCCGGGCGCCGTCGCCGACCACGATCGTGTGGTCGATGCGGAGCCTCACCACGTCCACGCCGAGCGAGTCGTGGATCGCGATCGACTGGTCGCCCAGCTCGAGGATCTCGCCGATCACCGCGAAGGTGCGGCCGCCGTCGGCGACGTGCTTGAGCGCCCGGAAGGCCGCACGCATCGACTCGATCGACGCGTTGTACGAGTCGTCGAGGATCACGACGCCGTCGGCGCGCTCGGTGAGCGCCATCCGATGGCCCGAGATCGGTCCGGCGGCCGCGACGGCCGCCCATGCCCGCGCGGGCTCGATGCCGCACTCGAGGGCGACCGCGAGAGCGGCGAGGGCGTTGGTCACGTGGTGCTCGCCGACGAGCGCCAGGGTGCGCCGCTCGAGGACCTCGCCGTCCGCGCCCCCGAGCCGGACCTCGAACGAGGCGCGACCGCGGTCGTTGCCCAGGTCGAGCGCGGCGACGTCCCCCTGGCCGATGCCGAACATCACCGCGCGCGAGGCGAGCGACGCCATCGCCGCGACCCGCGCATCGTCCGCGTTGAGGACCGCGACACCGCCCGGCATGAGACCACGGACGATCTCGCTCTTGGCCACCGCGACATCGTCCGGCGACGCGTACTCCCCCATGTGCGCGGTGCCCACGATCAGGCCGACCGCGACGTCGAGCGGCGCGATGTCCGTGAGGTAGGCGATGTGACCGAGGCCGCTCGCGCCCATCTCGAGCACGAGGTGACGGGTGGTCGCGTCGGCGCGGAGCACCGTGAGCGGCAGCCCGATCTCGTTGTTGAAGCTCCCGACGGGCGCGACCGCGTCGGGCAGCACCTGGGCGAGCAGATCCTTGGTGGTGGTCTTGCCGTTCGAGCCGGTGATCCCGATCACGGTGAGCGGCTGCTCGGCGCGCAGCAGCGCCAGGTAGGCCCGCGCGAGCCGGCCCAGCGCCGCGGTGACGTCGTCGACGAGCACGTGAGGTCCGTCGACCGGCCGCGACACCAGGCTCAGGACCGCGCCGTTCGCGACGGCCTGGGTGATGAAGTCGTGGCCGTCGACGCGCTCGCCGATGAAGGCGACGTAGAGCCATCCGGGGTGGATCTCGCGGGAGTCCTTCTCCACCCCGATCACGAGCGCGTCGACGTCGGCCGCGAGCTCGCCGCCGACCGCGTTCGCGATCCACTGCGCGGTGACGGGCCTCATGCGCGCTCACCCCGGACGGCCTCGAGGGCGGCGAGGAACGCGCCGGCGTCCGTGTACGGGTGGTGCACCCCGTCGATCTCCTGGGTGGTCTCGTGCCCCTTGCCCGTGGCGATCACCGTGTCCTCCGGACCGGCCATGCGGATCGCCGCCTCGACCGCCGCCACGCGCGGGAAGATCTCGAGGACGTCGTGGCGGTCGGGGCGCTCGGCGTCGACGCCCTCGAGGATCCGGGCGCGGATGTGATCGGGCGGCTCCGTGCGGGGGTTCTCGTCGGTGACGACGACCACGTCGGCGTGGGCCGCCGCGGCGCTGCCGAGGCCGGGCCGCTTGGAGTCGTCGCGAAGCCCGTCGCAGCCGAAGACGATGATGATCCGTCCGGGGGTCACCAGCCGCATGGCCTCGAGCACGCTCGCGATGCCGTCGGGGGTGTGGGCGTAGTCGACCACCGTCATGGGCGTGGTCGCGTCACGGACGGTCACGATCTCCGTGCGGCCGGGCACGGGGCGCGCGGTCTCGACCCCGCGGATCGCGTCAGCCAGCGGCACGCCCGCAGCGTGCGCGGAGACGATCGCGCCGGCGGCGTTGGACACGTTGATGAGGCCGGGGAGGCCGATCTCCACGTCGTGGCGCGACCGGTCGGGGGCGACCAGCACGAACCGCATCCCCCCGGTGGGTGTCGGCTGCGCGTCGATCGCGTTCCAGTCCGCCCAGGGAGAGCCCGGGCGCGTGGCGACGGTCTCCACGGGAACCGTCACCTCGTCGACCAGCAGGCGCCCCCACTCGTCGTCGACCAGGACCACCGCGCGCTCGGCGAACTCCGGAGTGAAGATCCGCGCCTTCTCCTCGAAGTACTCCTCCATCGTGTGATGGAAGTCGAGGTGCTCGTAGGACAGGTTGGTGAAGAGCACCACCGCGAACCTGGTGGCGGTGACGCGCTCGAGCGCGATCGCCTGCGAGGACGCCTCCATCACGGCGGCGCCGGCGCCGGCCTCCACCATGCGCGCGAGCAGGCCCTGGAGCATCGGCGCCTCGGTGGTGGTGCGGGTGCTGGGCTCGGCCTCCTCGCCGATGCGCATCTCGACGGTGCCCAGCAGGCCGACGGTCGCGTGCGCGGCCCGCAGCGCACCCTCGACCAGGAACGAGGTGGTGGTCTTGCCGTTCGTCCCCGTCACGCCGATGACGGGCATCCTCCGCGACGGGTCGCCGTAGATCTCCGCGGCCGCGAGCGCGGCCGAGCGGCGGGCGTGCGTCGAGACCAGCACGGGCAGCCCCGTCGCCACGGCCAGGTCCTCGCCTGCGAGGTCGGTGAGGATCGCGGCCGCGCCGTTGGAGGCGGCCTGCGCCGCGAAGGCCGCGCCGTGCACGTTGTCCCCGGGCAGCGCGCAGAACAGGTCGCCCGGCGCGACCGCGCGCGAGTCGACCGTCGCACCCGTGAGGCGGACGTCGGCGCCCCGCAGGTCCCCTCCGACCCGGGCCTCGATCGCGGACAGCAGTGCGCCGGCGACGCTCATCGGACGCATCGCGAGGTCCGGCATTCATTCACTCCCAGGTGGTCGGGTACAGCGAGGCCTCCGTGGTCGACGGCGGCACGCGCAGGGACTGCAACGCAAAGGTTGCCACATCCTTGAAGACCGGTGCCGCCGCGGTGCCTCCCCAGATGGTCGACTTCGGATCGGTGACGATCACCGACACGACGATACGCGGGTCGTCGGCAGGAGCGATGCCGATGAAGGAGGCCACGATCGAGCTGAGGGTGCCGTCGGCACCCGCCGCCTCGGCGGTTCCCGTCTTGCCCGCCACGCGGTAGCCGTCGATCTTGGCGAGCACGCCGGTGCCGCCCTCCTCGGTGACGTCCTCGAGCATCGTCATGAGCTGCGAGGCGGTCTGCTCCGAGATGACCCGCTCGGGCTCCGCGGTCTCGCGCTCCGTGAACGTGCCGTCCTCCGCCAGGAAGCCCTTGACCACGGACGGCTGGATCTTCAGACCGCCGTTGGCGATGATCGAGTACACCTGCGTCGCCTGCAAGGCGGTCACGGAGACGCCCTGGCCGAACGTGACGGCCCACTTGGTGCGCCCGTCCCAGTTCTCCCAGTCCCGGAGGATGCCCGCCGACTCGCCCGGCAGCCCGAGCCCCGTGGTCGACCCGAAGCCGAACCTCTCCAGGTAGTCGTAGCGCTGCTCGGTGGTGAGCAGCTCGCCCACCTGGACGGTGCCCGTGTTGGAGGACTCCGCGAGGATCCCCGCCAGCGTGAGCTGCTGCGTCTCGTGCTCGTGGGAGTCCTTGAAGGTCTGGTTGTTGTCGGTCGTGTACTGGTAGGGCGCGACGAACTCCGACGTGGGCGTCGCGACCCCCTCCTCGAGCGCGGCGGCCATCGTGATGACCTTCGCGGTCGAGCCGGGCTCGAAGACCGTCGACACCGCCCGGGACCCGCGCGCGGCGCTGTCGGTGGCGGACGGGTCGTTGGGATCGACCGACCCCGAGTCCACGAGCGCGAGGATCTCGCCGGTCTGGACGTCCTCGACCACCACCGTGGCGCGGCTCGCCCCCGTCTCCTTGAGCGCCTGCGCGACCCGCTCCTGGGCGTACCACTGGATGTCGCGGTCGAGGGTCAGCACCACGTCGTCCCCGGGCACGGCCGCGACCTCCTCGCGCACGCCCGTGGGGATGATCGTGCCGTTGGGGCCGCGCTCGTAGGTCAGCGAGCCCGCCTCCCCCTCGAGCTGCTCGCTGTACGAGAGCTCCACCCCCGCGAGCCCGACCGTGCCGGCGCTCTCGCCGTCGCCGCCCATGAAGCCGACCACGTTGCCCGCGAGCGCTCCGTTGGGGTACACGCGCTTCTCGACGGCCTCGGGTTCGATGCCCGTGATCTTCTCCGCCGCGATCAGGTCCCACGTCTCCGGCGAGATGTCCTTCACCAGGTAGACGAACGTGCTGTCGCCGACCATGGAGGCGGCGAGTTCGGACGCGTTCATGTCGAGGATGGGTGCGAGGATCTCCGCGGCGCCGGACGGCCCCGACAGCGTGACCTCGCCGTTCTCCGTGCGTTCGAAGTCGGCGATCTTGACCTGGTTCACGCCCACGTTGTAGCGCTCCACCGAGGTCGCCAGCACCACGCCGTTGCGGTCGACGATGTCCGCACGCGGCTCCGTCAGCACCTTGGTCGCGAGCCGCGAGGACAGGGCCTCCGACGACAGCACGGACGACCGCACCCCCTGGATGAAGACGAGCCGCGCGGCGAACACGACCAGCACGAGCAGCAGCAGGATCGCGAGGATGCGCTGGCGCGTGCGCGGATCCGCGAGTCGCGGCGCGCGCGGTGAGGCCATGCGGCTACTTCCCGTTCTCGAGGACGATGCCGTCCGATAGTGACATGAAGCCCAGCGCCGTCGCGGGAGCCATGCCGAGCTGCTCGGCTCGCGCCGCGAGCGCCTCGGGCGCGCCGTTCGCCTCGAGCGTCTCGGAGAGCGTCTCCGCCTCCTGGTGCAGGGCGGCGATCTCGATCTTCAGATCGCGGCGCTCGTAGGCGCCCTCCGCCATCGCGGTGTTGATCAGCAGGACCGCCGCGAGCGCGCCGACCACGGGAAGGATGCACGCCCACATGAAGGGCATGAGCGAGCGCGCCTGCTCGGGGGCCGCGACCGGGCGGAGGTGGCGCTGGGGATCCGACGGACGCGCGCCGGCGGCGGACCGCGAGGCGCGTCCCGTGGCCGGCGCTCCCGCGCGCTGGTCCGGACGCTGCCGCGGGATGGGTCGCTGCTGGCGCAGGGGCGCGGCGCTCATGCGATCCTCCTCAGGCGCTCGGGGGGTGTGGGCCGGATGCGCTCGACGGCGCGCAGCCGCACCGGCTTCGACCGCGGATTGGCCTCGGCCTCCTCGACCGAGGCCTTCTCCGCGCCCCGCGTCAGCAGCGCGAGGTACGGCTGGTCCGCGTCGGGGACGATCGGCAGCCCGGGGGGCGCCGTCGACTCCGCGCCGGCGGCGAAGGCGTGCTTGACGATCCGGTCCTCGAGGGAGTGGTACGACATCACCACCACGCGGCCCCCGACCGCGACGCCCTCGATGGCGGCGCGGATCGCGTCCTCGAGCACCTCGAGCTCGCGGTTGACGGCGATCCGCAGCGCCTGGAAGGTGCGCTTGGCGGGGTTGCCCCCGTGCACGCGCTGGGCGGCGGGGATGGACGCTCGGACCACGTCGACCAGCTGCGACGACCGCTCGAACGGCTCGCTCTCGCGCCGACGCACGATCGACCGCGCGATCTTGAGGGCGAACCGCTCCTCGCCGTAGTCGCGGAGGATCCGCGTGAGCTCGCGCTCGTCGGCGTCGCGCAGGATGTCCGCGGCCGTCACGGGATCGCCGGGGTTCATCCGCATGTCCAGCGGCGCGTCCTGCGCATAGGAGAAGCCGCGCTCCGCATCGTCGATCTGCAGCGAGCTGACGCCGAGGTCGAGGAGGACGCCGTCGGCGATCTCCGCTCCCGCCGCCTCGAGGGCGCCCTCGACGTCGTCGTACTCGGAGTGGTGCGCGACGAACCGGTCCCCGAAACGCGCCAGCCTCGCCGACGCGAGGGCGATCGCCTGCGGGTCGCGGTCGATCCCCACGACCCGGGCCTCGGGGCAGCGCTCGAGGATGGCCTCGCTGTGCCCGCCCATCCCGAGGGTGCCGTCGATGGCGAGCGCGCCCGGGCGTGACAGGGCGGGCGCGAGCAGCTCGACGCACCGGTCCAGCATCACCGGCGTGTGCCGCGTGGCCGCCTCGTGGCGCTCGTCCATCTCACCCCTCCCTGCCTGCTCGGTGCCCGTGCCCCGTGGTCTCCCTCCGGGCTCCTCTGGCGGGGGGAAGTCCGCCAGAGCGACACGGGAGGAGGCCACGGGGCACGCGCGCTACATCACGTCGAAGATCTCTGCTGCCGTCTGGGCGTACGCGTCCTCGCCCGACTCCTGATAGTCGTCCCAGGCCTGGGCGTCCCAGATCTCGACCCGGGAGCCCATGCCCACCACCGCGACGTCCCGGTCGAGCCCCGCGTACCTGCGCAGCGGGGACGACAGCAGGATCCGGCCCTGCTTGTCGGGGATGTCGTCGTTGGCGAGCCCGAGGAACGCGCGCATGTAGTCGCGCGCGGCCTTGTTCTCGAGCGGCGCCTTGCGCAGGCGCTCGTGCACCACCTGGAACTCGTCGAGCGGGAAGAGGAACACGCACCGGTCCAGACCGCGCGTCGCCACCAGGCCGGAGGCCAGACGACCGCGGAACTTCGCCGGGAGGATCAGCCGTCCCTTGTCGTCGAGACGGGGCGTGAAGTGGCCGAGCAGCAGGCCCGTGGGGCCCAGCCCGAGCGAAGCCGTCTCCGACATCGGACCTCCCCTCCGGATCCCTCGTGCTCCCGATGCCCCCACTTTACTCCACTTCCCTCCACATTTCGCGGAAATATCGCAAGAATCGCGTCGTGAGGCCACATAGACCCAGGTATCAGCGATGGAGCATGGTGGAGGGAATCTCCCGCCACTCTGACGGCGCCCTGGGATAGGCTCGTGCTCAGCGGGAGGGGGAGCCATGGAGCCGACGGTGCCGTCCGAATCCGACCTGGCCACGGTGGCCGACCTGGCCCGATCGATCAGGACCGAGCTGGCCCGCGTGCTCTCCGGCCTCGATCGCGCCGTCGACGCGGTCCTCGCCACCGTGCTGGCCGAGGGACACGTGCTCCTCGAGGACGTGCCCGGCGTCGGCAAGACCACCCTGGCTCGCGCCCTGGGACGCGCCTGCGACGTCAGCGTCGGCCGCATCCAGTTCACCCCGGACCTGCTCCCCTCCGACGTGACCGGCGTGAGCGTCCTGCGCGGCACCGACCGCGCCTTCGAGTTCCGCCCGGGACCGGTGTTCGCGAACATCGTCATCGCCGACGAGATCAACCGGGCCTCGCCCAAGACGCAGGCGGCCCTGCTCGAGTCGATGCAGGAGCACGCCGTCACCGTGGACGGCCAGACGCGTCCGCTGCCACGGCCGTTCCTGGTGGTCGCGACCCAGAACCCCGTGGACATGGAGGGCACCTACCCGCTGCCCGAGGCCCAGCGCGACCGCTTCATGACACGGATCACCGTCGGGTACCCGTCCGGCGACGATGAGATGGAGATGCTGCGCACCCACGACCGCGTGGACCCGCTCGACAGCGTCGCGGTGGTCGCCGACGCCGGAGCGCTCGCGCACGCGATCGAGGTGGTCCGGTCGGTCTACACCTCGGAGCCCGCGCGGCGGTACGTCGTCGACCTGGTGCGGGCGACGCGCGAGAGCCCCGAGCTGCGGCTCGGCGCCTCACCGCGGGCGTCCCTGCAGCTGCTCGCGCTCGCGAAGGCGCGCGCCGCGATGTCGGGGCGCGACCACGTGCTCCCCGACGACGTCAAGGCGCTGGCTCCGGCCGCGCTCGCCCATCGCGTGATCCTCACCGCCCAGGCACGCTCCGCCGCACGCACCGCGGAGGCGGTCGTGACCGACCTCACCGCGTCCGTGCCGGTGCCCACGGCGGGACGGCCGGTCCCGGCGCCGCGGTGACCGCCGGCGCACGCACCGACGCGGGCGGCCGCTCGCTCTTCGTCACCACGCGCGGCATCGGGATGACGGCCTCGGCGGCCGCGGTGACGGTGCTCGGCGTCGGCATCGCGTCCCGTCCGCTCGTGCTCGTCGGCGCCGCCATGATCGGAGCGGTCCTGGTGGCCGTGGCGTGGATCCTCGTCTCCGTCTGGGGTGCGCGGCGCGCGCTGAGCGCGGTCGAGCGCACCGTCAGCCCTCCCACGCTCGCGGTCGGCGGCCGCGGCGCGGTGGAGGTACGGGTCGGGGCCCATCGCGCGCTCGCCCGCACCCTCGCCCTGCGGGAGCAGGCCGCCTCCGAGCTCACGGGAGACACGCCGGTCCGCGCCACGGTCGCGCGGTCCCGCGACGAGATCCGCCTGCGCTACCCGCTCGCGCCCGTGCAGCGTGGGCGCTGGGCGCTCGGCCCCGCGATCGCGCGGACTCTTGACCCGTTCGGGCTGGTCGAGGTGGAGCTGGAGATCGGCGGCGCGCACCGGATCGCGGTGTGGCCCGCGGTGGACGACCTCGCGGCGAGCGCCGGCGACCTCATGGCGGTGTCCGACCGCGCCCACGCGGGCGCGCGCACCCCGGCGACCGACGACGCCGCGCTCCGCGACTACCGCGACGGCGACGACCTCCGCCGCATCCACTGGCGCTCCTCGGCGCGACGCGGCGAGCTGCTCGTCCGCTCGGAGGAGCAGCAGGGCCGCACCGAGGCCACCGTGCTCGTGGGGCTGCCGCCCGACCCCACCGCGCTCGAGTGGGCGATCCGCGCCGCCGCGTCCGTGTCCCTGTCGGTGCTGGACGCCGGGCATCCCGTCAGGCTCATCGCCGGAGGCGCGACCGCGTCGGCGCACGGCACCGTCGCTCGGGCCGCGGAGACGGCGCGCGCGGCGATCCTCGACGCCATGGTCGACCTGCACGGAGCGCCGAGCGCGGCAGCGGCGGAGCGCGACGTCGCGACGGGCGCCGAGCTCATCGAGGCGGGTCCGGGCGCGGTGACCGTGGCGATCGTCGAGCCGCTCGGCGCCACCGCGCTCGCGGCGCTCGAGCCCCACGGGGACCTCGGACGGGCGTGGGCGCTCGTCCGCGGCTACGACCGCGACCGGCTGCGCGCCCAGCGCACCGCGGACGCGCTGCGGGCCGCGGGCTGGCGGGCCGTCGTCACCACCGCCCCGGAGAGCGTGCCGGACGCCTGGTCCCGGCTGCTCGCGGAGGCGCAGCCATGAGCCGGGCGTCGCTGGGAGGAGCCGCGGCGCGCACCTGGGCGACGCCCGCCGTCGCCATCACGGTCGCCCTGTCGCTCGCCGGCGTCGCCGCCCTGCTCGAGCCCGGCGGCTGGTACCGCACCCCCGCGACCATCCTCGGCGCGACCGCGCTCGTGGTGGTCATCGCGCGGCTCGCGACCAGGCGCGCCTTCGTGCCGACGGCGATCGGCGGCCTGGTCGGCGCGTGGCTCGTGCTTCTCGCCTACGTGCCCGCGCCGGACGGCGGCAGGAGCTGGTGGCCGTCGCCCGGCGCGCTCCGCTCGGCGCGCGACATGGCCGTCGACGCGGTCGGGTACGTCTACGACACGGTCGCGCCCGCCCCCGTGACCGTCCCGCTCGAGGCGCTGCTGGCCACCGCCGCCCTCGCGCTCTTCCTCGCGGCGGACGCGCTCGCGGTGGGCGCGGGGCTCGCCGCGACCTCCGGGATCCTGCTGCTCGCGCCGTGGATCCCCCCGCTCGCGCTCGGGGCCGACGTGCCCGTCGGGGCGCTCGTCGGGTGCCTGGCGCTGTGGTTGGCCACGGTGGCGCTCACGCGGCGCTCGACGGGCACGCGCTGGCGCTCGCGCGCGGCGGACGCCCCTGCGACCGGGGGCGTCGTGCTGGGCGCGGCCTCGCTGGCCGTGCTGCTCGCGGTGGCGATCGCCCCCCTCGCCCCCGGGGTGCCCGGCTGGGGCGACCTGCCTCGCGCGACCCTGCCGTCCGCGTGGGGTGGGGGCCAGCGCCTCGACCTCGAGATCGACCTGCGCGACTCGCTCACGGCGCGCTCCGACGAGCCGTTCCTGGTCTACACGTCCGCGTCCGGGCGCGTGCCCGTGCTCCGCGCGTTCTCCCGCGCGGACTTCGACGGCAACGGATGGCGCGTGGAGACGCCGACGGAGACGGAGCAGCCGTCGGGGCCGCTGTGGCCGCTGCCGTACGCGGGCTGGGTGGGCGACCAGACGCGCTCGTTCACGGTCAGGGTCGGCGACGTCCGCAACGCCTTCGTCCCCATCCCCGACGCGCCCCGCTCGGTGAGCGCGGCCGCGGGCTGGACGTACGCACCGAGCTCGGACGAGCTGCGGGTCGGTGAGGGGGACCTGGTCGCCTTCGCGCAGTACAGCGTCAAGTACGCGACCGGCTTCCACACCGAGGAGGCCCTGCGCGCCGCCGAGGCGGCCATCGCGGCGGGCGGGGACGCGGAGGTCGAGGCACGCTACGTGGCGGTGCCGGACGCCCTCGACCAGGACGGGGTCCGCGCGCTCGCGGAGGAGGTCACCGCAGGCGCGGCCGACCGCTACGAGATGGCGCGGCAGCTCCAGGACTACCTGAGCGGTGACACGTTCGCGTACCGCACCGACGTCGACTACGACGGCGACGACATGGTGTCCGCCTTCCTGGAGGACCGCGCCGGATACTGCATCCACTTCGCCACCACCATGGTGATGATGGCGCGCACCCTCGACATCCCCGCGCGCTTCGCCGTCGGCTTCCTCGGCGGCACGGACACCGGCGGCTCCGAGTTCGTCGTCACGGGAGGCGACGCGCACGCCTGGCCGGAGATCTACTTCCCGGGCCATGGCTGGGTGCGCTTCGAGCCGACCCCTCCGATCCAGACGGGCGCACCGCCCGAGTACGCCGCCCCGGAGGCCGGCCCCGAGGCCGTGCCCGACGTGCGTGACACGATCCGGCCCACCGCCGCCCCGTCGACCGCGACCACCTCCCCCAGCGCGACCGCGACCGCGGTGACGGACCCGGTCGCGGAGGACGAGCAGCCGTGGGCGTTCGCGATCGCGGTCGGCGCGCTCGTGCTGACGGCTCTCGCGCTCGCGGTCGCCGCGGCGCGCCTGGCGGCGCGGCGCCGGGTCCTCGACCCCGAGCGCGCGTGGCAGTCGGCGCTGCGGGCGGTGGACGGCGGCGCGACCGCGAGGGCGCAGACCCCCGCGGAGGCGAGGGAGACCCCCACTCTCGCGCAGGACGAGTGGACCGACGATGAGCGGGAGGCCTGGAGGCGCCTCGCGGCCGCGGTCGAGGATCACCGGTACGCGCCGGGAGGCAGCACGGCGACGCCCGAGGAGCTCGGGATGTGGGTGGCCGCGATCAGGCGGGCCGGGCGGCGCACGCCGCGTCGCGGCTCGCGATGACGAGCGTCAGATCTCGCCCTGCTCGCGGCGCTTGTCGAAGCGCTGCTCCATCCGGTTCATGAAGCTGGTGTCGCCCTTGCGGCGGCTGCCCTTCGCCTTGGCGGCCTGCGCTCCACCGGCTCCGGTGCCGGCGGCGGCGTGAGGACGGGGCGCGAGCAGCGCCCACACGGCGGCGGCGAGCATGACGGCGAAGCCGAGGACGCCGACCAGCATCAGCTGGGTCACCGCGCCGACCACCACGACGGCGAGGCCCACGAGCACGCCGAGACCGGCCCACACGTAGCGGCTGCGCGGACGCGAGGCACGCGCCATCGCGGAACCGAGCTTCGGATCGGAGCCGAGGTCCCGTTCCATCTGCTCGAGCACGCGCTGCTCGTACTCAGACAGCGGCATGGCGACTCCCTTCGGTGAACCGTGTCCACCAGTCTATCGGCCCGGCGGCGTGCGCACCACGGGCGGTCTAGGGTTGTTCTCGTGGCCCGCCGTCAACCCGCCCGGATCGCTGCGGACGTCCCTCGCGGGGAGCCCATCGCGATCGCGACCGGCACGGTGGAGCTGCGAGACGACCCCGACGGTTCAACGAGCGTATGGGTCAACGGAGTTCCCAGCTCGAGCATGCATCCGGACCCGGACCACCTCGACTTCGAGTACATGCGCCACCTGGCGGCGGCGGTACGCGCCTGGGGCCCGCCGCCGCGCATGCTCGCGCTCCACGTGGGCGCGGCGGCGTGCACCCTCCCCCGGCACCTCGCGCACCGCTATCCCGACTCCGGGCACATCGCCGTCGATGTCGACACGACCCTCCCCGAGCTGGTCCGCACCTGGTGGGACCTGCCGCGAGCGCCGCGCCTGCGGATCCGGGCCCAGGACGGGCTCGACGCCGTGGCCTCGCGACGCGAGCACAGCCTCGACCTGGTGGTCCGCGACGCGTTCGCCGGCGACGAGACCCCCACGCACCTCGCGGGCACGGACTGGTGGGCCGCCGCCGCGCGCGCGATCCGTCCCGGCGGGCTGGTGCTCGCCAACGTCGGGACGCGGCCCGGGTCGCGGGCGGCGGCGGCCGACGCGGCGGCCGCGCGCGCGGCCCTTCCCGTCGCCGTCGCCATCGGCGAGCACGCGGTGCTCAAGGGACGTCGGCGCGGGAACGTGGTGCTCGCCGCGGCTCACGGCCCGGAGGTCGACATCGACGCGCTGCGCCGCTACGCCGCCTCCGCTCCCCTGCCCACCGGCGTCGATCCCGGCTGGGCCGGTTGACGGCCGCGTCGCCGCATCGTCCCGGACGCGACGAAGGCCGCCGCCCCGGAGGGCGACGGCCTTCGCTCACGAGATCGTGAGATCAGAGGGGGCGAACCTGCTCCGCCTGCGGACCCTTGGGGCCGTTGGTGACCTCGAACTCGACGCGCTGCGCCTCCTCGAGGGTCTTGTAGCCGTCGGTCTCGATCGCCGAGTAGTGGACGAACACGTCCGCGCCGCCACCGTCCTGCGCGATGAAGCCGTAGCCCTTCTCCGAGTTGAACCACTTCACAGAACCCTGTGCCATGCCTGTCTTCCTTGCCTTGAATGCCCTCGACGGGAAGGCCGCGCACCGTGCCGGCCTTGTCGCCGCAATGCCGCGTTCCTGGCCAGGTCAGACAGGTTCTTGCACACTACGTTCTTGCAACCTGCCCCTAGTGTGTCAGACGTCAGGCTCCCGTAGGGGGATCGCGGCGTTCCTGAGCCAAGAATTTCTCGAATTCGGCCGCGATCTCGTCCGCCGAGGGCAGCTCGCCGTCGTCGATCGGCAGACCCCGACCGCGCGCCTCGTGGAACGCGTCGTACTGGTTCTCGAGCGCGTCGACCAGCGCCTGCACCTCCTCGGACTCGCCGAGCTGGCGCGCAATCTCCTCGTCGGCCCGCGCGGCGTCGGGGTCCAGGTCCTCGGGCGCGAGCGCCAGCCCTGCGACCGCCTCGAGGCTCGCCAGCGCCCGCTGCGCCGCCTGCGGGTAGCTCGACTGGGCGAGGTAGTGCGGCACGTGCACCGCGATGTTGACCATCGCGAGGCCCCACTGCCCGAAGCGGTACTCGAGGAGGTTCTGCGCGGAGGCCGGCACCGTGACGGTGCCGAACATCGACGGGGTGTCGGGCAGCAGCTCCTGATCGGTGCCGTGGAGGGTCGCCGTGAGCGGGCGCGTGTGCGGCACCGCCATCGGGATCCCGTGCGACCCCGCCACCAGGTCGACGCCCAGCCGCTCGACCGCCTCGCGGACCGCGGCGATGTAGCGCTCCCAGAGGATGTCCGGCTCGAAGCCGTGCAGCAGCAGGAACGGGGTGCCCTCGACGTCGCGCAGCATGTCGAGCTCGAGGTGGGGCTCGTCGTACGACGTCCACTGGTTGACGGAGAAGGTCATCTCGGGCCGGCGCGAGCGGTAGTCGAGCAGCCGGTCGATGTCGAACGTCGCGACCCTCACGGGCTCGCTGAGCTCGAGCAGATGATCGCTCACGAGCAGGCCGGCCCGCCCGGCGTCGATGAAGCCGCGCAGGGAGTGCACGAGCACGCCGCCGTCCTCCGGAGCCGCGTCCGCCCATGCGCGCACGCCGTCCGGGTCCCAGGTCACCAGAGGTCCGTCCATGATGTGCTCCATCCTCCCACCGGGTCGCGATCATGAGCGCGGTTCTCGCTAGACGCGAAACGACATCCCGGCGCGGGCGCTTCCGACCACCCCTCCGGTGGGGCGATAATGGGTGACTGCCTGCGCGGGAGAAGCGGGCAGCGAAGGGGTGGGCGTATGTCGAACGAGCGAGGACTGACGGCGGAGCGCGGCGGCCTGACGGCCGAGCAGGAGGTCGTGGACGGCCTGTACTCGAGGCTCGACGACCTGCGCGGCGAGGCCGAGCAGCGGCTCGCCGCGATCCGCCGCGAGGGCCCCTCGGGCTCCCCCCAGAACCGCTCCGAGCGCGACGCGTTCGCCACGCTCTACGAGGACCGCATCGCCCAGCTGGACGCGGTGGAGGACCGCCTCTGCTTCGGTCGTCTCGACCTGCGCGACGGCGAGCACTTCTACGTCGGCCGCATCGGCCTGTCCGACGCCGAGCATGTCCCGCTGCTCACGGACTGGCGCGCCCCCGCCGCCCGCGCGTTCTACTCCGCGACCGCCGCGAACCCCGGCCCGGTGGTGAACCGCCGCCACCTCACGACCTCCGGGCGGCGGGTGACCGCGGTCGAGGACGACGTGCTGGACGTCGACGCCCTGCGCGAGATGGGCGCGGACACGGCCCTCGCGGGCGAGGGCGCGCTGCTCGCGGCGCTCGGCGCGCGCCGCACCGGCCGCATGGGCGACATCGTCGCGACCATCCAGGCCGAGCAGGACGCCGTGATCCGCGCCCCCATGACCGGCGCGCTCGTGGTGCAGGGCGGTCCCGGCTCGGGGAAGACCGCCGTCGCCCTCCACCGCGCCGCCTACCTGCTCTACCACCACCGCGAGCAGCTCGAGTCGAAGGGCGTGCTGCTGATCGGCCCGTCGCGCACCTTCCTGCGCTACATCGACCACGTGCTGCCGTCGCTGGGCGAGACCGGCGCCGTGTCCACCACGCTGGCCGGGCTCGTGCCCGGCGTCGACGCGAGCGCCGTCGAGGACGACCGCGTCGCGCAGATCAAGGGCCGCACCGAGATGGCCGCTGTGGTCGCGGCCGCGGTGAAGGAGCGCCAGCGGCTGCCGCGTGCCGACAGGACCATCCGCATCGACGGGCGCACCGTGACCATCCGCCGCTCCGACATCCGCGACGCGCAGGCGAAGGCCCGCCGCGACGGCCGGCCCCACAACGAGGCGCGGGCCGTGTTCGCCAAGGAGATGATCACCCGGCTCACCCGGCAGCTGATGGAGCAGCTCGACCACACGTTCGGCGACGAGGACCGGATCGAGCTCGAGCGCGACGTGCGCGACGACCGCAACATCCGCATCGCGATCAACCTGTGCTGGCTGCCCGTCACCCCCGAGCAGCTGCTCCGCGACCTCTACTCGAAGCCGCACCTGCTCGACCACGCGGCCCGCGGGCTCACACCCGACGAGCGGGACCTGCTGCTGCGGCCCCCGCACGCGCCGTTCACCGACGCGGACGTGCCGCTGCTGGACGAGGCGGCGGAGCTGCTCGGCGAGATGCCCGGCGGTCGACGGCGCCGGTCCGACGAGCCGTCCGCCGAGGAGATCCAGTACGCGAAGGACGTGCTCGACACGTTCGGCGACGGCGGCATGGTCACCGCCGAGAGCCTCGCGGCCCGCATGAAGGGCGGCACGGCCCGGCTCAGCGTCGCCGAGCGCGCCCGCGGCGACCGCACGTGGACCTACGGGCACGTCGTGGTCGACGAGGCCCAGGAGCTCAGCCCCATGGCGTGGCGGATGCTGCTGCGCCGATGCCCGACGCGGTCCTTCACGATCGTGGGCGACGTCGCGCAGACCACGGCGTCTGCGGGCACACGGTGGTGGCCCGAGACGATGGACCCGCTGTTCCAGAGCTCGTGGGAGCTGCGCGAGCTCACCATCTCCTACCGCATCCCGGCCGCCGTGGCGGCGGCCGCTCAGGGCTTCGCCAAGCGCGCGGGGCTGCCGGTCAGCGAGCTGAGCGCCGCGAGGGAGCTGGACGATGCGGTGGGCATCACGTCGCTGAGGAGGACGGACGATGCGGTGAGCGCCGCCGCCGGGCTCGCGCGCGAGCACGCGGAGGGCTTCGCGGACGCCGCCGGCGGGCTGGTCGCGGTGATCGCTCCGGAGCGGCTGGTCGCCGCGACGCGGGCGGCCGTGGCGGGCACGGAGATCGAGGTGTGCACGGCGCGCGAGTCGAAGGGGCTCGAGTTCGACGTCGCGGTCGTGGTGGAGCCGGCCGCGATCGCCGTCCGTCCCGGGGACCTGTACGTCGCCCTCACCCGGCCGACGCGGCGCCTCGAGGTGGTCCACGCCGAGCCTCTGCCGCCCGGCCTGGCCGGCTGACGTCTCGCGCGGCGGGTCAGCCCGGCTCGCACCCCCCGGCACCGGCGATCGCGAGCCCCTGGAGGTCCCCCGGTCCCCAGTCGAGGAGCCTCAGGTTCGACTCGTGCATGAGCTCGTGCGTGTCGAGCACGTGCGCGAGGCCCACCACATGGCCGAGCTCGTGCGCGATCACCGCCTCCGCCAGCGCCGCTCCCCCGTCGGGATCCGCGAGGATCGCGGCGAGGTCCTCGAAGTCGAGGATCAGGACGCCGGCCCGCAGGTAGCGGTCCGCTCCGTACGCACCGGGCACCGCGCTGGAGCCGCCGAGGCCCGTGACGGAGCCCGCGAGAGACGGGTTCTGCGTCTCGTTCTGGAACCCGATGACCAGCGGGGCGTACCCGCCGTCGTACCGGTCCTGGATCACGTCCCGCGAGAACGAGGCGGGCTCGGTGGTGGTGCCGAGGTAGTCGAACCGGAGCCCGGTGGCCTCCTGCACGCGCGCGATCGCGTCGTGCACGAGCGGCTCCGCACCGTCGGGCATGAGCGTCAGGTTCAGGGTCCACTCCACCGGGCGGCACGGATCGAAGCGGACCGGGCCGCCGCCCGCGCCCTCCGACGGGAACAGGAAGTCGTACGAACCCGAGGTCGCCACCGGCACCTCGGGCAGGAGGCGCTCGGCGGGACCGTCGGCGACGGGGATGCGCGCGTCTCCCGTGGACGTCTCGAGCACGTTGCGCGGCGTCCCCCAGTGCGTCACGTCCGACCATTCGACGCCGCGCCACCACGCGCCGGCCACCAGGACCGCGACGCACGCCGCGACCGCGATGAGGATCCGCGAGCCCGACGACATGCGCCAACTCTGCCACGCGGTGCCACGCTCGTGGTGCCACGACGGGCGTGCCGCGCCGCATGCAGGCGGGACCGTACGGCGTTTTGCGCGGGCTCGGTTTTGGGGGAGGATTGCCCCCGTGCGCGCACTCCTGCTTGAAAGCCTCCATCCCAAGGCCACCGAGATCCTCACGGCCGCCGGCATCTCCGTCGAGAACCACGCCGGCGCGCTCGACGAGGACGAGCTGATCGACGCCCTCGACGGCGTCCAGCTCCTCGGCATCCGTTCGAAGACGCAGCTCACCGAGCGCGTCATCCAGGCCCGACCCGAGCTCATCGCGGTCGGCGCCTTCTCCATCGGCACCAACCAGATCGACCTGGCCGCGGCCGCCCGCCACGGCATCGCCGCGTTCAACGCGCCGTTCTCCAACACCCGCTCCGTGGTGGAGATGGCCGTGTCCGAGATGATCTCGCTGACGCGTCGGCTGCCGGACCACAACAGCAAGCTGCATGCGGGCGTGTGGTCGAAGTCGGCCACGGGCGCCCACGAGATCCGCGGTCGCACGCTCGGCATCGTCGGGTACGGCAACATCGGATCCCAGCTCTCGGTCATCGCCGAGGCGCTCGGCATGAACGTGATCTTCTACGACAACGCCGAGAAGCTCGCGCTGGGCAACGCGACCCGCATGCCGACGCTCGAGTCGCTGCTGGCGGAGGCGGACATCGTCACGCTGCACGTCGACGGACGCGCGGGGAACTCAGGATTCTTCGGGCGTCCCCAGTTCGAGACCATGAAGCCCGGCGCGTTGTTCCTCAACCTGTCGCGCGGGTTCATCGTCGACATCCAGGCGCTCAAGGAGCAGCTGGAGTCGGGCCACATCGGTGGTGCCGCGGTCGACGTGTTCCCGGACGAGCCGAAGAAGACCGGCGACCTGTTCGTCTCGCCGCTTCAGAACATGCCGAACGTGATCCTCACGCCGCACATCGGCGGCTCCACCGAGGAGGCGCAACGGGACATCGGCATCTTCGTCGCCACCCGTCTGCGCGACTACGTCTTCCACGGGTCCACGTCGCTGTCGGTGAACCTGCCGAACCTGTCGCTCGACCAGGTCCAGGGGTCCCACCGCATCGCCCACCTGCACGAGAACATCCCCGGTGTGCTCGCGGCCGTGAACCAGGTGTTCGCGGAGCACAACGTCAACATCGACGCTCAGCTGCTCGGCACTCGCGGCGAGCTCGGCTACGTGGTCACGGACGTGGCGTCCGGCATGGACGAGGATGCGGTCTCCGCGCTCGCGCAGATGCCCGGCACGGTCCGCCTCCGCGTCCTTTCCTGACGATCGGACCTCACGCCCCGGCGCGCCGCCCTCGCGGCCGTCGGGGCGTCGCCGTCTGCGCGTGCACAGGCGAGCGGCGGCGCGCCGGGAGCGCCTGCTACGAGCCCGCGGAATCGGACTCGGACGCGGCCGCCTCGGCGTCCTCGGCGCGCAGACGCGCGATCGCGTCCTCGAAGTCGTCGAGCGTCGCGAACGCCTGGTAGACGGACGCGAACCGCAGGTACGCGATCTCGTCGAGCTCCCGCAGGGGCGGGAGGATCGCCAGGCCGATGTCGGGGGCGTCGATCTCCGCCTGACCGTTCGAGCGGAGCGTCTCCTCGACGCGCTGCGCGAGCAGCGCGAGGTCGTCGTCGCTCACCGGCCGGCCCTGGCAGGCCTTCTTGACCCCCGAGACGATCTTGTCCCGGCTGAAGGGCTCCGAGACGCCGTTGCGCTTGACCACCGTGAGGCTCGCCGTCTCCACCGTGGTGAAGCGTCGACCGCAGCTCGGGCACTCGCGCCGGCGCCGGATGCTGGTGCCGTCGTCCGCGGTGCGCGAATCCACGACGCGCGAGTCGCCGTGGCGGCAGAACGGGCAATGCATGCGCTCACTCTGCCATGAACGACGCATGCCACCCAATCGCCGGCCGCTCCCGAATCGCGGCCGGCGCGGGTGACGCCGGGTCGGTCAGCCGGCCACCGGCACGTAGATCTGGTCGCCGGCGCGCAGATCGCTGCCGCTCATGGCGTTCAGCTGCTGGATCTCGACGACCGTGTCGCGCACGTCCTCACCGGGCTCGGTCCGCGAGACCGCGATCCCCCACAGGGTCTCGCCGGAGCCGACCGTGTACGTGTCCGCGACGACCGGCGCGACGTCCCCGGCCTCCGTGGCGAACGCCTGCGGACCCACGACGGCGGCGGCGAGCACCGCGAGCACGAGCGCGAGCACACGGCCGGTGCGGGCGCGTCGAGCCCGGGCCACGGGGTTCTGCGGTGCGTAGATGCTCATGATCGCCTCCTGATTCGAACGCCTGTTCTATCGAACGCTTGTTCTAGTTCTACCATCACGCCCCGACACCCGCAAGACACGCTCGAACATATGTTTGATTTCGCATGGCGGTTGCCCTAGCGTCGTGACACAAGAGGACCACCGGGGTCTGACATCGGATGCGGACCACGAGACGGGAGGCGCGGACCATGGCCCACGACACGACGGACGGGCTCCCGTCCCCTGGCGGCGCCGAGGGCGCCACGGTGCACGAGCTGCGCGACCCCGCCACCGGGCTCACCACCCGCCAGCGCGCGGTGGTCGACTTCATCCGCGCCACGGTCGCGGACCGCGGCTACCCGCCGACGCTGCGGGAGATCGGCGAGGCGGTCGGGCTCACGTCGCCGTCATCGGTCAAGCACCAGCTGGTGGCACTGGAGGCGAAGGGCGTGCTGCGACGCGACCCTCACCGCCCGCGCGCGATCGAGGTGGTCCTGCCCGGCGACGAGCCGCTCGAGGCCGCTCCGCCCGCCGCCGACGAGGCGCCGACGCCGCTGCCGGCGACCGCATCGTCCGCCGACCACATGGCCACGGTGCCGCTGGTCGGACGGATCGCCGCCGGCGGGCCGATCCTCGCGGACCAGGAGGTCGAGGACGTGTTCTCGCTGCCCCGCCAGCTCACGGGCGAGGGCGAGCTGTTCATGCTCAACGTGTCCGGAGACTCCATGATCGACGCCGCGATCTGCGACGGCGACTGGGTCGTGGTACGCCGCCAGCAGAGCGCGGAGAACGGCGACATCGTCGCGGCGCTGCTCGACGACGAGGCGACCGTCAAGACCTTCCGCCGGCGCGACGGCCAGGTCTGGCTCATGCCGCACAACCCCGCGTACACGCCGATCGACGGCACCCACGCCCGCATCATGGGCAAGGTCGTCTCCGTCCTGCGCCGCGTCTGACCTCAGGACGCGGCGAGGCGCCGCAGCGCGCCCAGCGCGATCTCGCGGTCGGTCGTGGGCCACAGGTCGGGCATCGACCGCGCGAGGAACCCCCCGTACCGCGCGGTGGCGAGCCTGGGATCCAGCACCGCCACCACGCCGCGGTCCGATGAGGACCGGATCAGCCGTCCCGCGCCCTGCGCCATGAGCAGCGCGGCGTGCGTGGCGCTCACCGCCATGAACCCGTTGCCCCCGCGCTGCGCGACGTCCTCCGTCCGCGCCTGCGCGATCGGCTCGTCCGGCCGCGGGAACGGGATCCGGTCGATCACCACCAGGCTCGAGGTGCGACCGGGCACGTCGATGCCCTGCCACAGCGACGTGGAGCCGAACAGGCAGGTGCGCTCGTCCTCGGCGAACCGCCGGACCAGCGTCGGAAGCTGGTCGTCGAGCTGGTAGAGCACCGGCACGTCGAGACGCTCCCGCATCGCCTCCGCCGCCTGCTGGGCCGCCCGATGCGAGGAGAACAGGCCGAGCGTGCGCCCGCCGGCGGCCGCGACCAGGGCCTCCAGCTCGTCGAGCGCCGCGGCGGACATCCCGCCCATGCCCGGCTTCGGCAGGTGGCGGGCGACGTAGAGGATCCCCTGGCGCGGGTAGTCGAAGGGGCTGCCGGCGTCGAGCGTCACGGGATCGTCGACTCCCAGATGCCTGGCGATGGCGCCGAAGTCGCCGCCGAGCGCGAGCGTGGCGCTCGTCATCACCGACGCCTTCTCCTCGAGCAGGCGCGTGCGGATCAGGCCGGCGACGTCGAGCGGCGCGGCGACGATGCGCTCGGGCACCTCCGCGTCGTAGTCGCCGTCGCGGGGGGCCAACCAGACGACGTACCGCCCGCTCTCCCCCTGCAGCTCCTCGCAGACGTCGAGGATCTCGCCGAGCGAGGCCGAGGCGATCTTCCCCGCCGATCCGGCCTGCTCGGCGTGCTTCTGCACCTGCGAGGCGATCGCCCGGGCCGCGCCGCGCACCTCCTCGACCGCCGCCGACAGATCGTCCGGCAGACCGAGCCGGAGCCGGCCGACCGTGCTGTCACCGAGCGCACCGTCGAGGTGACGCGCCGCGCGATCCAGGTCCTCGGTGGTGACGCCGCAGCGTCGAGCGGCCCTCGCCGCGCGGTCCACCGAGGCGACCGTGAGCTCGTGGGTGGCCGACGAGGTGATCCGCTGCACCAGCTCGTGAGCCTCGTCGACGATCAGCACGGAGTGCTCGCCCAGCATGTCGTGGCTGGTGGCCTGCACGCCGAGCACCGCGTGGTTGGTGACCACCACGTGCGCCTTCGACGCGTCCTCGCGCACGTGCTGGGAGAAGCATTCGTCCAGCACGGGGCACTTGGACTCGAGGCACTCGCGGCCGCTCACGGACACCTGTGCCCACGCGCGGCCGCTGACGCCGGGCACCAGGTCGTCCCGGTCCCCCGTCTCCGTCTCCTCCGCCCACTCGTGCAGGCGCGCGACCTCGCGGCCCAGCTCCGACGTGGGTCCGATCGGGAGCGTGCCCTCGTCGGGCTCGGGGTAGCCGCCGCCCATCTTGTGCACGCAGAGGTAGTTGCCGCGCCCCTTGAGCAGCGCGACGCGCGCACGCTCGCCCAGCGCAGGCTCGAGCGCCTCCGCCACCATCGGGAGGTCCTTGGTGAACACCTGCCGTTGCAGCGCGAGGGTCGCGGTCGAGACCACCACCCGCGTCCCGGACCGGACGGCGTGGGCGACCGCGGGCACCAGGTACCCGAGCGACTTCCCCGTGCCGGTGCCGGCCTGGATGAGCGCGTGCGCGTCGTCGGCGAGGGTGGTCGCGACGGCGCGGGCCATCTCACGCTGGCCCTCGCGCGGCTGTCCCCCGAGCGCGGCGACCGCGCGGTCGAGCAGCGCGTCGGCGTCGTGCGCTCCGGACCCCGCCGGCGACGCCTGGGTCGCCTCGGATGGGGCCTTCACGCCGTGGCCGAGGTGACGCCGGCCTCCTCGAGGCGCGCCGCGAGCGCGGCATCCACGCGAGCGCTGAGGCGCGTCCCGTCGGCCACATGCTCCTGGGCGAGGACCTCGCCGTGGCGGTGCACCTCGCTGACCAGGTCGCCGCGGGTGTACGGGACCACCACGTCGACGGTGACCTCGGGACGCGGGAGCTCACGGCCGATGAGCTCCATCAGGTCGTCGATGCCCTCCCCCGTGAGCGCCGAGACCTCGATGGTGACCTCGCGGCGTCCGCGCAGCCTCAGCAGCGTCTCGGCGTCGGCGATGTCGGCCTTGTTGAGGACCAGCACCTCCTTCACCTGATCCGCCCCGGGGACGTCGGCGAGCACCTCGCGCACGGCGCGGACCTGGCTCTCCGGGTCGGGGTGGGAGGCGTCGACCACGTGCAGCATGAGGTCGGCGTGCGCGACCTCCTCGAGCGTGGAGGCGAACGCGGCGACCAGCTGGTGGGGAAGATCGCGGACGAAGCCGACCGTGTCGGAGACCGTGAACTCGCGGCCGTCGGGCGTGCGGCTGCGGCGGACCGTCGGGTCGAGGGTCGCGAACAGCGCGTTCTCGACCAGCACGCCCGCTCCCGTCACGCGGTTGAGCAGGGAGGACTTGCCCGCGTTCGTGTAGCCGACGATCGCGACGTTGGGCAGGGTCAGGCGGCGGTCGCGACGCACGGCGCGGGCGGGCTCCATCGCCTTGATCTCGCGCCGCAGCTGCGCCATGCGCGTGCGGATCCGGCGCCGGTCCAGCTCGATCTTGGTCTCACCGGGTCCGCGCGAGCCGATCCCCGCACCGCCGGCGACGCGGCCACCGGCCTGCCGCGACATCGACTCGCCCCACCCGCGCAGGCGCGGGAGCAGGTACTCGAGCTGCGCGAGCTCGACCTGCGCCTTGCCCTCCTTGGACTTGGCGTGCTGGGCGAAGATGTCGAGGATGAGCGCGGTGCGGTCGATCACCTTGACCTTGACCACGTCCTCGAGGGCGCGGCGCTGGCTCGGCGCGAGGTCGTCGTTCACGATCACGGTGTCGGCGCCGACCGACGCCACGATCTCCCCGATCTGCTTGGCCTTGCCCGAGCCCACGTAGGTCGCCGGATCCGGATGGGGTCGACGCTGCAGCACGCCGTCGAGCACCTCGGAGCCCGCGGTCTCGGCGAGGGCCGCGAGCTCGCGCAGGGACACCTCGGCGTCGAGCGCGGTCCCGTGCGACCACTGGCCGACCAGCACCACCCTCTCGAGGCGCAGCTGGCGGTACTCGACCTCGGTGATGTCCTCGAGCTCGGTGGACAGCCCGGCGATGCGGCGGAGCGCGGCGCGCTCCTCGCGGTCGAGCTGTTCGCCGTCGTAGTCGGTGGCCTGTGTCCCGCCCTCGGCGACCGCCGTGCCGGCGCGCGAGAGCACCCGGTCGATCACCGCGTCGGCGCGGGAGCGGCCGGGCTCGTCCGCCTGGATGTCCTGGTGCGATTCCTGAAGTCCCATACGCGACCATTGTCGCACCCCGGCCCCTCGACCCCGTGCGGGCGGGCGATACGCTCGTCGTCGTGACCGAGGACCACTACTTCACCGCGCAGCCGGCCTCCGCGGACGAACGACGCCTGATCTCCGTCGCCCTCGGCGGTCTCGACCTCGAGGTGGAGACCGCGACCGGCAGCTTCTCCCCCCGC
>NZ_JAUHPZ010000011.1:0-72606 GCF_030418375.1 Demequina lignilytica
GCCGAGCCCAACTTCAGGCTAGCGAGGCCGGCACAGCCGGCACGGGCCGGCCGCCTCGATCAGCACGGCCGCCGCGTCGCCGCTGCGGGCGCGGATCGCGAGCTCGAGGGCGAGCTCGCCGTCCGACGTCCGGGCGTACAGGTCCGCGTCGGCCGAGAGCAGCAGCCGGACGATGCTCGGGTCGCCCTGGCGGGCCGCCACGTGCAGGACGGTGGCGCCGTCCACGGTGTGGTCGGGATCCGCGCCCGCGTCGAGCGCCTCGACGGCCCCGGCCATGTCGCCCTCGACCACCGCCGCGCGCAGCGCCTGGTCCGGCGTCATGAGGTCGCGCGCATCCGCCGCGGCGCCGCCGGCGACCGCGGTGCCGAGCCACGCCGTCACCGCGAACAGCGCGACCGCCAGCCACCCGCGCGTCATGGCACGTACCCTCGGACGGCGGCGACGATGCGCGGGTCGCCGCGCGCGGCGAGCGCCGCCTGGATCGCGGACCCACGGTGGTCCTCGACCGCGGTGAGCGCGATCGCGCGGACCGTGTCCTCGTCGCAGCGCTCGATAGCGATCCGGAGCGCCGGGTCCACGCCGTCGGCATCCGCTCGCCGGGCTCCGTGCCCCTCGAGCGCCCGCACGGTGTCGCGGTCGCACCGCATGGCTGCCACCTCGAGCGGGCGCAGGCCGTCGGCGTAGCGGTGGTTCACATCCGCGCCGATCCTCGCGAGGGCCGCGACGCGGGCCTCGTCGCCCGCGTCGATCGCGTCGCGCAGGGTCTGCTCGAGCGAGGCGTCGCCCACCAGGCGGACCGCCGCCGCACGCTCCAGCAGCGGATGGGTGAGACCCACGGCCGTCCCGGCGATCGCGGCTGCGATCAGCAACGCGACCCCGAGGCGACGACGTCGCGAGATCCGCGAGCGCACCCCCGTGGGGACCGCCTCGACCGTCTCCGCCGGGGACATGTCAGCTCCTCCCCCCGACGAGCATCGTCTCCTCGCCGTCCGCCGGGGCCTGCCGCACCGGGGCGTGCCGCCGCATGTGCGCCCGGACCCGTCGCTCGACGTGGTCCTCGCGTCGCGGCGGCCAGGCGCCGCCGAGCACGGCGACCACCGCATCGTCGCGGAGGCGGATCCCGGCCGCCTTCTCCCCGGTGAGCTGCGCGCCGAGCGCGGCGAGCGCGGCACCGGCGTGGTCGTACAGATCCTCGAGCGTCCCCATGTCGGCTCCCTCCCGACCTAAGAACGGGCTGGGTGCGCGACAGGTTGTGCGCGGCGATCCCAATGGTCCGTCAGGACAGCGATCGCAGGTAGTCGAGCGTCTCGAAGTACAGGGCGTCGCGCGCGCACGCCGCGCTGCCGACCGACGGCGCGATCCCGAGGTCCATCAGGCGGCGCAGCACGTCGGTCCTCCCGTGGCACGCGGCGTAGTCGGTGGTGTCCTTTTCCATCCCGTTGTCGAGAGCCGGGTCGGCGCCGTTCGCCACGAGGACGCCCAGCCCGGCGAGGTTGCCGGTGGAGGCCGCGATGTGGATCGGCCGCGCGTCGTACGGGAACCCCTCGGCGGCGTCGGGGTCGGCTCCGGCCTCGACCAGCAGGGCGATCACCTCGCCGTCGTCGGCGTACGCGGCCAGGTGCAGCGGGGTGTCGCCGTCGGGCTCCCGCGCACCCACGTCCGCGCCCGCCTCGAGCAGCAGCGCCACGGCCTCCGCCTGTCCGGTGCGCGCGGCCACGTGCAGCGCGGTGCTCCCACCCGGGGCGGCGAGCACGTCGGCGCCCGCGTCCAGCGCCTCCCGCACGGCGTCGAGATCGCCCCGCACCACGGCGGCCTTGAGAGCGATGTCGGGGGAGAGCGTCGGAGCGATCTCGCCCGCGCTCGCACCCGGGCTCGCGCCACCCGACGCGTCCTCCCCGGTGCATCCCGCGACCACCAGCAGCACCGCGACCGCGGTCGCCGCCCATCCGATCCGCGCATTCATGACGCCACCTCCGCCGCCTCCGCGATCTGATCGACCACCCCGGAGGAGGTCCGCCCCACCAGCCACTCGGCGATCGGCTCGCCGTCGATCACGGCGGCGGGGTCCGCGCCCAGGCGCAGCAGGAGGGAGATCAGCTCCTGGCGGTCGGCTCGCGCCGCCTGCGCGGCGGACGCGAGCGCGCTCCAGCGCCCCTCGATCTCCGTCGGGTACCCGGCGGCGATCAGCGCGTTGACAGCGAGCGGGTCCGCCTCCTCGACCGCGAGCGCCACCACCCGCTCGGGCGTCGCCGCCATGGGCGAGGCCTCGAGCGCGGCGAGCAGCGCATCGGGCTCGCAGAAGGTCATCGCGGCTCGGACCGCGAGGTCCTCATCGGGTGGCCACAGCGTCACGCGCGGCGCGCCGTACTCGTCCAGCACCCCCAGCACCGCGGTGTCGCACCGCAGCATCGCGCGGTAGGCCAGCGTCGGCACCACGTCCGCCGTCGTGGCACCGTCCTCGTCCACGTGGGCGGGGTCGGCGCCGAGCGCGAGGAGCTCCCGCACGGCGTCGGCGTCGCCCGCACCGATCGCCTCCACGAGCTGCGGCTCGAGCGGCTCGTCCAGCACGATCTCGAGTCCGCGCGCCGGCTCGATCGGCGGCGTCCGTCCCGCGACGCCGATGCCCCACGCCGCGAGGGCGACGAGCGGGACCACGGCCAGCGCCGTCAGGGCACCGCGGGTCCGGCGGCGCCGCGCGATGCGCCCGCGCACGCGGGCAGTGCCCGATGCCTGGAGCCGGGTCGCCATCTCCTCGGCTCGCTCATCGAGCGTCGTCATGAGATCCGGGGCCATCGCACTCGCCTCCCTCCGGCGCGACGAGGCTCGACGGCCTCGCGGACGGGCGCGCCATGCGCCTCGTGGTCCATCTCTCCCAGCCGCCACGGCTCGAGCCGTTCGCGCGCTGTGTGCAGGTACTTCTTCACCGCGCCCGCGGTCACGCCCATCCGGTCCGCCGCCTCCGCGATCGTCAGGTCGTCGAGGTAGCGCAGGGCGACCGCGACGCGGACCCGCGGCGGAAGCGCCCGGATCGCCGCCGCGACGTCGTCCGCGGCGGCCACGGCCTCGTCGGGTGCCTCGCCGGCCTGCTCGACCAGCCTCGGCATCGCCCGGCGCCAGCGCGCGGCCCGACGCCCCGCGTCGATGGTGAGGGTGCGCATCGTCGCACGCACGTACTGCTCGGCCGCCCGCGCGTCGTCGATCCTCCGCCACCGGGAGAAGGTCTTGACGATCGCGGCCTGGACCAGCTCCTCGCCCTCGGCCTCGGAGCCCGTGAGCAGGAGGCCGTACCGGCACAGTCGCGGCAGCGCGACCCGGTACAGGTCCTCGATCGGCTCAGAGTCACCCATGATCTCCCCTCCCCCCATGAAACGCCATGGGGTGGGGAGAAGGTTGCGTCAGGCCGCGCGGCCCCTAGCCCTCGTTCGGGAAGGAGACGCCGATCTGCTCGCGGACGGTGTCCATGATCTCCATGATCTCGACCGACTGGTCGAGGGTCAGGTAGGGGCTCTCCGTCTCGCCCGCGGTGATCCGGCGGGCGACCTCGGCGGCCTCGAACTGGAAGCCGTTCGGGACCGTGCCGTCCCAGCGCCAGGACGTGCCGTCGTGGCGGGTGACGGTGAATGCGACCGGGTTGTAGAACATCCGGTCGATCTCGATCCAGCCCTCCGTGCCGGCGATGTGCGCGGTGCAGGGCGTACGCGCCTCCATGGTGGTGGTGAGGATCGCCTGCGCGGTGGGGTAGTCGAACACCATGCTCGACTGGTTGTCCACGCCCGTGTCGCGGATGCGGCCCGTCGCGGTGATCCGGTCCGGGACGCCCAGGATGTCGTGCGCGAAGGCGATGGGGTACACGCCCAGGTCGAGCAGCGCGCCGCCCGCGAGCTCGGGGTTCCACATGCGAGGGATGTGGGCGATGGGCTGACCGTGGTCCGCCTGGACCGAGACCACGTCGCCGATCTCGCCGCGCTCGATGAGCTCGCGGATGGCGTAGACGTGCGGCAGGTGGCGGGTCCACATCGCCTCCATCACGAACACGCCCTTCGCGCGGGCGGCGGCGACCACCTCGCGGGCCTGCGCGGCGTTCTGCGTGAACGCCTTCTCGCACAGCACGTGCTTGCCCGCCTCGATCGCGAGGAGCATGTGCTCGTGGTGGTGGCTGTGCGGGGTCGCGACGTAGACCACGTCGATGTCCGGATCCGCGACCAGCTGCTCGTAGGAGCCGTACGCGGTCGGCACCCCCATCTGGTCGGCGAAGGCCTGCGCCTTGGCCTGGTCGCGGGAGGCGACCGCCAGCACCTGGGACTGCGTGTAGCTGTTGACGGCGTCGGCGAGCTTGTGGGCGATCCCTCCGGCGCCGAGGATTCCCCAGCGGACGGCGGGCGCGGACATCGGCAGCGGTGCACTCATGACACTCACCCTAGTCACGTCGCCGAGTGCGACGAAGCCCGCGGCCGAGCCACCCGCCGTTGCGCCACCTGCGCTAGCTCAGGGTCCGGACGTCCGCCACCGGAATCCGCTTCTGTGGCCCGGCCCGGTGCGAGATCAGTTCAACCCGGTGGCGGAGGTCCGAGCCCGGCCGCGCAGTAGTCGGCGCACGTCCGCCGCGATGGACTCGGGGTCGCGGAGCGCGTGCGCGGCGGGGTACCTCAACGGTTGAAATCCCAGCAGGATCGCGGCCCGGTCACGGCGCCGATCCTCCGTGAACCTCGCGGGATCCGAGTGATACTCGCGGCCATCGGTCTCGACGATCACGCGCTTCCTCACCACGAAGTCCACCCGGCCCACGCCCTCGATCGACACCTGGCTCCTCACGTCGAGGCGCGCCTGGAGCATCGCGACACGTGCGCGCGTCTCGGCCGGCGACTCGGCGCGCGGATCAGCCATCCTCTGAGTCCACCGCGCCGGGATCGCTCCGCGCCGTCCCGCGTGCATCGCCTCGTCCACCGTGATCAGCCCCTGGCGCAACGCGGAATCGACCGGCACGAGCCACTGATCCCGCGGGAGACACCGGGCGGCGTGCGCCAGCGCGATCCGGACCGCGTCCTCGGCCCTGACCGGCGCTTCAAACTCGCGATGGAGCACCAGCCGACTGGTGCTCCGCGAGTCGGTCGCGCGAAGCGCCCGATTGCGCGGAACCGCGATGTGCGCACGCGGGTCGCGATCGAGCAGCGGCAGGCCCCAGAGGCCGAGAAGGGTCACGCAGGTGGGCACGCCGCGGAAGCACGCTGCACGTACGGCCCACAGCGGCGCGTCGGGCACGGCGAAGCACCCACGCGCCGGCTGCGTCACCACGCCGGCCCGGAGCGCCGCGTAGATCGCATGCTTGGTGACGCCGGCAGCGAGCAACGCCTCGCGCCGTGCGGCGCCCCCGTGCACGCCCAGTGCCTCGATGATGTCCACAACGGGCAACCTGACGGATGGCGTGGGCGCCCACGTCCGCGACGCCGCGGCCGGTGGGCGGCATCCGGCACTGCGAGGGTTCGGGACATCGGTCAAGAACGTGTGCGCTCGATCCGCGCCGCCGCGCCACCAGTCCACTACCGGCGACCGGACGCGCGCCACCGGATCGGGGCGAATCGGTCCTCTGTCAGCGCGCCACGGCTCGGTTCCGGTGGCGGACGTCCGCGGGCGACCGGCGCCGGGAGGTCGGCTACAGCGCGCCGGGGCGCGGGCCGAAGCGCCCGCCGAGGATTCCGCCCGCGAACGCAATCGCCGCGATGAGCGGCACGGAGATCGGGAACGAGAACCCGAGCACCGAGACGGATCCGGAGTCCACGGTCAGCGCGACCGCGCCGAAGCCGAGCACCAGCCCGAGGTAGCCGAGCCAGCGCACGTTCACGGAGGGCACGCCGCCCGAGGCCTGGGGTGCGGGGGTCTTGTCGGGCATGCGGGCCTCCGTCGGCGGTGGTTCGATGCGCGGGCAGCGCGGGTTCAGGACTTCTTGCGCGTGGTGGTCTTGCGCGCGGCGGTGCGGCGGGCCGGCTTCTTGGCCGGCCCCTTGGCGCGCTTCTCCGCGAGCAGCTCGTACGCCTTCTCCTCGGTCAGCGAGTCCAGCGTGAGGTCCTTGGGGATGGTCACGTTGGTGGTGCCGTCGGTGATGTAGTCGCCGAACCGGCCGGACTTCACCACCACGGGCTTCTCGCTCACCGGGTCCGTGCCGAGCTCCTTGAGCGGCGGTGCGGCGGTGCGGCCACGGCCACGCTTGGGCTGCGCGTAGATCGCGAGCGCCTCCTCGAGGGTGATGCTGAGCAGCTGCTCCTCGGACTCGATGGTGCGCGAGTCCGTGCCCTTCTTGAGGTACGGGCCGAAGCGGCCGTTCTGCGCCGTGATCTCCTCGCCGTCGTCGGCGACCCCGACCACGCGCGGCAGGCTCATGAGCCGCAGCGCGTCCTCGAGCGTGACCGTCGTGAGGTCCATCGACTTGAACAGCGACGCCGTGCGGGGCTTGCCCTTCGCATCGTCCGGCAGCACCTCGGTGACGTACGGGCCGAACCGCCCGGCCTTCGCCACCACCGGCAGGCCGGACTCCGGGTGGGTGCCGAGCTCGCGCTCGTCGCCGCCCTGGTTCGCGAGGAGCTCCTCCGCCTTCGCGACGGTGAGCTCGTCGGGCGACAGGTCCTCGGGCACGGAGGCGCGCTGCTGCTCGCCGTCGACCTCGCGCTCGATGTAGGGGCCGTAGCGGCCCACGCGGAGGACGATCCCGTCGCCGACCTCGAAGGTCGAGTTCGCGCGGGCGTCGATGTCGCCCAGGTTCTCGGCGAGCGCCTTGAGGCCCTGGCCGCGGCCGTCCTCCTCCTCGCCCGAGCCGAAGTAGAACTCGCTGAGCCAGTCGAGACGCGACAGCTCGCCGTCGGCGATCCGGTCGAGGTCCTGCTCCATGTCGGCGGTGAAGTCGTAGTCGATCAGCCAGCTGAAGTGCTCCTCGAGCAGGCGGATGATCGCGAACGCGATCCAGTTGGGGACCAGCTGCTGGCGGTCGACGCGCACGTAGCCGCGGTCGATGATCACGTCCACCATCGCGGCGTAGGTCGACGGGCGCCCGAGCTTGCGGTCCTCGAGCTCCTTGATCATCGAGCCCTGGGTGAAGCGCGGCGGCGGCGTGGTCGCGTGGGTCAGCGGCTCGATGTCCTCCGCGTCGACCTTCTGGCTCGCGGCGAGCTGCGGCAGCCGGGCGTCGCCCTCGCGGCCGACCTTCTGCTCGTCCTCCTCGTAGCGCTCCTTCTCGCGCGACTCCTCGTACGCGGCGAGGAAGCCGGGCTTGGTGATGATCGTGCCGGAGGCGGAGAACTCGACGGCGTGGTGCGCGGCGGTGGTGGCGCCGATGCGCACGGTCGACGTGGTGCCCTCGGCGTCCGCCATCTGGGAGGCGACGGTGCGCTTCCAGATCATCTCGTACATGCGGAACTCGTCGCCGCGCAGCTCCGAGCGCACCGAGTCGGGCGTGCGGAAGCGGTCGCCGGCGGGCCGGATCGCCTCGTGCGCCTCCTGCGCGTTGGAGTCCTTCGAGGCGTAGACGCGGGCGCTGGCGGCGACCGAGTCCGACCCGTACAGCTCCGCGGCCTGCGAGCGGGCCGCACGGACCGCCTCCGCCGACAGCGTCGGGGAGTCGGACCTCATGTAGGTGATGAAGCCCTTCTGGTACAGCCCCTGCGCCACCGACATCGCCTGGCGCGCGCTGAGGCGCAGCTTGCGGCTCGACTCCTGGATCAGGGTCGACGTGATGAAAGGCGCGGCCGGGCGGCGCTTGTACGGCTTCGAGTCGACCGAGGTGACGGAGAACGATGCCTCGGCCAGGCCCGCGGCGAGCGCGCCGGCGAGCGCGCCGGTCACGTGGACGACCTTGCTGTTGGTGAGGGCGCCGCGGTCGTCGAAGTCCTTGCCGGTCGCGACGCGCTTGCCGTCGACGGAGGTCAGCTTCGCGGCGAACGAGCGGCCGCGGTCCGGACCCTCCGTCGCGGTGAAGCGCGCGGCCAGGTCCCAGTACTCCGCGGACTGGAACGCCATGCGCTCCCGCTCGCGGTCGACCACCAGGCGCAGCGTCACGGACTGGACGCGGCCGGCGGACAGCCCCTGCTGGATCTTGCGCCAGAGCACCGGCGAGACCTCGTAGCCGTAGAGGCGGTCGAGGAGGCGACGCGCCTCCTGCGCCTCGACGAGCTCGGTGTTGACCTCGCGGGGCGCCGCCATCGCGCGCTCGATGCCCTCGCGGGTGATCTCGTGGAACGCGAGCCGCTTCACCGGCACCTTGGGCTTGAGGACCTCGAGCAGGTGCCAGGCGATCGCCTCTCCCTCGCGGTCCTCATCAGTCGCGAGGTAGAGCTCGTCGGCCTCCTTGAGACGCCGCTTGAGGTCCGTGATGATCTTCTTCTTGTCCGGGCTCACCACGTAGTAGGGGACGAACCCGCCCGCGATGTCGATCGCGAACTTGCCGATGTCGCCCTTCTTCACCTCGGCGGGCAGCTCGGAGCGCTCGGCGAGGTCACGGATGTGCCCCACCGAGGCGACCACGTCGTAGTCGGCGCCCAGATAGCCGCCGATGGTCTTCGACTTGGTGGGCGACTCGACGATCACGAGCTTGCGGGCCATGGCACCTGACTTCTTCCGGATAGCGTCCTCCGGCACCGCTCGGGGGCCGGAACGCACTCAATATACATATGGGATGGGGCACCGCCACCGGGACTGTGGACGATGCAGGGGTGCCGCCACCCGCGCATCGTTCACCTTCCCGACACACCGCCGTGACACCATGAGCGCCATGCAGCCCCTCCTTGACGCCGCCGCGCGCGCGGCCGTGGGCGACGCGATGCGTCGCGTGGCCGACGCCGAGATCCGCCCCCGCTTCCGCGCCCTGGCCGACGGCCAGATCCACCTCAAGGGTCCCGGCGACTACGTCACGGAGGCCGACCTCGAGGCCGAGCTCGCGCTGACGCCGATGCTGCGCGCGATCCTCGACGTGCCGGTGGTCGGCGAGGAGGCGGCGTCCAAGGACGCGTCGGTCGAGGACGTGCTCGCGACCGACGAGGTCGCCTGGACGGTCGACCCCGTGGACGGGACCGCGAACTTCGTGGCCGGGTCGGAGACCTACGCCGTGATGGTCGGGCTGGTGGAGGCCGGCCGCCCGGTCGGCGGGTGGATCCTGCAGCCCGAGACCGGCCACCTGTACGAGGGTCTCGAGGGGGTCGGCGCGTTCGTCGACGGCCGACCGCTGCCGGGCGTCGCGCGCACCCGCGCGGCCGAGGTGCGTGCCGCGGTCGCCGACCTGCCGCAGGGCGCCGTGTCCGTGAAGTACGCGGCCGACGAGGTCCGCGAGGGCCTCATCGCGGCCGAGCGCGAGCTGGGCGACTACGCGCAGCTGCGGATGTGCGCCGGCTTCGACTACACCGACCTGGTCACCGAGCAGGTCGGCTACCTGGTCTACACGCGGGCCAAGGCGTGGGACCACGTCCCGGGCGCGGCCATCGCGGCGGAGTGCGGCTACACGGTCGGCCGGGTCGACGGCAGCGGCTACGTCACCGCGCAGACGGCCGGGGCGCCGCTGCTCGCCGCCCGCACCGACCACTGGGAGTCGATCCGCGAGGTCCTCGCGCGCCACCTCGCGGTCTGATCCGCCGCCTGACACCCCTGCCCCGGACAGTCCGCACGGAACTGAGCCCGACACGCCGGGTCGGACTCCGCATCGGCCGCGAGCGCTCGGCGTGTCGCGGCGAGATCCGTGCGCAGTGTCCGGGCGGGGGGGACCAGGGGCGGGGCGAAGGGGCCGGTCCGGCCGCGCCGGGACAGCACGACGGGAGGGCCCCCGAAGGGACCCTCCCGTGTGAGGCGTGCCGCTTACGCGGTCGCGAGCTCGGTCTCCTCGACCTTGGCGGTCGCCTTGCGGGCGACGTCGCCGGAGATCCAGAAGAGGCCGGCGCCCAGAGCCAGGAACAGCAGGCCCAGGCCGGAGATCATGCCGACGATGCCGAGGCCCAGCTTCAGGGTCGACGCGGTGACCGAGCCGACGCCCAGCTCGCCGAACAGCGCGTGAGCGGTCGGGTTCCAGGCCTGCGCGCGGGCCGGGCCCTCGAGCGGGTGCATGCGGTCGAAGTCGGCCCAGTACTTGCCGTCGGTCGGAACCTCGTAGGTGCCGGCCTCGAAGGTCTCACCGTTGTACTCGACGGCCTCGTCGAGGGTCACCGTGGTGGTGCCGTGGAGGGTGTGGTAGCCCACGAGCGCCATCTGGTACATGTACTCGGAACCGGTGTTCACCAGCGGGTCGTTGGGGTCGAACTCGGACTCGACGACCTTGTAGCCCCAGTCGTCGACCAGCAGGCTCATGATGCCCTCGGCGCCCTCGACGGTGCCGCGATCGATGAGGACGCCGTCCTCGTTGTAGGTGAGCTGGACGTTCTGAGCCTCGGAGAACTTCTGCAGCGAGTTCTGACCCGCCTGGACCTCCGTGAAGGCGTAGATGCCGGCGCCGATGAAGCCGAGTCCGGCGAGCGCGAGGACCGCGCCGATGATGCGCAGCTTGGTGACCATGGGGATTTCCTTTCCTTGGGGACGGCCCTTCTTTGGACCTCCGGTGTGTTGCTGCGCCAAGCGTCTCGCGCGTCGTTGCGTAATTCCCGGGACCATGTGCCCGATTTGACACGAAATCGTGAAGCGTCGGTGTGACACCCCTCACGTAGCAGGTGTTATGTCACTAGATGACACGTCACCACTCCCCGAATCACGCACCCAGGGCTCTCAGCGAACTCTGAGCGACAGTTGCCAAATAGTGGTCCCCGACCATCCGGCGGGACCCCCGCGGTGCCCGACGCGCCGTCGCGCACAGCAGAACGGCCGCCCTCCCGAGGGAGGGCGGCCGTGGATCCGGACCTGGGGCGCGAGCCCGCTGCGCGCGGGGGGTGCGGCGCGGGCGTCAGCGACGCGCGAGGTCCGGGAGGTCGTCGTGGCGGATCACGTCGTACATGCCGCGGCGGCCGAGCTCGGCGCGGTAGGAGTCGGACACCCCGCCGGGGCGCGCCTGCTGCAGCACGGGGGCGTGCGCGCCGCGCCGGATCACCTCGCGCACCGCGGCGAACACGTCCTCGCGCGAGTGCACGGTGGGGTCGATCGTGAGGCGCACCTCGTAGTCGACGCCGGAGTGCTGGACCAGCTCGAGCGACGTCCACGCCTTGACCCCGGACACCTCCTGCCCGGTCACCTCGGCGTAGCGCTCGGGTGCCGCCTTGATGTCGATGCCGACCCAGTCGACCTCCGACAGCACGGCCGCGAGCTTCGCCGGGTACGCGCCGGCGGTGTGCAGGCCGACCTGGAAGCCCATCTGCTTGACCGCGCGGATGGCGGCGACCAGGCCGGGCTGGCGCGTCGGCTCTCCGCCGCTGAAGACCACGGACTCCACCATGCCGCGGCGCACCTCGAGGAAGTCGACCACGTCCTGCCACGTCACCGATCCGGCGGCGGTCGAGTCCTGCAGCGCGGGCTGGTGGCAGTACGTGCACGTCCACGGGCAGCCCTGGAGCAGGATGGTGACGGCCGGACGGCCCGGCCAGTCGCCGGTGCCGATCGGGGTGATGTCGGCGATCGACAGCGAGTGCGGGGTCATCTGCTCGATGGCCTGGACGTCGATCTCGGTGGTGGACATGGGGCGTGCCTCCTGGTGGCGGATCCGGCCGGACCGCGGGATCTCCGCGGGGGTTCCGGACCCTGGTTCAGCCGTCCGTTCCCGCGGACGGCTCGGTCGGGCGTGCGTCCGGGTGGGACGCGGCGCCGTGGGTGTGCGGGTGAGGGGTCGTGGCCCCGAGCGTCGCGACGATGCGAGCGGTGTCCGGTCGACGGTCTCCCCGCCTGCGCGGGAGGGGTGTGCAGCCGTTGCACCTCGGGGTCATAAATCCAGGGTAGGAAGCGCGGCGGAAGGCCGGTCCGGACCCTGGTCCCGGGTTTTCGAACGGTCCCTCACGGACCGGTGAACCACCCCTATGGCGCCTCGCAAACGCCCCCCATGGGAGCGTCAAGCCGGGTAAAGATCAGTCCGCGGCCGGCGTGAGGAAGCCGTCCGCGACCAGCTCCCGGATCGCGGGGACCAGGCCCTCGATCATGACGCCCGACGGCACGTCGAGGAGCGCGGCGAGCGCGTGCGCGATCTGCCCGGCCGCGAGCTCGCCGTCGCACGCGCCGACGAAGCCCGCGAGGGCCGTGTCCATCGATATCGAGCGTCCGAGCCCGGCCCCCTGGCGCAGCAGCAGGTGCGACGGGTCGGCCTGCAGCACCGGTCCGTACGACTCCCGCGTGACGTCGGCGGCGACCGTCCAGCGTGCGTCGAGAAGCGCCTGGTCGGACAGCGAGGCGACCAGGTCGTGCGCCGCGAGCGCGTCCACCAGGTACGCACCGAACGGCTCCTGCAGCGCCCCCTCGTGCTGCTCGAGCCGCCGCAGCGTCGGCGCGCCGGAGAGCGGCCGTCGCAGCAGCACCATCCCGAAGCCGACGGCGGTGACCCCCCGCGCGTCGAAGTCGCTCAGGTAGGCCTCGTACGCGTCCTCGAACGCCGCCCGACCGCGTTCGGGCGTCACCCCGGCGTCGCGCAGCCAGGTCTCCGCGTACTCCGCGGCGTCGAGCTGGTCCCGCTCGATGACCCAGGCGTCGAGCGGCACGGGCGACGCGGCGAGCCACGCCTCGAGGCCGTCGCCCCACCCTCCGCCGTGGATCTCCCAGTTGCCGAGCATCTGCGCGACGCCGCCGGGGGCGAGCACCGAGCCGACCGAGGAGATCAGCCCCGAGACGATCCCGTCGCCCTGGACCCCGGAGGCGCGGTACTCGAACTCCGGCGTCCCCGGCGGGGTGATGACGAACGGCGGGTTGGAGACCACCAGGTCGAACCGCTCCCCCGCCACGGGCTCGAGCATCGACCCCTCGCGCAGGTCCCAGGCGCCCGCAATGTTGAGCGCGCGGTTGAACTCCGCGAACGCGAGCGCCCGACGCGAGATGTCGGTGGCCACCACCGCCCGCGCGTGCTGCGAGGCGTGCAGCGCCTGGATGCCGCAGCCCGTGCCCAGGTCGAGCACCCGCCCGACCGGGCTGCGCATGGTCATGCCGGCGAGCGTCAGCGAGGCACCGCCGATCCCGAGGACGTGGTCCGCCTCGAGCCGCTCGCCCGTGACGTCCTCGCCCAGGTCGGACGCCACCCACCAGCGCGCCTCCCCGTCCGCGGTGGTGGTCTCGTAAGGGCGCAGGTCGACGCGCGCCCGCGCCTCTCCCGCGCTCAGCTCGACCAGGCCCATCGCGGCGGCGCCGTCGGCGCCCACGCCGGGCAGCGCATCGTCCAGCCGCGCGACGGGCACGGCGTCGCCCAGCAGGAACACGCGCGTGAGCGTCGCCTCCGGGGTGGACGATGCGCGGGCGGCCAGGCGCGCCGGCAGCACCTGCTCGCGGGCGAGGGCCCGCGTGGCGCGCTCGCCGCACACGGCCTCGACGGCGTCGACGGTCCAGGTGGCGAGGGAGGCGCGGAGCGCGTCGGCGCGGTCGAGCTGAGGCGTGGTCACAGCACGAGGCTAGCCGCGCATCCACGCCTCGTCGGAGGCGAGCAGCGCGCGGTAGAACGCGACGCCGCGGCCGAGCGACTCGACCTCGACCTTCTCGTTCGGCCCGTGCACGGCGGCGCGCTGGTCGCTGCTCATCCGGAGGGGCGCGAAGCGGTAGGTGGGGCCGAGGTGCGCGAGATGCCGCGAGTCGGACGCCGCGAGCATGACGTAGGGCACCACGAGCGCGTCCGGGTACGACGCCGCGACCGCGCCCGTGAGGGCCGTCCAGGCGGGGCTGTCTCCGCGAGGCGACACGGGCGACGGCTCCGAGGGCTCCTCGATGTCGATCCGGACGCGGGGATCCCGGATCACGCGTCGGACGTGCGCCACCGCCTCATCGACGCCGGAGCCCACGGCGACCCGGATGTTGAGCGTGGCGGTGGCGGACGTCGCGAGCACGTTGTGCGCGGGGGATCCGCGCAGCTGGGTGATGGCCACCGTGGTGCGGGTCATCGCCGCGAGCTCGGCGCCCAGGCGCGGCAGCAGCCGTGCGAGCAGCCAGCGCAGCGCGCCCGCGCGGCGCATCACCGCGCCCCTCGCCCCGCCCAGCCGCGAGCCGACCGCCTCGAGCAGCTCGACGTTGACCGGGTGCAGCGCGGAGGGGTGCGGGTGCGCCTCGATCCGGCCGAGCGCGCGGGCGAGGATCCCCGGCGCGGACTCCCGCGGCGGCGTGGACGCGTGGCCGCCCCTGCCCTCCACGGTGAGCGTCACGTCGACGATCCCCTTCTCCGACGCCCCGATCACGGCCGCCTCGCCCTCGAGGCCCGGGAAGGCGCCGAGCGTCACGGCGCCGCCTTCGTCGAGGATGAGCGCGGGCGCGACGCCGCGCGCCTCCAGGAGCGTCGCCGCCTGGATCGCGCTGTCGCCGTGGGACTCCTCGTCCGCGCCCAGCGAGAGGTACAGGTCGCCCGGCGGCGTCCACCCCTCGCCGAGCAGGGAGTCGACGGCCTCCAGCGCGACCGCCAGCGCGCCCTTGTCGTCGAGGGTGCCGCGGCCGTGGACCCACCCCTCCGAGATCACGCCCTCGAACGGGCCGTGCTCCCAGCCCTCGGCGGCCCAGTCCTCGGGCACGGGCACCACGTCCTGGTGGGCCATGAGGACCACCGGGGAAGCGCCGCCGCCGGGTATCCGGATGAGCAGGCCCGCGCGGCCGACAGTCTCGACCTCGTGAGCGAAGACCCGGGGGTAGAAGCCGCGCAGCGCGGCGCGGAAGGTCGCGAACGTGGCGGCCGTCGCATCGTCCAGCGGCCCGTGCGGCGGCGTGATGGTCGGTACGCGCACCAGCGCGGCCAGGCGGGACGCCACCTCCGGGGCGGCGGGGATCACAGCAGCTCCTCCGCCTCGGCCACCTTCGCATCGGTGTTGTGCGTGAACGCGACCTTCGGCACCGTGAGGAGGGCCCCGGTCGCGACCAGCGCGGTCACGCCGCAGATCGCCCACACCGTGACGTACCCGCTCAGGGAGCCCGCGGTCGAGTCGCCCGCGGCGGCCGCGACGCCGGACGCGAGCGCGATCGCGAAGGCGGTGGAGGCGAACGCGCCGCCGATGGTCTTGGTGGTGTTGGTGAGCCCGGTCGCGACGGCGGTCTGGTGCGACGGCGCCGCGGCGGCCGCCGCGGCCGGGAGCGCGGCGACGAGCATGCCCGACCCGAGCCCGGCGACCACCATGCACGCCACCACCTGCGGCACGCCGGAGTGGAAGGGGATGAGCGAGAGGTAGCCGGCCGCGACCAGCAGCGAGGCCCCGATCAGGACGATGCGGGGGCTCATCAGCTGCGACAGGCGGGCGAAGACGCCGGCACCGATCAGCAGGGACAGCACGTAGGCGCCGATCAGGTAGCCCGCGGTCGCGGACGTCAGGCCGAGCCCGTAGCCGACGGTGGCGGGGTCGGTGCGGGCGAAGGTCGACAGCGGCGCCTGCGCGCCCAGCACGCTGACGCCGAACAGCGCCGAGGTCAGGATCACGGGCCACATCGTGGGGCGGCGCAGCATGGTCATGTCGACGAGCGGGTCGTCGGACCGCCGCTCGACCCGGACGAACACCCACAGCAGCGCGAGACCGACCGCGACCAGGAGCACCACCCAGCCGGAGAAGCCCGTGCGCCGCATCACGGACAGGCCGCCCATGATCGCCAGCAGCGCGAGCGTCAGCACCACGGTGCCCGTCGAGTCGATGCGGCCGCCGCCGCGGGCGCCCGTGTCGGGGACCTTCACCAGCACCACGACGCCCGCGAGGGTCACCATGGCTGCGGGGATCGACAGGGCCGCCCACAGCGGCAGGATGCCGCCGAGCTGGCCGCCGACCACCGCGCCGAGGATCGCGCCGGCCTGCAGCGCCATCACGATCACGCCGGCGCCCCGGCGGGTGAGCGCGGCGCCGTCCTCGCGGTCGCGCGCGCGGGTGTGGATGATCGCGACGTTGAGCGGCAGCCACACCACGTAGAAGCCCTGCAGCGCCCACGCGACGATGAACAGGGGGAAGGTGGGCGAGAACGCGATCGCCCAGCTCGCGGCGGCCGTGAGCGCGAGGGATCCGAGGAGCACCTTGCGGTGGCCCACCATGTCGCCCAGCCGGGCGAGCACCGGCACCACGATCGCGCTCAGCAGGAGCTGCGCCGCCTCGTAGTCCCGACTAAATACAGTGATTCGGGAACGGGCCCTCTGAACCCCCTCCGCAGGTGCCCTCAGGTGCTGAGAAAGTCCTCGGTGAAGACTGGTTGGTGATCCAAGTCGACTACCAGCGCAGCGCTCCCGAGGGCTGGCTTGAAGCGCTCGGCCAACGACCCAACAAGCAGGCCGCTTGGTGAGTTCGTCAGCCTGCGTCGGAGGGCTCGTGCCTGTCGCTGACCTGCTTGAGCCGCAGCTCGTCCTCCGCGAAGTCCAGGCGGGGCCTACTTGCCCGCAACGAGTCGTCAGCGATCGCCCACAGCACCGAGTGCGCGACTTCCCAGAGGTCGTACGACAACGCGGGCCGTTCGACCCGGCTCGGGACGGTGAACTCGCCCGACTCCTCAAGATCGACATAGAAGCCCTTCTGCTTCGCGACGTTGTCGGCGACAGCCCACTGCCGGTTGCCGGCAAGCCTGTCGGCCTCCCACTCCGCGAGACCGTCACCCGTGAGCACGAAACGGGCTTCATCGTCCGCCAGGAACTCGTACGCCTGAGCGAGCTTCGGCACATGGCGTCGGCCGTGGTCCTGGAGTTCTGGAACCTCGACAGGTGGATGGTCGTCCTCGCGCCAGGCCCGCCGGCATGCGCTGCTGACCCACGAGGCCTTCCCTAGCTCTTCGTGAGCCAGAACGATGAGCGACTGCGTGCGCGGAGAGGGGTACAGCAGATCCGCCTCGATGACGAGATCCGCAGCGTTCCGCACGAGAGCATGCCAGAAGTCACGCGCTGCCGACGGTGTCATCGCAACCATGCCTGGATACTAAAAGTTGAACCAGGCTCCCAGCACCGGCACGCGCCGAACGTTCCCCGCTCCTTCGTGCAAGACAGCGGCTGCCTAGATCGCGTCGGCTCACCGAGACGTCTTGCCGACGCCGTTGATGGAGACCATCCCCGAGCGCTCCCATACGACACCTAGACCGGTCGCTGCTGCGGCGATGCGTGAACTGCGGCGATTGCGGGATGATCGAGCATGATGAGCGACGAGCCGACCTCAGCACCTCGCTATGCGTGCGCATGCGAGGCGCTCTACCAGGGGGCGTTCCCACCCCGCTGGTGCGACACACACACGCCCCTTTCAGTCCAGCGTGTTCGCCCGGACGATCCACCGCCAGACGTGCCAGCACTGCCGAACCTCGCCGACCTGCTCGTAGTCATCGAGACGCTGCATCGATACCACGACCAGCCCGCACCGATGAGGTTCGACCCGGACATGATGCGCGTCGCATGGACGCACCTGATCATGCTCGCGCTACGAGCGGACACACCCACAGAAGCGCTGGAGAGAATCTGGCGTTCACGCGACCGCGTCATCATGGCAGCAGCGATCGGTCGCCTCAGCCTGGACCGCCGCCGCGAACTGGCGCACCATCGCAGCAGCGACGTGCGATGGGCGGTCGCGCATGTCTCGTCCGAGCCGGAGATCCTTGCGTCGCTCGCCGATGACCCCGACCCGTATGTCCGAAGCGGCGTGTCGTTCATCGCGAACTCGCGCGATAGCCGCAAACACCGCCCCGCACTCATCCGCCAGGCAGCGCTCACATCCACCGTACAGACGATGTGGGAACGCCTCGGCGTCCACCCCGACAACGTGGCCGCGCAGACCGAGCTGAGAGCCATGGCGTGGTGGAACCTCGCGTGGGGTACGCCCGAGATGGACGCCATCCTTGAGAAGTACCCGAACCCTGACCTCCACGACGCTGACGAGCCGCCGCGCAGCACGCTCTTCTGAGGGCGTATCGCGCCACGCGCGAACACCCGGGGGCCTCATCGGTCTGGGTGTTTGCGCGCACTTGGGTCATCGGGGGTCTGCTGCAGCACATATCCGCCGTCCTCGTGGGCGATGCCGTCGACGCGGCAACGGTATTCACCTCGCGCCACGCCCGATCGACTGCCCCCACGACTGCGACGAAGCGAATCCTGAATCAACTCCTAGGGCGATCGCTGACCTGCACGTACGCACGCGCGCACGACGCCTCAGGCGTCGCCGCTCACGCGCCGTCCCGCGGCCTGAGTTGGTGGATCGTGGCCGTCCTGGTCGGCAAATGCTCGACCTCGTAGGCGTGCAGCTCGTCGTACGCCTGCTTCATGGCCTCGACGGCGGTGTCCCGTTCAGCCTTGGCGGCGTTCCGCGCCTTGAAGGCCGCTTCCGTCCGCCCCACTTCGCGCGCCAGTTGCAGCTTCACGACATGGACCTCGCGGATGAAGTGCTCAGCGGCGGCCTTCCAGTTGTCGGCCCGACCCAGCCTCTCCTTCGACTGCGCCTTGAGCCGCTTGACCTCGGCTTCGAGTTCCTCGATGCGACTGGTGAGTTCGACCTCGCGGGCCGTGAGGTCTGCACCTGCGGCGGCGCGGACGGCCTCGGTGAACGCGTCGCGCTCTTGCTCGTACTGACGGTTGAGCCAGTTGAGGTTCACGCCCGCTTCCTTGGCGAGCCCTCGGACACTGGTGACGCCAACCTCGATGTGCTCGGGGGTGCCGGCGAGGATGCGTGCCTGCGCCTCCCGGATGCGTCGGACGACGTTCGAGTCCCGCTCAACCATCAGCGACCGCCTCCCTGGTTGATCTGTGCGATGGGCAGCACGCGCCGCCCCGCCCAATGCGCGTCGGCCATTGCCTGATGCCGGGCGGCCGACTGGCCGAGTCGCACCTGCCTGGGGAACGGCACCATGGGGCTGCTCGCCTCGGCGCGAAAGCGCTGAGCCTCAGCTTCGGCTGCCCTCGCGTCCTCGTCTGTGCGCACGAGGCAGTCGCAACCAGTAGTCCCGACTAAATACAGTTGTTCCGGAACGAGCCCTCCGGAGCCCCACCCGAGGTGCCCTCAGATGCTGAGAGCGTCCCCGGTGAAGACTGGTTGGTGATCCAAGTCGACTACCAGCGCGGCGCTCCGCCCACTCCCGAAGACGGCGACAACCCTGCGCAGCCAAGACCCCCGAGCCAGCACTTGGCACCCCCGGTCCGCGCCGCCCGAGCGCCGCGTCGGCCACTCGCGCAGCGGACCGCGACCGGCGTGCACCAGGCGCAGTCAGCGCGCCGCCGCGGTCGTAGAGGCAGCAGCACGACAAGCCCCGCCGCGGCCCGCTGCGCGCCGAATCGAAGCCCCTCACCGCCGGCACGGAGGGTGCCTTCACATCAAGCGCCTGCCGGGGCTGCCCCGGACGAATCGCGAGGGAGATCTTCGACCAGCCCGTTGGGCCCAAACCAGCGGACCTCGCCAGAGGTGAACCTCACCTCGCCCACTAACCGGTCAGCCAACTGCCAGTCGGTGAGGTCCGGCTCATCCTGACCACTCTCGGGCCGGAAGCCCCACGGCCGCGGGCCGTCGCGGCGAACCTCCGGCACAGGGAAGCGCGCCGGCATAGGCTCATCGCCTGCCACGGCGCGCAACGATCGCCGCACATACTCGACGTAGTTCAGGAGGTCGGATGCGTCGCGCCGACGGAGTTCCTCGGCGCGGTCGGGCTGCCTCAACTGACCGAACCTCACCATCCAGACCAGCGCGTCCCACCGTTCCTGGAGGTCTTCGGGGAGCGCGTGTACATGGCTTGAACCTGCTTGCAGTAGGGCAGATGCGCGGATCTCGCGGTTCTGATGGACGTCTGCGGTAGCCGAGACGCGCACGAAGTACGGCGTGCGGTCCGCGTCGCTCGGCAGTGCGGACGTGAAGTCGGCCAGCGCAGCGATCAGATGGTCGGCAGCGAAGGCGCGTCGTCGATCCTCGTCGGCACGCTGCGCTTCCTTCCGCTCCGTCGCTGCGAGGTCAGTCTCATGGCTCAAGACCTTCGCGGTCTGCCGAGCGCCGACCCACGCGGAGAGACCACCACCTACGAGCGCACCCAAGAGTGCCGCCAGCATCTCAGTCATGGTGACCAATGTATGACCCTGCTCCGACGCGGCGGTTGGTGCACCATAACTACGGGTAGTGCCCGACGACAAACTTTGCTGCGCGGAATCCCCCTGTTGCGCGCGGGTGCACCAATGGAGCCCAGCGGGCCACGCCCGACCGACGGAAGGACCAAACTAGACCGCTCGGCCTTTCAAGCTCGGCTGTCGAGCGCCTCCGACACGATCAGTACGTTCCGGAGTGCGGCTTTGGCGCTTGTGCGCCCTACAGCCTGCACAGCCGCCGTTGTGCCTGCGTCCGCCGCCGCTCCGACTGCACTCGGGATGGCGGCTGATGCGACGTCAATCGCCGGGCTCATCGCCATGTTGTAGCTCAAGCCCGCGGCTGTGCCCAGCGCGAACCCACGCATCGCTCCCGTGAAGAGTTTCCCGAGGGCGGGGCCAGCCTTGCGGCGAAGGTCCCGTGCGAGTCCGGCGAGCTCTCCGCGTGCCGCGGCAATGGCCCGCTTGTCTCGCAGCCCGTTGTGGTACACCTCCGAGAGGACCTCGCTCATTGCGCCGCGCCACGCGTCAAATACCTCCGCGTCAGCTCTGATCTTGACGATCTCCGCTCCGGCGAGCTGATTTAGCGATGGGATCTGAATCTGCAGCAACATCTGCTCAAAGGTGTCTGTGGGCTTCCACCTGGAGAGGTTCCCCTGGCTCAGGAGATGCATCGCTCCCGAGTGGTACCGCGCGTGCTCCGCAGTCGGGAACCAGGTGTCCGCGCCCGGGATCTGCGCGTAGTGCTGTCTGTTCAGATCGACCAACTCGTCTCGCCATTCCCCGAAGCCCTCAAACAAGAGGGCGACGCTGAGTCGGGCTCGCGCGATGGGGTCGTGCCGCGCGCGCCAGAGAGATGCCCGGAGCCTTGCGACGTCGAGGACTGTGGTCGGGGCTCCACCGTCGACTACGAGCTCCGTGAACCGGAGGAACTCGGGACTGTCCTGCACGGCGGAGCTTGAGATATCGGCATGGAGGACGCCATTCGGCGGTGCATGGAGCTGCACGGTTCCTGCGTCGACGAGGGGCAATGCGTCTCGGTAGTCGCGGAGCGTTTGACGCACGACGAGGCCCCAGAACTCGCGGTTCCTTACTTTGTCCTGCCAGTCGAACATCTGCGCGATCGGATCGATGAGGTGGACGCGGTGACTGAAGAGCAGGGCATGCCGAATGTGCGCGATCGGCACCGAGTTGCGTGGTGGAGGAAGCCCGATCCCCATCGACCGCGCAGAGTAGTTCCCCTCTACGTCGTACAGAGCCGGCGCTAGTTCGCTAGGTCGCGCTGTGACGTCTCTTGCGCGCCGTGCCTCGCTCAGCAGTTCGCGCGTCTGCGCCGCACGCTCCTGAGGCAACAGTTGGTCGAGAACCCCGTTCCCGTGGCGCGCTGCATCCTCGATGTCACTGAGGGAGTGTCCGATCGAGCGCTCAACGAGTTCAAGATCAGATCCCGCGCTCACGGCCATCCGACGTCCCCTCACCGACTAGAAGTTGTGCCTCACCGTCACACGCCAACTCGCCCTCGTCGTGTCAGGCATCGGCGATCGCGATCATCTCAAAAGGCGGTCTGGCGCCAGCAAATCACGCAAGTCGCCCCCATTCCAGACTGCATACGGGGCGTCAACAACCGGACGTCCGACAGTCCTCGGCAGGTGCCTTCAGATGCCAGGAACCTCCCGGGTGAAGACGAGTTTGTCATCGCAGTCGATCACCGCGAGCGGCCTCCAAAGGGCACGCGGCGCTACTCAGTCAGGATCATGGGAACTCTTCCACTGGGAGTACTCGTCAGCGGACAGGCCCCACTGCTCCGCCTGCTCACGGTCACGCCAGTTCAGCTCCGAGTGATCCCCGTACCAGAGGTGCTGGCGCATCTTGCGGGGCATCCCATCAAGGTGGTTGTAAGCATCGTCAGAGCCGACGGAATGCGCGCGTTCAAGCTTGTCCTGCACGCGCCGTGCGTACTTGATGTGGTGCAGGTAACTCGGTACCAACGATTCCCACGCCTGCCGACGCGCGCGGACAAGCGCCGCCCACCCACCGAAGAACATCGACACCGTCACCGCCAGACCCAAGATCATGAAGTTGACCAGCAGTCCCTCAGGATCACGGAACCCCAACGCCGCTAGCGCAAGGATGCCGCCGAAGATGCCGGTCCCGGCCGCTCCGAGGTACCGCACCTGCGCGGATTCCGGTTCCCGCATCCCGCCCGGCATCGACCGGTGTGGCCCCTTCGCGCTCTCCTGTCTACGCCTCAGCTCCTCTTGCTCCTTGTCGGTCAGCACCGACCAGTCGAAGCCCTCAGGAAGACCTCTCATGATCCCCTCCTCGCGTTTCCGCATGGTACAACCGCATACGCGTCGCTGAGCGGTGTTCAGCGAACCGTGCGAGCGCTGGCGCCTGGTCGTCAAGTGAGAGGGCGTTTGCGGATGTCGCGGTCTCGCTGCTCGGCGGTGAGCCCGTCGACCTGAGCGAAGTCATTCCGCGGTTGAGCCGGGACGACCTGGACTACGTGCTTGACGCGCTCGCGCGAGCCGCGGGACTCAGGGGCGCACATCTGGTGGTCCTGTCCGACGCCTAGTCCGGCGTGCGGAAGGCACGCCTTCCGTCTCGGCGACGAACGCCCGTGCGAGATCCAATGGGATGTCGAGCCCGCGGGCCGCTCGGATCCACGAGTAGACGCTGAAATTGTTCAACTCCCTCCGGCGAACCTTCATCCACCACGCGATGGTCCAGCCATCCTCGGTGGCGGGTGCGAGTTGCCTCTTGAGCTCGACGATTTCGCTGTACAGGGCCCTGTCCTGGAACTGCCACGCGGGGTACAGGCAGTGTCCGTCTGACGTGCGGGTTTCGATGAGACGCTCGCGGGGCAGGAGTCGGGGGCATGTGCCCAGCGCGAGTGCCGCAGCATCCGCGTCGTAGAACGGACCGATCAGCGCGTCCCACTCCGAGAGTGCAGGGGTACCGCGGCTCACATCGAACCAGCGTTCGTTAATCGACATCATGTCCTCTCAGGGTCCGTGTGCCAGGTGGGGTCAGTAGCGTGATCGATGCGGATGATCGAAGCAGCAGGCGGCGTCCTGATGCGGCTGATGAGATCGCCTGCTCCGAGGAAGAGCTCGTGGGTGGAGCCGACCTGTAGGAGCTGCGGGATCCCCTCCGCGAGACGCGCGGGATAGCTCATCACCCATAGCAGCGCCATGGGCGGTTCCTCGCGAGGGAGCCCCCCGCTCGTAGCCGGGCGGGTAATCCTGGCATGCGAGCAGTTTGGGCCGCAGAGGTCGAAGTCGATGGTCGTTCCGTCGACGCACACCATGCGGCACTCCAGGCCGCGTGTGGTGTGGACGTTCACCCAGGAGACGGCTGATCGATCGGTGTCGGCGCAAGGCGTCACGGCGCTGTCGGGTCGGATCGACATCACGGGTGCGGTGACGATCTCGTGGGCGCTTTCGCGAAGCCATACGTACACGTGGCATCGCTGGCCGGTGCGAATCCGGTTGGGCATGACGGGCTCGCTTGGCGGTGTCCCCGGACCGGGTGTCGACCGCGCCCACAGCACAGTCATCGGCTGCCGCGGAACCATCGTCGGGACGGTGGCCGGAGCCGGCTCGATGACGACGGTCGGAGCGCCCGAGATGTTCAGGTCGAAGTCGAGGACGGTGCCGTCGGAGCACTGGGCGCGGTAGCGGCCGATGGTGAGATCAAGCAGCAGGTCCTCACCTGACTCGGTTGTGCCGCTCATCGCGCGCCACTCGCACGCGGGTAGCCGGCCCGCGCAAAGGAACCGAGGACTGCCGCACGGTCGCCTCTGACGGCGCGTGCGCCGAGAGGGCGAGGAACGGCGGATCTCGGCAGAAGTGCCTCGACGGCGAACGCCTTGGGGGCCGAGCAGAGCGGGCATGTCATGGCGCAGCCAGCCAGTCAGGGAGTTCATCGACCTGCTCGATGGCGCGGCACGCACTGCTCGCCACCCAGTAGGCGCCACCGTTGCGCCCGGTGAGATCTGGCGTGTGGAACGTGTGGGATGACCCGACCCGCAACGTCCACTGCTTGGTCGTCGTGTCGACCTCGGAACGCGTGAGCCATCGGGAGCCGTTCCACTCCACCGGCATCGAGATGAGCGCTGTGGCGGGTTGCCAAGCGAAGTCGAACCTCCCGCGCATGCTGTCGCGCCCGGTAGCGCGGAACCACCGGGGCACGCCAGTGTCGAGCCGCGAGTCGACCACGTAGACGGTCTGAGACATGAGGGATGACGCGACATAGATTCCCGGCCGGTTCAGCACGTGCACTTCCGTCACGTCATTCATTCGGGGCGCCCCTCAGCGGCGAGGCTGTCGTCGTCGTTGTCGCGGGCGAGTAGGCGCCATTCGGGGAGTGAGTCGATCCTGACGATCTTCTCGAGGGTGCGGGCGATCCACCAGCCGTCGATCGCCGGGGAGTAGTAGTCGAAGCGGTGGCGCGACTCAACGCGCAGCACCCATCGACGGACATCGGCGAAGTCAATCTCGTCCCGGGCGAGCTCGCGCAGACCATCGACCACGCGCGGCCCAGACTGGAGATCGACCAGTTCCACCCATGAAAAGTCCGCGGGGCCAGTGCTGGTGTCGCCATGCCCGGGCGCGCGCAGAAGCAGCGGCGGCCACAGGCGAGCGTCGACGTAGTACACGGTGGGCGACGAGCTCTCGAGGCGATAGATGCCCCGAGCCGCCGGCTCGTTGAGGTCCACATAGTCAGTCACGGAGCGCCTCCGCACTCGACCAGCCACCCACGAGGGGCGCGTGCAGCCGACACGCCTCGAGAGACTCGCAGGCCCTGAATGATTTTCCTCAATGCTTTTCCTCACTATCGCATAGAACTCGACGTACACCGCTCCGAGAAATGCATCGTAGAGGAAGTACGGCGCGAAATTCAAGCATCAAGAGGCGCTCAAATCACCTGATAGATACGCCATTCATGAGAAGTCAGTCTTGCATGTATGAACAATTTCTGACATGAAGAAGGATGTTCTTTCTGACCATCTTGAAAGTGTTCTAGAAGATATTCAAGAAAGTCTTCTTGCATGATTCACCGCTACTCCTACCCGCGCGAGAATCGCCGCCCGGGGTCAGCGATGTGCGACGGGCCTGACGCTGCGGGCGCAGGCTCGGTCGACGGTGCGGTCGAGTACGGCCCCCACCGAGCCCGGCCGCCACGGCGATACGGAGTCCGAGCACTTCACACAGACCGGGGTTCGGGCCCGATTCGGCTCATTCGCTTGGTGCGGAACCTCAAGTCGGTGCATCATCGCTGGGCCTGCGAACACGGGGCCGCGAGCAGCGCTCGAGAGCTATCGTGGCGTGCATGGTCAGGGAGAGCCGACCGACGCGAGTGCCGCTCGACGTCTATGAGTCTGCCAAGGTGGCGGCAAGTGTCACCTCTCGAACGGTCGCGCAGCAGATTGCACACTGGGTGCGATTGGGGCGGGAACTAGAGCTGTCGCCTCAGGTGACGTATCGGGATGTCGTTCGGGTCCTCGCCGGGCGCAGTTCCTATGACGCGTTGTCCGTCGACGAGCAAGCGCTCGTGCGTCGAGTGTGGGCGGAGCGGATTGCTGAGCACACGCGCCAGCTCGATTTCGCCGACGAGCTAGGCCGCACTGGTGCGCAGTACTCCGAGTTCGACGCTGAGGGTGTAGTCCCGGCTGAAGACAGGGACTCGGGAGCTCGCCCGCCGGACAGCCTGGGCCGAGGACGTCCCCAGTGAAGACTGGGTGATGCTCCGAGTCCGTCACCACAGCAGCGGCCCTGATTGACCCCCACCGGAGCAGGCTGCTCCACACCTTGACGACACGACACCCGGCTGATACTCGATCGGCGATGGTCGGAGTGCGCCGGCGTGACAACTGGGGGTCAGAGTTGCACACCGCCGACATGCTGCTCGATGAGGGCCTCCGCGCGCTCGGTGGCTTCAGTCTCAAGGCCGTCCGCGAGATAGAACATCTCGATGGCGCTCTCCATGAGGTCGGCAATCTCAGCCTCGACGTCGGACCCGAATCTCGGGAACCGGATGGTGCGAACGTCGACGGGGTCGAGGTGGGGCACCGAGGTGCCCGACGCGTGCCGGATCACGAGCGGGCGGCCGTACTCGGGGTGGTTGAGCACCGTCTGGAGGTATCCGATGCGCACCTGGTCGAGGTCCGGCTCAATCCTGATGAGGTCGTGGCTCCCGAAGACGCCCGCATGCGCCTCGGTGGTGACGAGCGTGCGACCGAGCAGCCCGTATGTCTGACCTGAGCACGCCATGATGAGCCAGCCCGGCTCCAGCATGTAGCGCTCGGGGTTGTCGAGAAGACCAGCGTAGATGCGCTTGGTCACTGCGGCGTTCACGTCAAAGAGTTCGCCCGCACTCCGGTACGGCGTGCCATCAGGGCCGAAGTGCCGCTTGAAGCGGTTGCCGAGCGCGATTCGGCTGCACACTTCGCCGAGGGTGCTCGTCCCGTTGGTCGCGGAGGACTCCACGAGGGAGGACAGCTGCCGGACTTCGGCGCGAACTGTCTGTCCCTCGAATCGACGACGCCCTGACATCAGCTCCGTGACGGGCACGGACTGGGCGATGGACGAGACGATCTCCACGCCATCGGGGTTCAGGTGCTCGCCGTACAGTGCGAACGCGCGCTGCTCTGTCTCGAGTGCCTGGGCTCGGAGTTGGACGGCCCGCGCGGCAAGCGCGCCTATCTCCGATCGCACGTCAGGTTCCGCGGTGAGTACCGGCAACGCGAGCACATGTTCCGGCTCGAGATGCTTGATCATGTGGCCGTACTGGGCGCTGCGCGTCATCGCGTAGAACGACGGTGTGCGCATGTATGCGTAGAGCCAGCCAAACGACTCCGGTTCATGGGCCACCACGCGTAGGAGATCGTCCGTGATGACAGGCCCGACGTGGTGGGCGTAGGGGGTCGTCACTCGTCCAACCTCACCCGACCGCGTGAGCAGAATCCAGCCGAGCTCGACCGTGCGGCGATCGATGTCGTTGATCATGCCCCGTGCGAGCCACTTCCTGATGCGAGGTCGAGCTTCAAGCACTTGGCCTGCCGACAGGTACGGGACACCGACGTCCGCACGCGTCTCGTAGCCCTTGAGTCGGGACGGTTGCCACACTTCGGCGAGCGTCGAGAACGCCGAGACCTTGTCGCCCAGAGACTCAAGACGACTCCGGATGCCGTATCCATCGGTGAGGTAGGTGCGCGCTTCCAGTCGGCGATGGCCCGAGAGCAACAGTTGGGCCGGGACACCTGCCCACGCCGGTCGAGGTGCCGCGACGCGTGCGGCGAGAGTCGCGGCCGTCATGCGCCAGCCGCGAGCCACTCGCGGTACTCGGCGGCGATCTGCTGGGTGTTGTCATCCACTACGCGCTCCTGTGCGAGGTGGAGCAGCTCGGGCTCGTCGGCGTCCAGCCCCGACGTAACGGCGTCTGCGCTCTCAGCGATGATCTCGAAGCCGTTGTCGTCGCGCACGTACGTTGTGTTGCCCCGCTTGTCGTGACCGATGTGGTCGCAGATCGCCATGAAGACCTCGTAGGAGTTGACCGTTCGCGCTGCCAGCTCGATAGCGATCTCATCGTCGGTCTTGCGTTGAACGATGAGCACGGAAGTCTGCACGCTGGTCCCGGGCTGGAACGTGTCTGGATGGAGGTCGACCGAAGCGAGCAGGCGCGTGTTCCGGAGGAGCCACTGGCGAACGAAGCCGAGGCCGGGGCTGCCGAGTATTCCGTCGGGAAGCACCATGGCAGCGACCCCTGTGCCTGGCTTGAGGAACTTGACGCAACGCTCGATGAACAGGATCTCCGGGGGGCGCGAGGTGGTCTCGTCCTTCATTGACCAAAGGTCTTCGTCATCGTCGTAGGACCATGAATGGCCGAGTTCGTACTGGCTCAGGATCGCTGGATCGTCGATCGGGATCTTCGACCCGAACGGCGGGTTGGTGATGACGTAGTCAACACTCCCGAGGAGTTCACGCGTGCGTAGCGTCTCGTCCCACAGCGCTGGGTTGGCGAGCGAATTGGCCTGGTAGAGGCCCCCTGAGCCGTCGTTGTTCATGACCATGTTCATCTTTGTCGCTCGGACCAGACTCGGGTTGAAGTCGATGCCGACCAGGTTGTTCGACAAGTAGCGCGTCACGCGCTCGCGCAGGGCATTGGCCTGCAACGCTTCACTGCGGCCCGACCTGCGAACGTCCGCGCGAATGCGCGGGACCACGTGGTTCATGGCGGTGATCAGGAACCCGCCTGTCCCGCAGGCCGGGTCGAGCACGAGCGCGTGCTCATCCGGGTTCAGCATCTCGACCATCATCTTGCAGACGTTGCGCGGGGTGAAGAACTCACCGCGGTCGCCCCGGAGGTTCGAACCGACGACCTCCTCGTACGCCTTCCCCTTGACGTCAACATCGCTCTCCAGCAAAGCGAACGACTGGAGCTGCGTGACGATGTAGGTGAGCACGTTGGGGTTCAGGTCGATCTCGTCGGTGGCCTTGAAGATCGTCGGGTAGGACCGCTTGACCTCGTCGAACAGCTTCGCGACACGCTTGGCGCACTTCAGCGCGCCGGTCATGTTGTTGCGTTCCGTAGCGGTTGCGTAGAACGTCGGCCGGTCTGAGTTCCGCTCATCGTGGATCTTGCAGAAGATCAGCTTCAGAAGCTCCCAAAACGCTTCCGGCTTCTGCAGGCCCTGGTTGCCTGAGATGTAGTCGTGCGCGCGTCGGAACGCGAAGAGCAGCGAGTCCGAGGCGGCCGCGCGCAGCTGGTGGAACTCGGGCCGATCGTCGTCGACAGTGTCGCCGGCGTGCGGCAGGTCGGGGATCTCCTCGGGCTTGCGCTGCCCCTTGGTTGTCACCATCCGGTACACCGCAAGATCGCTGCCGTTCGTCCACATGCCGACCTCGACATTGGGGCATGCCGCCATGTAGCTCACCAACTGATCAACGCCGTCGGTGCGCGACTTCGGGTTGGTGCCGAGCGCCTTGCACTCGACGATGACGCCCATCGACTCCTGCTTGTGGTCTGCGTCGGGCGGGAAGATCGCGAGATCGACGCGTGCGCGCTTGCTCCCGATGCGGATCGGGAACTCAACTTCGATGTCCTTCTTCGCGTAGCCGTACTCGCGCACCAGCGACTTCGCGATCTCCTGGCGCACATACTCCTCTGGCGTGTCCGCGCGCTGAGTGGTGCCGTCGATGAAATCAAGCACTTTACCAGGCTCGACGATGACCAGGGGGCGCGGTGTTTGAGCCTCAGACGTCATGGAGTGCAGTCCCTTTCACAGCGAGCGTTGCGCTCGATACTAGTCGCGTACGAAGGGGCGCGGCCGCGCGCGATCCAACATCAGCGCGACCCCCATCCAGCCCGCCCGCCGCGCGAGACAGGCCACCCTCACGCACGGTCTTCGGGCCCGACCACACGGGGCGTCCAAGAGCGTCTCGGCAACTGCTCGGCCTCGTAGGCGTGCAACTCGTCGTACGCCTGCTTCATGGCCTCTACGGCGGCGTCCCGGTCTGCCTTGGCGGCGTTCCGCGCCTTGAAGGCCGCCTCTGTCCGGCCTGCCTCGCGCGCCAGTTGCAGCTTCACGACATGGACCTCGCGGATGAAGTGCTCAGCGGCGGCCTTCCAGTTGTCGGCCCGACCCAGCCTCTCCTTCGACTGCGCCTTGAGCCGCTTGACCTCGGCTTCGAGTTCCTCGATGCGACTGGTGAGTTCGACCTCGCGGGCCGTGAGGTCTGCACCTGCGGCGGCGCGGACGGCCTCGGTGAACGCGTCGCGCTCTTGCTCGTACTGACGGTTGAGCCAGTTGAGGTTCACGCCCGCTTCCTTGGCGAGCCCTCGGACACTGGTGACGCCAACCTCGATGTGCTCGGGGGTGCCGGCGAGGATGCGTGCCTGCGCCTCCCGGATGCGTCGGACGACGTTCGAGTCCCGCTCAGCCATGTGCGACCTCCCTCGACCCAGATCGTGACGCGCTGGCGTCACGGATAGACACCTTGAACAGCGTCAGCAGCCGCTCCGTCTGCTTGTCCGTCAGGCCTACCTCCTTGGCGAGCAGACTGCGAACCTGCGCGGCCCGGCGGTGCGCCTGGCGGCAGGCGTCCCCGCAGAACTCTCTGGCGCGACCCTGGGTGCGGTCCGACTGCTCGATCGGCTCGCCGCAACGCTTGCACCAGCCGGGGCTCTCTGTGGCCATCAGCGACCGCCTCCCTGATTGATCTGCGCGATGGGCAGCACGCGCCGCCCCGCCCAATGCGCGTCGGCCATTGCCTGATGCCGGGCGGCCGACTGGCCGAGTCGCACCTGCCTGGGGAACGGCACCATGGGGCTGCTCGCCTCGGCGCGGAACCGCTGAGCCTCAGCTTCGGCTGCCCTCGCGTCCTCGTCTGTGCGCACGAGGCAGTCGCAGCCAGGATCACAGCCCTCAAGGTCGGGTCCTTCCGGTCCTCCTTGGCACTTCCCCTGACCGTCGTACAGGCACATGGCGAACTGGCGAGGGTTGTTGAATACCCGGCCCTCGCCGTGGTCCTCGACGTGCTCCTTCACGAGCCGCTTGACCCTCGACTCCTTGGGCTCGTACCGCGCGCGGAACGGCTCCAGAACCTCGAGCAGCCGGTCGACGGCGGGACCGCTCACACCGCCACCGGCGACGAGCGACCGATCGATCTCCGCGAGCATCTCGGCATGCTCAGCCTTCTGCTCCGGGGTCATCCCGTACGTCGGCCCCACGGTCGACATGTCGGAGTACCCGCTGCGACCCAGGCCGCGCTCCGCGTGACCGAGCGTGAGCATGCTGGCGAACTCACCGTTGGGCTGGCGCTGCGTGTAGATGTCGAAGGAGCGACGGAGCTGCCGCGGGCGCAGCCGGAACTCCGGGTCGTCGGGGTCTTCGATACGGACGGGGTGCGCCAGCCGACCCTGCACGCGGTCGCTGTTGATGTAGGCGATCGCGACGTCGAACCTTTCGGGCGCGGACTCGGCGGTCCAGCACGCTCCGCTGTAGTCGCCGTACCCCTGACGCGCACCACCGGACGGAAACAGCCACGGCTCATCCACTTCCTGGTGTCTACCCAGCGACTGCAGGAGCTTGACCGCGTCGACCACGATCTCCACCGCCTGCCACTCCTTGGGCTCACCCTTCAGGGACTTGTTCTTCCAGGTGAACCCATGAAGGTAGTGCGCGCGAATCCCACCGTCCTCCTCAGGCGGGACCTCCTCGAGACAGTCGAGGGGCAGCGTCGCGATCTCTTGCGGCCTCGCGCTGGTGCCGCACCCGATCAGGACGAATGCGGCCACGTAGACGCTCTTGATCAGCGGTGCAGAGAGGAACGACCACGTGGAGTACGGCATGAGATCACACCAGTCGATGGTGTCGCGCCACGGCCGCCCATCGACTCCCGAGCCAGTGATCGGCTGCGCGACAGGGCAAGGCATCTCGGACACGAGCCACCCCCTCGCATGCGGCCTCCGACTGCGCGCCTTCTCGCTCCATTGAACGTTGCGCTTCAGCGCCTCCACCGCGAACCCGCTGAGATAGGCGAGGTACGGGTACAAGATCTCGCCGTCTTTCGGCGCGGCCGGATGTCGCGGCAGCGCCCCGTACTCCTCGACGAAGCCTGTGAGCCAGGCGCGGATCTCATCGTCGTCACCGTCACGGCACTGGGCGAGTCGGTCGAGCACCGCGGCGCGAGCGGCGACGATGTCGGGACCAGCTTCCCGGATCAGGCACCGGCACCACGCGAGCAGCGGGTCGAGCATCGCCTCGGGGATCACCTCGGTACGAGACCCCTTTGCCTTGCCCGACAGCGCCTTGGGCTCACGGAACCCGTCCGCCCAGGACGGCACCGGGAGTCGATCCTCCTCAGGGAGCCACGGTGCCAGGTCCGCGATGCGAGTGAGCTGAGGACGAAGCCCGCCCGCCCACACGCCAGGACGCTTGGGCTGATCCTCGTGCCGGTACTGATCAATCATGCCGGGCGTGAAGTCGCGCAGGCGTTCCAGTCCCTGCGCTTCACCCCAGGCGAGCAGGTCACGGAGGTGCCCGAGCAGCATCCTCACACTGTCGGGACCCATGAACCGCATCGCCTGCGCACCCGGACGACTCAGGGAACGCGGGTGAATGCCACGGTTGATGAGCAGGTAGGCGACGCGACGCACCGTCTGCGCGACCTCGTCGGGGCGCTCATGGTTGTTCGGGAAGAGGAATGGGATGGTCACAGGCGCAGCACCAGGCTTGCGGCCGAGCGCGTCGAGCTGCCAACGATCGTCCCCGTATCGGGGCATCTCGGCAGCACTGTCGACTACGCGGTGCCCCTCGATAGCGTCCGCATCGGCCGCCGGCTCCCGCCACCCCTCGCCCTTCTCGGGCGTAGCGATCCCGGGTGATGGGGTGTGGTCGGGCAGGGTGTGCGGTAGAGCCCTGGCAGCCGCGCCGTCAAGCATCGTATTCACCCTTCAGGAGTCGTCGGACCTCGCTCTTGTCGTCCTGCGAGGCGGTCCGCGCTGTGCGCTTGATGCCCTCCTCATCGAGCCGCACTTCGGTTCTGAGGAAGTCGTCCAGTCGGAGGTAGTGGGGTCGGTACGACTCCCACACGCGCGCCGTGAACGCTGATCGGCGATCCTCCAGCGCCTGCCACAGGTACGCCAGACGGGGCACGTGGCGAGGTGTCACCACCGCGTTGGGGCAGGCCAGGCAGGCCATGAAGGACTCTGTGCACGGCGCACCCGTGATGGGGTTGTGAGTGATGTCCTCGCACGCGACCGTCGCGGTGTCACTCTTGCCTGAGAGCACCTTAGGACTCGCGTCGGCAATCGGTGTGATCCCCAGGTGGAAGCGCTCAGCAGAGGCGTCGAACCCCATCTGCGCGCCCTGAGCGTGGATGCGCCGAGCCTCCTTCATCACCTCAGGGTTGTTGCGCATGTAGTCGTTGAAGAACGTGTTCAGCGTGTTGTTGACAGACCCCACGTTGATGACTGTCTCGAAGGTGCGGTGCAGCATCTGGAAGTCGAGTCTGCCGACGCTGTCAGGCACCCATGAGGCACGCTTGCGGGTGGTGTTGGCGTCGGGCACGCCCCAGGACACCGAGCCCAAGACGCGTCGGCGATCCGCTTCAGCGCCTGGGTTCCCAACCGCACCCGAGTAGAGGATCAGATGATCGTCAACCACACCCTGCAGCCGCACGTGTTCGCGGATGGGGTGGGTAGCCCGCGTGATCAGGGATACCCAGTGCGCGCTGCTCGCCTCAGTGCCGGACTCGAATAACGCGGTGTAGTGGGCACGGCTCGGGCCTCGTCGAGGCTTGCTCGTCGACATCGTGAGGTAGTCCGCCTCATCGCCCGCCCCCGCCGCACGCGAGGCGATCCGCAAGGAGCCGATGTCGCTCATGTTCCACCCCTCGGCGCACATGACCAGCGTCACCATCGCCAGCGCCTCGGTTGGCGAGGGTGCGAGCCAGTTGAGATGCGAACAGCCTCCCACTGCCTTCACCCTCATGGACGCGTAGTCGCGCCAGCGACTGGGGTGCATTGCCTCGCCGCCGGTCAGCAGTCCGTGCAATGCCGCCTGGAGACGCTCGGGCGATCGGGGATTGCAGTCTCTCCATGAACCGAGGTCAGCGCCCGCAAGGGCCATCTCGTAGTAGCGCTCAATGCGCTCGACTGCGCTCTCCACGACCTGCTGCGCTGCCGCCTGCAGCTCGTCAAACTGCTCCCTCGTAAGGAAGTCTCGCGAACCGCTGTCGAGCGTGGCGTGAAGCTGCTTGGACCACCGCAGCGAACTGCGGGTCGTGGACGGCAGTACCGGGATAAGCCCCATCCAGGAGCGGAGCGATCGCTCAAAGCCCGCCGCGGTCGTCTCTCTCCAGTCTCGTGCCGTGCCCAGCGTCTGGAGCACGTCTTCGATGACCGTGTGCCTCACCTGACTGAAGCAGGTCACACCTGCGGCTTCCAGTGCCCCGAGGAGCATCCGCGCCTTCTCGACGTTGGGCGTGACGGTCTGGTCGCTGCCCCATGCGCCGCTCTGAGTCTTCACGTGGAAGGCGGCAAGGACCTGCTTCCGCAGAGTCTCACTTCCCGGCCAGTCTGAGGCGTCGATGATCCTCGGCTCGGTCTCGCCCGTGGCGGTCCACTCGACGGTCATCGCGTCGAGGTTCAGGCGCTCCTGGATGACGGGGACGGTTGAGTTCCTCGCCCGTGGTGCCTTAGCCAACGTCACCCTCCTTGCCTACGAACACGGTGCCTGTGTCGAGCACGAGGTCGGCCCCAGCAGTCATCCTCGAGATGACCTCTGACAACTCGCCGGTGAACCCCTCGCCGAGCAGCTCGCCCACCCACAGCGTCTGGGCGGGCTTGAGGTAGGTCTTCCTCGTGGTCTCCACATCTGCGTGGCCCAGGAGGTCGCGCACCACGTCGAACGCGACCTCGTACCGGTCCTCGTCGTACTTCTCCGGCTTGCCGCCCTTGCGCTCGTCGATGCGACGGTGAAGCGCCAGCAACTGCCACAGCGCGAACGTGAAGCGCAGGCTGTGCTGGCTCAGATTCGGGATGTCCTCGGGGGCCATCCCGAGCACTTCGCACTGATCGAACACACGATCGTTGGCGCGCTCGAAGATCTTCTCCACACCGGACGTCGACATCGGCAGTCCATCGTCGTTGAGCCACAGCATCAAGGGCTCCAACCGGCCCTTCTCGTCGCGAACGAACATGCCGCGACGGTCATCGCCAGTCAGCGGCTCAAAGGAGCCGGAGCGGCCATCCTCAGCCACCCAGCGACGCCTGCGGCCCGTGCCCTCGAAGGTCACGACCCGGACGTCATGGCGGCGCGCGAAGGCGTCGTACCGCTTCTTGTCCTTGGCTCGCTTCACCGCTTTCGCTCGCTCCCCGGAGACATACCGCTCAATGCTGTGCAGGCCGATCTGTGACGGGGTGTAGATCCGGCTGTTGCCAAACTTCGCGACACCCTCGGGGAGTCGGACATTGCCGGACATGGCGGGGAGCTCGACGGTCAGCAGCGTCGACTGCTCCCGCGCTCGAAGCGCCGTCGTGACCATGAAGTTCACGTAGGCGACGTCCCTCAGGCGGTTCCTGCCGCCCTTCCACGAGGGATCACGCTCGCCCGCCCGAACCGCGTTGCCGTCACGCACCGCCACACAGCCCTGCAGGCCGACGTCGCGCCACATCTGGTAGGTGTCGGGGGTCGCCCAACGGACGCGCGGGGCGCTCGACTTGACGGTGATCGTGTTGCTGTTGCTGCCTTGCTTTCGAGAGGCGCGCTCCGGGATCGGCGAGTGGTCGACCAGACGCTCCCTCTCGGCCCATCGGTACAGGTCGTGCAGTACCGACAGCGTGTCAGTGCTGAAGGTGGCCTCGCTGATCGCTCCGCCGTCGGGGTGGAACTTGGACTGCGTGCGGTAGTCCTTGAACGCCCAGAAGTGCCACTCCTGCGCCTCGGCCCAGTCATCAACGCCGACCTCGGGATGCGACAACCACTCCAGCCAACGCGTCAGCGCCCGAGCCCGGTTCAGCCTCGTCTTCGAGAGCACGTCGCCCATGCCGTAGGCGAAGAACCCCACGAGCCGGTCGTCGATCTCCAGCGATGGCGAGACGATGATCGGATGCTCGTCGCGGAGGAGCATCTCCTTCTCGCGCTTCGGCAGGTCAGCGATGGCGTCGAGCTCTTCAAGCCAGCCCTCAGGAGCGCCGCGTTGGTCATCGACTTGGATCACCAACCAGTCTTCACCGGGGACGTTCTCAGCATCTGATGGCACCTGAGCAGACTAGGACTGAATCACTCCACTGTCTAGACTAGATTCGAACCAGTTGACGTCGGCGTCGTGGATCCCGAGGTGGCGGGCGATGTCGGTGAGAAGGGGCGTGTAGTAGCCCTGGATCACCCCGGAGGATGCCTCGACGACCACCAACGCGCCGACGATCCCGCCGGCCAGCCTCATGCTCGTGCGTGCCATAGGCGGAATGCTCCCACCCCGATGTTTCGACTGCGTGGCACGGGGTGCCGCAGGCGCCCGTGGACCTCCCTACCGCTCCGCGGGCTCCTCCACCGCATCGTCCGTCCCCGCCGCCGGGGCGTGCCCCTCGTCGACTGCCGCCGCATCGGCCTCCTCCTCGACGCCGCCGGCATGCGACCGGCGCGAGGCCATCGCCACCGCCGCCACCGCGACGGCCGCGGCGACCGCAGCGATCGCGATGCGCAGGATGTCGCTGCTCGACTCGCCGTACGCGACCGCGACCACCGCGGGGGCGATCAGCAGGGCCACCAGGTTCATCACCTTGATGAGCGGGTTGATCGCGGGACCCGCGGTGTCCTTGAACGGGTCGCCGATGGTGTCGCCGATCACGGTCGCCTCGTGGGCGGGCGAGTACTTGCCGCCGTGGTGGCCGTCCTCGACGATCTTCTTGGCGTTGTCCCACGAGCCACCGGAGTTGGCGAGGAAGACCGCCATCAGCACGCCGGTGCCGATCGCGCCGGCGAGGAAGCCCGCGAGCGCGCCGATCCCGAGCGCGAAGCCCACGAAGATCGGCGCCATCACCGCGAGCAGGCCCGGGGTGGCGAGCTCGCGCAGCGAGTCGCGGGTGCAGATGTCGACCACGCGGCCGTACTCGGGGCGCTGCTGACCCGTCATGATGCCGGGCATCTCGCGGAACTGGCGGCGGACCTCGTAGACGATCGCGCCGGCGGCGCGGGTCACCGCGTCGATCGCGAGACCCGAGAACAGGAACACCGTCGCGCCGCCGATGATCAGCCCGACCAGGGTGAGCGGGTGGATGATCTCGAAGCTGAAGTAGTCCGCGGCGTTCGCGGACGCCTGCTCGAGCGCGTGCGTGACGGCGTCGGAGTAGCTGCCGAACAGCGCGGTCGCCGCGAGCACCGCGGTCGCGATGGCGATGCCCTTGGTGACGGCCTTGGTGGTGTTGCCCACGGCGTCCAGGTCGGTGAGGGTCTTGGCGGCCTCCTCGTCGACGTCGCCGGACATCTCGGCGATGCCCTGCGCGTTGTCCGACACGGGCCCGAAGGTGTCCATCGCCACGATCACGCCGACCGTGGTGAGCAGCCCGCAGCCCGCGAGCGCCACCAGGAACAGCGCGAGGGCGATCGAGCCTCCCGAGATGGCGAAGAGGATCACGATCGCGCCCGCGATGACCGTCGCCGTGTAGACCGCCGACTCGAGGCCGACGCCGATGCCCGAGAGCACCACCGTCGCCGCGCCGGTCAGCGATGTCTTCGCGACGCGCCGGGTCGGGCGCTTCGCGGTGTCCGTGAAGTAGCCCGTGAGCCAGAGGATGAGCCCCGCGAGGCCGATGCCGACGAACACGGCGATGGTCGCGATCGCCCGCGGATCGCCGGACGCGTCCGCGACCGCCGAGCCCGCGAACTCGGAGAACGAGGACGGCAGGTACACGTACGACGCGACCGCGGCGAGCACCGCGCCCACCAGCGCCGCGATGTAGAAGCCGCGGTTGATGGCCTTGAGGCCCGACTCGGAGCCGCGCACCCGCGTGATGAGCACGCCGATCGCCGCGACCAGCGCGCCGATCGCAGTGATGATCAGCGGGAACACGAGCCCCTGCTCGCCGAACGCCGCCTTGCCGAGGATGAGCGCCGCGACCAGGGTCACGGCGTAGGACTCGAACAGGTCGGCCGCCATGCCGGCGCAGTCGCCGACGTTGTCGCCCACGTTGTCCGCGATGGTGGCGGCGTTGCGGGGGTCGTCCTCCGGGATGTGCTGCTCGACCTTGCCCACCAGGTCGGCGCCCACGTCGGCGGCCTTGGTGAAGATGCCGCCGCCGACCCGCATGAACATGGCCAGCAGCGCGGCGCCGAAGCCGAAGCCCTCCAGCACGGCCGCCGCATCGTCGCGGTACAGGAACACCACGGCCGCCGCGCCGCCGAGGCCCATGCCGACCACGGACATGCCCACCGCGCCGCCGGTGCGGAACGCGATGCGCGCGCCCTCGGCGCGGCCCCCCGACCGGTTCGCGGCGGACGCGACCCGCACGTTGGCCCGCACGGCGAGCCACATGCCCATGTAGCCGATGGTGGCCGAGCAGCCGGCCCCCAGCAGGAAGAACAGCGACCGACCGATCCGCACGCCCGTGTCCCCGGGCAGCAGGAACAGCAGCGCGAACACCAGCGCCGCGAACAGCGCCAGCGTCCGCAGCTGCCGCGTCAGGTACGCGCTCGCCCCCTCCTGGACGGCGGCGGCGATGTCGTTCATCCGCTCCGTGCCGTCCTTCGCCTTGAGCACCTGCGCGCGCAGCAGCCATGAGGCCAGCAGCGCGACGGCGGCGATGATCCCGATGACCACCACGATGGTGAGGCTGGCCGAGCCCACCTCCACCGTGGCGCCGATGGCCTGCACCATGACGTCCTCCTCGACGTTCTCCCCGACCCGACTCCGTTGTCGTGTCCGCGAGGGATATCTCTGCACTCTAGGGGACGATGCAGGGGACGGGTAGGCGGGCGACCCAACCTTTCCTGGGGTGTCGTGCGTCGACATCATGTGAGGCACGGAGGCGACGAGGGGGTGCGCGATGAGCGACTGGCGTGAGGTGTTGACCCAGCTGGTCGAGGATCGCGAGCGCGCGCTGCTCGGGTACGCGTACCTGGTGTGCGGCAACGCCACCCAGGCGCAGGACCTGGTGCAGGACGCGCTGGTGCGCACCTTCTCGAAGCCGCGACCGGGTCTCACCGCCGTGAAGGCCGAGGGGTACGTGCGCCGCGCGATCACCACGGTCTACATCGACGGGTACCGCCGCGAGCAGCGGTGGCGCAGGGTCCAGCACCTGTTCCGCGAGGAGCAGGCGGGCTCCGATCCCACCACCGGGATCGAGGCCGGGACCGACGTCACCGCCGCGCTCGCGACGCTGCCCCCGCGGGAGCGCGCCTGCGTGGTCCTGCGGTACTTCGACGACCTCACGGTGCCGCAGATCGCCCACCAGCTCGGGCTCGCCCCGGGGTCGGTGAAGCGGTACGTCCACGACGGCCTGGCCCGGCTCGAGCTGGTCCTGGGCCCGCTCGAGGACGTCCGCGACCCCTCCCCCGACGGCGCCCCGCGCCCCTCCCAGGAAGGCCGCTGACATGGTCAAGCTCTCCGACGCCCTCCGCGGCGCGGCCGACAAGGCCCCGCTGGACGGCATGTCCATCGACCGCGCGCACGCGACCCGGCGCGCGTCCCGGTCCCGCGCGCTGCACGCCGGCGCCAACGGCCTGCTCGGGGCGGGCGCGGTGGCGCTCATCGCAGTCGGCGTGATCGGCCCGGGCTCCGCGCTCGGCTCGCGGTCCGAGGACTCCGCCACGACCGCGGAGTCCGCCACGGACTCCGCCGGCGGCGACATGAGCGCGGGGGTGCCCGAGACCGACGGCGGGCTCGCGGCCGGGAGCCTGCCCGCCTGGGGAATGTGCGGCACGGAGCTGCCGGCCATGCCCGAGATCGCCGGGCCCTTCTCGCTCGCGGCGTCGCTGCCGACCGGTGAGGTCGCCGGCGGCACGCTCGACGTGGTCGCCACGCTCACGAGCGCCGAGGACGGCGTCTTCGAGACCTTCGAGGTGGACGGCGTGGTGCTGTGGGACGGGATCGTGGTGGCGACCCTGGGGTCGAGCACGGACGACGTGGTGGAGATCCGCGAGCTGGTGATGGCCGCCGGGGACTCCGAGGTCACGGAGCTGTCCGTGCCCCTGGAGAACTGCTGGGACGGCGAGGCGCTGCCCGCCGGGAAGTACGAGGTGGTGCTGACCCAGGAGCTGTGGCCTTCGGAGATGATCGTCGAGGAGGAGCCGCCGTCGGAGCCCACGCTGGAGCCGGCCGACCCTGTGGAGCCGACGGATGCCGTCGACGAGCCGGCGCCCGCGGAGCCGACCGACGACGTCGCGGTCGATCCCGACGAGGCGGTGACCTCGGGTCCCGCCGACGGCGACGCCGCGACCACCACCGACAGCGCGGGCATGCTCGCCGCGGACGCGTTCACCCGGGTGTACTCCGACCCCGTCGGGTTCGCGGTCCCGGGCGAACCGGTCGACGAGCCGTTCGCCGCGTACCTGCGGACCGACCCGGAGCCCGTGCCGGATCCCGTCGACCCCACGCCGGTCGACCCGACCAGCGACAGCGCCCTCGACGCCGCCACCGCGCGCGAGCTGTACCTCGCGGGCCTGACGGGCGCGTGGGACATGGCGGCGGGCAGCCAGCGCTGGCTCGCCACCTCGGACGGCCTGGGCGAGGTGCCGACCTCCTGGTGGGGCTGCGGCTACGAGGGCGACGGGGCGTTCCCGGCGCGGTCCGCCGAGCTCGACCTGCTCTCCGTGACGGTGGCCGCGCCGCGGTCGATCTCGGTCAGCTACGGCTGGATCGTCGAGGGCAACCCCGCCGTGGACGTGACGCTGGCCAACACCTCGGAGTGGGATCTCACGCAGTTCTGGGGCATGCAGGGTGTGAACCTCGCGCTGGTGCGGGACGGCCGTGTGGTCGCCGAGGGCTACCCCGTCGATCCGTACCAGCACCAGCGCGCGTGGGCCATGGACTCCGCGGCCGCGATGGAGGAGCAGGCGTTCGAGGACACGGGCGACGCGGCGGTGAGCGAGCCCGCGCTCGGCGAGATGACGATCGCCCCCGAATGGGAGGGATCCTTCCTCGGCGCCGGCGAGTCCGTGTCCAGCACGTACCTGTGGCGCGACGTGAGCACCTGCTGGACGGAGGCCGGCCAGCTGGACGTCGCGCCCGGCTCCTACACGCTCCTGGCCATGCACCACCTGAGCCTGCCGGGCACGACGATCGTCGAGCCGACGGGCGACGACGGCGTGGACCTCGAGCGCGGCAGCGACGGCGGGATCGTGGTCACGGAGCCCGACGCGGGCTGGGGCGTCGAAGGCTCGGCGGGGACGACCGGCTCCGGCGAGTCCTCGATCGGGATCGCCGAGCCCGACATCGCCATCGCCCCTGAACCGGGCTACTACGACTGGTTCGAGCTCCAGGCATGGACCTCCCTGGGAACGGTCACCGTCAGGTAACGGTCCGATAACGACCATCGGATCCGGGGTTACGCGTGTGGCCTTTGTCACATTTCCCGCGTAACCTCCGCGCAACGCGGCCTCAGGTGGTGGCGACGAGGCGAGTCAGCGTCAACAATCGGGAGTGCAGGGTGCACGCACCTTGCCCGACCCTCGTCAGCCAGCGGGACGTTCCCTCAGCCGTCCGCTGACCCGGGGGTTGGCGGCGGCGGCCCGGAATCCCTCAGCCCGGGCCGCCGTCGATCTCTGTCCGGGCCTGTGGCGCCGGACCCGCGACCGCGGAGCGCTCGACGCCCGCGTCCGCGGTGACGCGCATCGCCCCGACGGCCGGGCCCGGCTCGCAGCCCGTGAGCTCGGCGCCCGCGAGCGCCGCCGCGCGAGCCGCGACCGCGCAGGCCCCCGCGACGTCGGGCGACCCCCGGGCGCGCCCGTGACGCAGCTCGACGGCCGCGGCGACCGCCGCCGCGTCGGCGACGGCCTGGGCCCGCGCTCCCTCGAGCACGGGTCCGAGCACCGCCAGCAGCGCGAGCACCGCCGTGACCACGACGGCGATCAACCCCATCGCGACGACCGAGCCCGCCCCCCGGTCACCCCTCACGGCTGGTCCGGAAGCGCGATGACGGCCGTGCGCGGCGGCCACGGCCACCGAGGCGGCGCCGCCACCGTCACGGCGACCCAGCCGTCGGCGCGGACGATCTCCACGGACACCCGCGGCCCGCCGACCCGCCGTGCCACCGCCTGCGCGCCGGCATCGTCCTCCACCACCGCCGCCCGCGCGGCCGCGAGGGCCGCGGCGTCCACCGCCGCCCCCTCTCCCGCCGCACGCACCCCGCCGAGCGCGAGCGCCAGCACGGCGACCGCGGCCGGCAGCGCGAGCGCGAGCTCCACTGTCACCGACCCGCGGTCGCCGCGCCTGCTCCTCATCCTCCGAGCGCTCCCTGCAGGATGCTCACGAGCATCCCGCGCACCTCGTCGGACTTCAGGATCACCAGCAGCAGACCCGCGAAGCCCGCGGCCGCCACGGTGACGAGCGCGTACTCCACGGTGGCCATGCCATCGTCGCGCCGCCAGGGCGATCCCGGCGCCGCGACGCCGCTGCCGATCGAGGCGTCGCCGACGCCTCCCTTGTCCCCGTCCATCGGTTCTCCTTCCCGTCGGGGTCTCCAGGCTCGGCGTTCCGCGGGTGCGCCGACCGCGCCACCCGCGACCACGGGGACCTGCCGCACCCGGCACCGACCTGGGGACATCCGGCCGGGCCGTCACTAGGCTGACCGCGGAGAGGGGTGGCATGGACGAGCACGAGGACCGGGGGCCGGGTCCGGCGCAGCTCGCGCGCGCCGCCGTGCCGGCCCTGCTGATCGGCGCCGCGAGCGCCCTGATCCTCTTCGGCGCCGACGAGCTCGCGCTGCTGCTCGAGCACTGGTGGTGGGAGACGCTCCCGCACCTGCTCGGCGTGGAGGAGGACGCCCGCTGGTGGATCGTCGTGGTCCTCACCATCACGGGGGCCCTGGTCGGCCTGGTCCTGTGGAAGGCGCCCGGTCACGGGGGGCACGACACCGCCGCGGTCGAGCTCATCGCTCCCCCGCTGCCGCTCCGCGCGCTCCCCGGGGTGCTGGCCGCCCTGGTGCTCGGCCTGGCGGGCGGCGTCAGCCTGGGCCCGGAGGGGCCGATCATCATGATCGGCGCCGCGCTCGCGGTCCTCGCGTACCGATGGCTGGCACCGGCCGTGCCCGTGACCGCGGTGCTCGTCATCGCGGCGGCGGGCATGCTCGGCGCGATGCTCGGCACCCCGGTCGCGGCCGCGCTGGCCCTGACCGGCGCGCTAGGCGGCGTCAAGGGCGGCCACCTCTGGGACCGGCTGTTCGCACCGCTGGTGGCGGCCGGGGCGGGAGCGGCGATGTACCACCTGCTGGGCGGGGTCAGCTGGGACATGGGCCTGCCGGCGTACGAGCCCGCCTGGGTCGACCTGCTCACGGCGTCTGTCGTGGCGGTGGTGGCCGCGCTCGCCGGGGTCGGCGCCGCGGCCCTGTTCACGCCGGCGTGGCGCCTGTCGCGCCGGCTCGGCCACCCCATGGTCTACGCCACCGTCGGCGGGCTGCTGCTCGGCCTCCTGGGCGTCGTCGGGGGCCACATCACGCTGTTCAAGGGAGCCGCGGAGACCGCCGAGATCCTGGCCGACCGGGACCAGTACGGCGTCGGTGCGCTCATCCTGATCATCGTGGTGAAGCTGGTCGCGGTCGTGGTCGCGGGCGCGAGCGGGTTCCGCGGCGGCCGGATCTTCCCGGCCCTGTTCGTCGGCGTCGTGGTGGGCCTGCTCGGACACGCGCTGATCCCGGGCCTCCCCCTCGCGATGGCGGTGGCCGCCGGCGTGATGGGCATGGTGCTCGCGATCTCCCGCGACGGCTGGTTCGCGATCTTCGGAGGCGTCCTGGTCGCGGGCGACGTCGCGACGCTCGCGATCCTGTGCATCGCGATCCTGCCGGCGTGGCTCGTGGTGACGCGCGCGCCGCACATGCTGGTGCGCCTCCCGGAGCAGGAGCGCGCGCCCGTCGTGTGACCGCGGCGCCCGGCGTCACACCAGCGCGCTGCCGCGCAGCACGGCGATCAGCAGCGGCACCAGGCCGACGAGCACGAACGCGGGCAGCAGGCACAGGGTGAGCGGCAGGGCGACCCGCACGCCGAGCTCCCCGGCGGCCGTGGCCGCGTCGGCCCGGGCCCGCCGAGCCGCCGACCGGCGCACGGCGGCGAGCGCCGGACCGGCCCTCGCGCCCGCCTCCCAGGCCGGAGCCAACGCGGCGCCCACGTCGCTCCACCCGTCCGGCAGTCCCGGCCACCGCCCGGTCGCCGCGAGCGCATCGGCCGCCCGCGTGAGCGCCGGGGCCTCGAGCGCCCCGCCGACCTCCCTCAGCGCCCGCGGCAGGTCGACACCGGCGTCCAGGGCCGCGCCGAGCAGCGCCGAGGCGACCGCGACCTCGTGAGCGTCGACCCCCCGCGCGTGCACGGCCCCGGCGACCAGGCGACGGGTCCAGAGCCGTCCCGTCCAGGTGAGCGCGGCGGCGAGGGCCAGGAGCGTCCAGCCGAGGGGGCCGAGGAGCAGCACCCGCAGCGCCGCGGGCTCGATGATCGCGCCGAGGGCCACCCCCACCACGGGCAGCCAGGCCAGGATCCGCGCGCTCAACCGCGGCCCCGCCAGGGCGGCCGCGCGGGCGGCCTCCGCCTCGCGCTCGTCCGCCGCGACATCGGCGAGGGCCCCGAGCATCGTCCCGAGGGGCGCCCCCACCCGCCCGGCGAGCGCGTCCGCAGCCGCGACCGCGCGATCGAGCGGCGAGCCCCACGGCGGCGCGGGACGGGTCGCGCCCGACCGTCGCCACGCCTCGCCGTCCGGCAGGCCCGCGGCGAGCAGCCCGACCACCCGCGGCAGGGACTCGTCGTACCGCTCCGTCACGCCGCCTCCCTCGCCGCGAGCGCCGCGACCGCCCGCCAGGCGGGTCCGTAGCTCACGGCTCCGCCGTCGCGCCTCCACGCGGTCACCATGCGCAGACCCCCCGCGTCGGCCTCGACCAGCCCCAGCTCGACCACACGGCGGCCGCCGTGCTCCCGCGCGACGTGGACGATCACCGCGAAGGCAGCCGCCGCCTGCAGCGCGAGCTGGGCGGTGTCGAGGCCCGCGAGCGCCGCCATCGCGTGGAGCCGGGCGGGCACGTCGCCGGCGGTGTTCGCGTGCACCGTGGTCATCGCTCCGCGATGGCCCGTGTTGGCGGCGGCCAGCACCTCCCTCAGCTCCGCGCCGCGGCACTCGCCGAGGACGATCCGATCCGGTCTCATCCGCAGCGCCTCCCGCACCAGGCGGTCGAGCCCCACGGCACCCGCGCCCTCGACGTTGGCGCGCCGCTCGACCAGCCGCACCACGTGGGGGTGCCGCGGCCGGAGCTCCCCGGCCTCCTCGATCAGGACGAGCCTCTCGCCCGGGTCCGCCTCCGACAGGAGGCTCGCGAGCAGCGTGGTCTTCCCCGCTCCCGTGCCGCCCGAGACGAGCAGCGGGACCCGCGTCCGGACCAGCAGCGCGAGGAGGTCCGCCAGCTCCGGGGTGAGCGTGCCGAGGTCCACCAGCTCCTCGACCGTGAGAGCCCGCTCCCTCACGCGCCGCAGCGAGATGGCGGCGCAGCCCTCCGCGACGGGTGGGAGCACCGCGTGCAGCCGCGTGCCGTCCGGGAGGCGGCCGTCGACCGTGGGCTGCGCATCGTCCAGCCGACGGCCCGCCGCCGCGGCGAGCGCCACCGCGAGCTCGCGCACATCCTCGGGACCGCCGATGCCGAACTCCCGACGCTCGAGCCCGCGGCCCCGGTCGATCCAGACGCTGTCGGGCGCGTTGACCAGCACGTCGGTGACGCCGGGGATCGCGAGCAGCGGTGCGAGCAGGTCGGGGTCGGCCATGCGCGCCAGCGTCTCCCGCGCGACGGCGGTGCGGGCCGGGCGGCCCGGTCCCGTGGGGCGCCGCGCCCCCCCGCGACGAGCCGGGGACATCGGTCGTGGTCGGCGTCGGTGCCCGCGGCTACTCTGACCGCATGGACACCGAGGGCACCCTGGACGAGCCGCGGCGCCGCAGCGCCGCGTTCTTCGACCTGGACAAGACGATCATCGCGAAGTCGTCGTCGATGGCGTTCTCGCGGTCGTTCCTCGAGGGCGGGCTGCTCACGCGCACCAAGGCCCTCCGGACCGCGTACGCGCAGTTCCTGTTCGAGGTCGGAGGCGCGGACGAGCGCCAGACCGCGCGCCTGCGCGACGCGCTCAGCGAGCTCGTCGCCGGCTGGGAGGTCGCCCACGTGCAGGCGATCGTGGCCGAGACCATCCACGACCACATCGACCCGATCGTCTATCAGGAGGCGCTCGAGCTCATCCGCCGCCACCAGATGAACGGCCGCGACGTCATCATCGTGAGCGCCTCCGCGTCGCTCGTGGTCGAGCCGATCGCGGAGCTCCTGGGCGCCGACGCCGTCATCGCGTCGCGCATGGAGGCGCGCGACGGCGTGCTCACCGGTGAGATCTCCTTCTACGCGTACGGTGCCGCGAAGGCGGAGGCGATCGTGGAGCTCGCGAACGCGCGCGGCTACGACCTCGACGGCTCCTACGCGTACTCCGACTCGATCACCGACGCGCCCATGCTCGACGCCGTCGGCCACGGCTTCGCGGTCAACCCCGACCGGTCCATGCGCCGCGAGGCGCACCGGCGCGGCTGGGGCGTGCTGACCTTCCGCCGACCGGTGGGCCTGCGGCGCCGCGACGCGGGCCGGCCCGTCGCGGTGACGCTGCTGGCGATCGCCGCGATCGGGGCCGTCTGGGCGATCGCATACGCCGCGTACCGGCGCGAACCGGACGCCTGAGCGGCCGTCCTCACCGAATTGGACGGGTGTCAGGAAATACGCCTGTAATGTGAGGCGTGAGCTCGGGGGGCGCTCGTCGTCGCCTGCCCGCTGAGGAACTGCGAGGACACGCACATGAACAAGGCCCTGATCGCGGCGCTCGTCGGAGTGCTGGGGCTCGCGCTCGGCTTCGGCGCGGGATGGGCCTGGGACTCCGTGACCGGTGACGAGGACGCCTCGCCGACCCCCTCCGCCAGCGCCTCCGCCTGACCCCCGGCGAGCCGTCCCGCGGGGTCTCCCGCGCATCGTCCCAGGACTCGCGACGGTCCTCGTCGACTTGTCCGGAATGACGTATCCTCGGTGCATCCTCCGACCGCCCCGGGGGATTCGCCACGCCCAGCTCCGAGGACCCCCATTGCGCAAGATCCTGCTCGCCGTCGCCGCCCTCGCGATCGCCGTGGCCTCAGCCGCGGCCGGCTGGTTCGGAGTGAAGGCGTGGAAGTCCTCGCAGAGCGCCGAGCCGGCCCCCGGGGCCTCGTCGAGCGCCACGCCGACGTCGGGCGAGACGGTGGCGCTGACGTTCCGCGCGTCCGAGGTCGAGGACTCGGTCGCGGGGCTGTTCACGGCGCCCGCCTGCGGCGAGACGTGGACGCCCGAGTCGGGCGCGGCCAACGGCGTCGAGCCCAAGCTCGACGCGAGCCTGCGCCAGGTCGCCGGCGTCGACACGGTGACCGTCGTGCCCGGATACACCACCGACACCGCGGGCATCGGCTTCCTGGCGAGCGAGGGCGAGATCATCGTCACGCGGGACGATGTGGTGGTCACCCCCGAATGGGGGGCCGACTTCGTGCCGGAGTACTACGTCGCGACCAGCGGCGAGACCACCCTCACGCAGAACAACGTCGAGTTCACCGGGTCGACGCTGTGCGATGTGGCCGCGGAGCTGAACGCGATCTGGGACGGCTTCGACTGGGCGACCGCGACCGACGCGGAGATCGCCGAGAAGCAGGAGGAGACCGCCGCGTTCAACGAGGCCCACGCGACGCTCCCGCCGGGCGACTACAAGGTCTACCAGTGGTCCCCGATCATCCTCGGGGAGCCGGCCGCGCTCGCCCGGGTGCTGGCGTCCGAAGGCGTCACTGGGGTCGCGACGCTGCAGTACACGATCGGCTACTCGCCGCTCGCCGACGATCCGCGGGTCACGGAGTACTGCACCGACCAGCTGGACGCCGAGGGCGCCCTGATCTCCCGCACGTGCGACGTGCCCGAGGACGTGCTCGCCGAGGTGCTGACCCGCGACGTGCCCGTCGAGTACATCGCCGACGTGCCGCCCGCGGTGGCCTTCTCGGTCGCCGCCGAGTTCACCGTCGAGTAGGCGCGCTCAGCCGCTCTTGCGGCGGAACTGCTGCGGCGCATGCGCGGCGCCGTTACCGTGCAGATGCGTGCCCGGACCCGTCGCGGGGCCTCCGACGCCCCCGCCCTGGCCGTCGTTGCCGACGGCGGCCGCCATCACCTCCTGCGCGTCGCCGTCCTTGACCGCGGCGAGGAAGTCCTGCGCCGGGTCGTCCCGCAGCATCCTCGCGAGCCTGCCGTGGTGGAAGATGTGCACCTCGCCGTTGGTGCGGGTGCGGTAGTCGTAGCCTTCGCTCATCACGTCAGGCTCGCACGGCCCGGCCGATTCCGCGCGGCGAGCGACGGTGCGCGCCCCGCAGGAGGCGGCCGGCCGGGGAGAGCGACGGTGAGCGTCCCGTCGGGGTCGCGAGACGCCGCTGAGCGCTCTACCAGGCCGTCTAACAAAGCCTTCCCGCACCGGGACCTACGTCCTAGAGTGGCCCGCATGGTCACAGTCGCCCATACCCTCGAGAACCTGCACACCGAGCGCCGCACCTTCAAGCCGCCGGTCTCCCTCGCCGCGCACGCGAACGCCACCGCCTACGAGTACAAGAAGGCCGGCGTCGACCGGCTCGAGTACTGGCGTGAGGCCGCGCTGCGTCTCGCCTGGCACGAGCCCTTCACCGAGATCCTCGACTGGTCCGACGCACCCGTGTCGCGCTGGTTCCACGACGGCACCCTCAACGCCTGCGACAACGCTGTCGACCGTCACGTCCGCGAGGGTCGCGGGGACCGGGTGGCCTTCCACTTCGTGGGTGAGCCCGGCGACACGGAGACGCTCACCTACGCCGACATGCACGAGCGCGTCCAGAAGGCGGCGAACGGGCTGCTGAGCCTGGGCGTCGGCAAGGGCGACCGCGTGGCGATCTACCTGCCCCAGATCCCCGAGGCCGTGGTCGCGATGCTCGCCTGCGCACGCATCGGCGCCATCCACTCGGTCGTGTTCGGCGGCTTCTCCGCCGAGAGCCTGCGTCAGCGCATCGACGACGCGGAGGCGAAGCTCGTCATCACCGCCGACGGCGGCAACCGTCGCGGGAGCCATCTCGCCCTCAAGCCGCTCGTCGACGAGGCGCTGGCGAGCCACGGGGAGGGCACCGCTCATCCCGAGCCCTGCGCCTCGGTCGAGCATGTGCTGGTGGTGCGCCGCACCGGGCAGGACACCGCCTGGACCGAGGGCAGGGACCGCTGGTGGCACGACGTGGTCGACCCGCAGACCGCCGCGCACGAGCCCGAGTGGGTCGACGCCGAGCACCCCCTGTTCATCCTCTACACCTCGGGGACCACGGGCACCCCGAAGGGGCTCTTCCACTCGACCGGCGGCTACCTCGTCGGCGCCGCCCACACCCACCGCATCGTCTTCGATCTCAAGCCCGAGACGGACGTCTACTGGTGCACCGCGGACGTGGGCTGGATCACGGGCCACAGCTACATCGTCTACGGGCCGATGACCAACGGCGCGACGCAGGTGCTCTACGAGGGCACCCCGAACACCCCGCACGAGGGTCGCTGGTGGGAGATCGTCCAGGAGTACGGCGTCACGATCCTCTACACGGCCCCGACGGCGATCCGCACGTTCATGAAGTGGGGCGAGGCGATCCCGGACCGCTTCGATCTGAGCTCGCTGCGGCTGCTCGGCTCCGTCGGGGAGCCCATCAACCCGGAGGCGTGGATGTGGTACCGCCGCGTGATCGGCGGGGACCGCTGCCCGATCGTCGACACCTGGTGGCAGACGGAGACGGGTTCCATCATGATCTCGCCCCTGCCGGGCGTGACGGCGACCAAGCCCGGCAGCGCGATGACGCCCGTGCCGGGCGTCGCGATCGACGTGGTGGACGATGCGGGTAGGCCCGTGCCCAACGGCGAGGGCGGGTACCTGGTCATCACGGAGCCCTGGCCGTCGATGCTGCGCGGCATCTGGGGCAACCGGCACCGCTACGTGTCGACGTACTGGAACCACTTCGACGGCCTGTACTTCGCCGGCGACGGCGCGAAGAAGGACGTCGACGGGGACCTGTGGCTGCTGGGCCGGGTGGACGATGTGATGAACGTGTCGGGCCACCGCCTCACCACCACGGAGATCGAGCATGCGCTGGTCGCGCACCCGTGGGTGGCCGAGGCGGCGGTGGTCGGCGCGAACGACGAGGTGACGGGCCAGGCGGTGGTGGCGTTCGTGATCGTCCGCGGCGACGTCGCGGGCATCCCCGACGACGGCGAGGCCGTGGCGGGCGAGCTGCGGAAGCACGTGCGCAAGCAGATCGGGCCGGTGGCGACCCCGCGCACCATCATGGTGGTGTCCGAGGTGCCCAAGACCCGGTCAGGGAAGATCATGCGCCGACTGCTGCGCGACGTGGCCGAGAACCGGCCCGTAGGCGACGTGACCACGCTCGCGGACTCGTCGGTGATGGACGCCATCCGGGGCGGCCTCGAGGCGGGCAAGGGCGACTGAGGGTTCTCGGGGCTCGCCGCTCGCCGGGCGGCGCGGTGGCCGCCGACGTACGGTGAGAGGTGGAGGTCCCCATGCACCGTTCGCCGGAGGCTGCTCTCCGCCACCTGATCGTCGCGCTGCTGATCGTGGCGTTCGCCGGGATCCTCGCCGCGTGCACGGACGGGAGCCCCGCACCCGCCGAGACGTCGGACGGGCCCGTGACGAGCACATCCGTCGACGTGTCCGCGTTCGAGTACGGCTACACGGCCTCCACCGACACGGTGCCCGCGGGCGAGGTCACCTTCACCCTGCTCAACACCGGCGGCATGGCGCACGACCTGGTGATCGAGGGCGTGGACGGCGCCGCGACCGCCATCATCGGACCGACCGAGACCGACGCGTTCACGGTGACCCTCGAGCCCGGCACCTACACGCTGTACTGCTCGGTCGGGACGCATCGGGACCTCGGGATGGAGCTCGAGATCACGGTCACCTGACGCCGCCGGACCGCCCCCGGACGCGCCTGCTCCCCGACACGTGTCGGGCGACGCAGGTTCCGTGCACCGGTCTCAGCAGATTCGCAGGAAACCCCGCCCGGTACTGGTGGCGCCGCGGGTTCCCAACCCCTACACTTGAGCGAGGCGATGCCACCCGGGCGACCGGGTGTCCGCCCCAAGACGTCCCCGGGAGGGGGCGGCCGCGGTGCCCCCCAGCGCGGTTGCCCTCCCGGGGATCCTTGCTTTCCGGGACGGCTCGGCGGTCACGCCGGGCGCTCGTCCTGCGGCTCGGCCGGGGACGCCGGGTCGTCGGCGTCCGGCTCCTCCGCAGGACCCTCCTCCGAGCCGGCGACAGCCTCGTCCGCGCGCTCCTGGTCGGCGCGCTCCGCATCCGGCGCCGCGTACGGGCGGTCGTCCACCTCGGCGAGGCTCAGCAGGCCCTGCGGCGGATCGACGCGCTCGAGCGAGAGGTCGCGCCACCGCTCGACCGCCACCACCACCCCGAGGACGGCGACGCCCACGCACGCCCCGGCGAGCACGTCGGTGAGGAAGTGGTAGCCGAGGTAGAGGCGGCTGAGGGCGACGAGCGCGATGATCAGCACCGCGCCGACCGACCACAGCGCGAGCCGCCAGGTCGCGTCCGAGTCCTCGTGGAGCAGCAGGTAGCTCACGACGAGCACGAAGGTGGTGGCGCCGATCGTGTGGCCGGAGGGGAACGAGTACGAGGTCTCGAAGCCCGGGATCAGCATGAACACGTCCTCGGGCCGCGCACGGCCGACCGCGATCTTGAGCCCCATCCCGAGCACCGTCGAGAGGATCATCGCGCCCACGAGCAGGACCGGATGCCACCACGAACGGGACACGCGCCACCAGATCAGCGCGATCACCGCGACCACGATCGGCAGCACCACGGGCCCGAAGATGGTGGTGACCACCTCGAAGAACGCCGTCAGCCCGGGGGTGCGGTTCTGCGACAGGTACTCGAGGAGCGGTTGGTCCAGCAGGAACAGGTCCTCCTGCTCCCTGACCCAGTCGAGGACGGCGAGGAAGCCGCCGATGCCGAGGGCGAGCAGAAGCACGCCGGGCCAGACAGCGGTCACGGCGTCGGACGGTCGCATGCGGGGACGAGCCATGCGCTCCACCCTATGCAACGGGCGGGGCCGCGCCGGGACGCTCGCCAGCCCGGCTACCCCCGCAGGTCACGCTCCCGGTAGGCGGCCACACCGGCGGCGAACAGCGCGGCCGCCGCGCCGAACAGCACCACCGGCTGGTACCAGTACATGCCGTTGTCCAGCGGGAAGTGCCAGGTGACGTAGTAGAAGGGTGAGGCGTGGGCGATCGGCTCCAGCGCGTCGTTGACCGCCGCGAACGCGGTCAGCGCCCACCCGACGATCGCGACACCCGTGCCGGCGCCCACCGCGATGCGCGGCTGGCCCGTCAGCGCCCCGCCCAGGAACGCGACGCCGCCGAGCACCGCGCCCAGCCCCCACAGCAGGACGCCGGTGCCGAAGATGTGCGCATAGGACATGCCCAGACCCGCGATCCAGTTGCCGAGCGCCATGCCGACGACGGTGAGCGCGGACACCCCGAGGGAGGCGATCAGCACCGCGGTCGCCCGGGTCCAGGCCACCCGCGTGCGCGAGACCCGCGAGGTGAGCAGCACCGAGATGGTCCGGCGCCGCTCCTCGCCCGCGAGCGCGGCGCCGGCCGCGATCGCGACCACGCCCACCGCGACGGGCGCGAGGATCGACAGCCCCTCGCCGTGGTACCAGCCCTCGGGCCGCGAGTAGTCGGCGAACCCGACCATCGCCATGATCGAGTCCGGGAAGGCGTCGGCGAACTGGCCGACCACGTCGGAGACCGCGTTGAACAGCGGACCCATCACGACCATCATCGCGAACATCCCGCCGCCGGCGATCGTGAGCAGCGCGCGCGAGTCGGACAGCGCCATGCCGAGCATGCCTCGCGTGCTCGACCGTCCGCGCAGGAGCTCGAGGACCTTGGCGACCCGCGCATCGTCCTGCAGGCGGGCGACGATCGACAGCCGCCCCTCCCCGGACCGCAGGTCGCGCCGGATGAGCGCTCCCCAGCCCACCACGACCAGGCCGGCGGTGATGGCGATCAGGACGCCCATCTGCGACCAGTCGACGCCGTTGGTGAGCGGCTGCGAGGCCCCGATGTAGTGCCACGGGAAGACCTTCGCCCAGTCCTCCCACCCCTCGATCATGGGCAGCAGGCCGGAGGCGAAGAAGGACACGACCAGGAAGGCGGTCGCCACGCCGGAGGCGAGCTGCTGCTGGCCGGTCGCGGCGCCGATCGCGAGCGCGACGGCGCCGTACAGGAGCGACACGACCAGCACGTGCACGGTCGCCGCCCCGACGTCCACCCCCGTCGAGCTCTCGCCGAAGACGAGCACCACGCCCACGTAGCCCAGCCACGCGAGCGCGTTGACGCCCAGCGCGATGGTGACGGCAGCGGCGGACTTCGACGCGAACAGCCGGCTGCGCGAGCGGGGCGCCGTGGTCAGCACGTTCATGGTGCCGTCCCGCTCCTCGCCCGCGATGGCCGCGGCGCCCATCGAGATCGCGATGCCGGCGATCACGAACGGCCCGAGGAAGTTGAACATCATCGACATCATCAGGCCGGTGACGCCCGCGTCCCCGCTGATGCCGATCATGGTCGAGTAGAACTCCGGCATCTGGTCGAAGAAGTCGACCGCCTCGTCCCCGATGCCGGAGTAGGCCCACATGCCGAACACGGCGACCAGCCACAGCGAGGCGACGCCGATGAGCGCACCCAGCCAGCGGTCGCGGACCGTCTTGAGATACAGGGTCTGGAGCATCAGACCGCCTCCGCCTCCGTGAGCTCGTCGCGGTAGAACTCGAGGAAGATCTCGTCGAGGTCGACCGAGGAGGACTCGAGCGAGAGCACGTCGTGGGCCGTGGCGACCCGCAGCAAGGGACCCATCGAGCCCTCGTACTGCGCCGTGACCGATGCGCCCTCGACGGCCACGCCGTGCACGCCCTCGACGCCGTCGAAGGCGGAGGCGGGCACGGGCGACGCGAACTCCAGGCGGACCCTGCGCAGCGCCTTGTCCAGCAGGTCGCTCATGCGCTCGACCGCGATGAGGTGGCCCCGACGGATGAAGCCGACGCGGTCGGCGACGCGTTCGACCTCGGACAGGGTGTGGGAGGACAGGAACACGGTGTTGCCGTCCGCGACGTGCTCGCGCATAAGGGTGTGGAACTCGAGCTGCACCAGGGGATCGAGCCCGGTGATCGGCTCGTCGAGGATCACCACCTCAGGGCGGTTCATGAAGGCCTGGATCAGGCCCACCTTCTGACGGTTGCCGCTCGACAGCTCCCCGACCTTCTTCACGAGGTCCGCGTCGAAGCGGTCCGCGAGCGCGTCCACCCAGGCCCAGTCGACACCGCCCCGGAGGTTGGCGAGGAACTGCAGGGTCTCGCGCCCGGTGAGGTTCGGGTACAGCGCGAGATCGGACGGCAGGAAGCCCAGGTGGCGGCGGATCTCGACGGCGTCCCTGCGGGAGTCGAGGCCCACGATCCGGCACTCGCCCTCGGAGGGACGGATCAGGTCGAGCAGGCACCGGATCGTGGTCGACTTGCCGGCGCCGTTGGGACCGAGGAAGCCGAAGATCTCGCCGGGCCCGATCTGGAGCGACACGTCCTGCACCGCGGTGAAGTCCCCGAACCGCTTGGTCAGGCCTGCGGTCTCGATCGCGGGGGTGGTGGTCATGGCGTTCCCTTCTCCAGCTCTGCTGTCATGCGTTCCATCAACGGCGGCCACTCGCGGGCGAAGAAACCGGCGAGGTCGCCCAGCTCGGTGACCCGGTCGGGCCGGTCCCCGGGCATCACGGGAGCCGCGGCGGACGCAAGGTCGCCCAGCGCCTGGATGCGCCCGAGCTCGGACGTCATCACCTCCCGCCACGCGCCGGGCTTGAGGCGGTAGCGCTGGACGCGCTCGCCGCGCACGCGGACCTGCTCGACCATGCCCAGCTGCACGTGGGTGCGGAGCTGCGTCGACACGGTGCCGGCGCTGAGCCCGAGGTCCTCGGCGAGCTCAGCCTGCGTGCGCTCCGCGGGCTCGCAGATCATCAGCCAGCCCAGGATCTCCGCCCACGCGCGAGTGGAGCCGAACATGGTGAAGAACGTGGCGACCTTGTCCACGTACTGGTGCTGCGCATCGTCCATCGGCACGTTTCAATACTGACTGAAATGGCTGAAAGCCGCAAGTCGTGCGCCCGGCGTGGCAGGTCGCGCGCGCAGGGTAGCGACGCGGTCGGGAGCGTGGAAGCATGGCCCCATGCCCGAGAGCCTCGACATGAACGATGCCGTGCCCGCCGCCCCGCCAGCCGAGGGCGCGGAGCCGAGCATCGAGTCCGACGAGACGTACGCCCTGCCGACCGTCTCGTACGAGGACGAGGAGCCCACCGGCGAGCTGCCCGACGACCGCTACCTGGACCGCGAGCTCAGCTGGCTCGCGTTCAACCAGCGCGTGCTCGAGATGGCCGAGGACCCGCAGACGCCGCTGCTCGAGCGGGCGAGGTTCCTCGCGATCTTCGCGTCGAACCTCGACGAGTTCTTCATGGTCCGCGTCGCCGGGCTCAAGCGCCGCATCGCCGCGGGCTTCGCGGTGCCGTCCGCGACCGGGATGAGCGCGACCCGCCAGATCGAGGCGATCATCGAGCGGGCCCACGAGATCATGGACCGCCACGCCGAGGTCTTCCAGGATCAGGTCCGCCCGGCGCTGGCCAACGAGGGCATCACGCTGGTGCGGTACGACTCGCTCGGGGAGGCCGAGCAGGAGCGGCTGCGCAAGCTGTTCCGCTCCGACATCTTCCCGGTGCTGACCCCGCTCGCCGTCGACCCGGCGCACCCGTTCCCGTACATCTCGGGCCTGTCCCTGAACCTCGCGGTCGAGATCCGCGACCCCGACACGGGCAAGGACTTCTTCGCGCGCGTGAAGGTGCCGGAGACGCTGCCGCGCTTCCTCTCCGTCGACGCCGCCGGCAAGGTGGGCCAGGTCACCGACGCGGCCTCGCTGTCGGACGAGCCGCGCTCGTTCGTGCCGCTCGAGGACGTGATCGGCGCCCACCTCGACTACCTGTTCCCCGGCATGGAGGTGGTCGACCACTACACGTTCCGCGTCACCCGCAACGAGGACGTCGAGGTCGAGGAGGACGACGCCGAGAACCTCCTCAAGGCGATGGAGAAGGAGCTGCTCCGCCGTCGGTTCGGCCCCGCCGTCCGCGTCGAGGTCGCCGACGACCTGCCCGCGAAGATCCGCGAGCTGCTGGTGCGCGAGCTCGGCATCACCGAGAACGACGTGTTCCACCTCCCGGCGCCGCTCGACCTCACCGGTCTCAACGCGATCGCCGACCTGGACCGGCCGTCGCTCCAGTTCGCCTCGTTCCGGCCGACCACGCATCACAAGCTCGCCCCCGTCGAGACCGCGGCCGAGCAGAACGTCTTCGAGGCGATCACGCGGGGCGACGTCCTGCTGCATCACCCGTACGACTCCTTCTCCACGTCGGTGCAGGCGTTCCTCGCGCAGGCCGCGATGGACCCCAAGGTGCTCGCGATCAAGCAGACCCTGTACCGGACCTCCGGCGACTCGCCGATCGTCGATGCGCTCATCGAGGCCGCGCACAACGGCAAGCAGGTGCTGGCCCTGGTCGAGATCAAGGCGCGCTTCGACGAGCAGCGGAACATCTCCTGGGCCCGCAAGCTCGAGCAGGCGGGCGTCCACGTCGTGTACGGCCTGGTGGGCCTCAAGACGCACTGCAAGCTGTCGCTCGTGGTCCGCCAGGAGGAGGACGGGCTCCACCGCTACTGCCACATCGGCACGGGCAACTACCACCCGCGCACGGCGCGCCTGTACGAGGACTACGGGCTGCTGACCAAGGACTCGGACACCGGAGCCGACCTCACCAAGCTCTTCAACCAGCTGTCGGGCTACGCACCCAAGGCGAAGTTCCGCCGCCTGATCGTCGCCCCCACCGGGGTCCGCGTGGGCCTCATCGAGCGCATCGAGAACGAGGCGCGCCACGCCCGCGCGGGCAAGGACGCCTGGGTCAAGATCAAGGTCAACTCGGCGGTCGACGAGAAGGTCATCGACGCGCTGTACCGCGCCTCGCAGGCCGGCGTGAAGGTCGACATCAACGTCCGCGGCATCTGCGCCGTGCGGCCGGGCGTGCCGGGCTTCTCGGAGAACGTGCGCGTGCGGTCGATCCTGGGACGGTTCCTCGAGCACTCCCGCATCTACGCGTTCGCGAACGACGGCGATCCCGAGGTGTTCATCGGCTCCGCCGACCTCATGCACCGCAACCTCGACCGCCGCATCGAGGCGCTCATCACCGTCACCGACGAGCAGCAGAAGGCCAACCTCATCGAGAACGTCGACCTCGCGATGAGCGCCAAGGTCGCCGGCTGGGAGCTCCACGAGGACGGGTCGTGGGCGCGGACCGTCACCGACGGCCACGGCGAGCGCCTCAAGGACCTGCAGGAGATCTACATCAAGCGCCAGCCGAAGCGCAGGGCCAAGGGCAAGTAGTGAGCCACTACCCCGACGGCACCGTCGTCGCCGCGGGTGCCCTGGTGTGGCGCGTCCGGAACGGCGAGCTCCAGGTGCTGGCCGTGCATCGTCCGCGGTACAACGACTGGTCGTGGCCCAAGGGCAAGCTCGACCCGGGCGAGCACCTGCCCGAGTGCGCGGTGCGCGAGGTAGCGGAGGAGACCGGGAAGCAGATCGAGCTCGGCCAGCCGCTGCCGACCATCCGGTACCCCATCGGGGCGGGCAAGCAGAAGGTGGTGAAGTACTGGGCGGCCACGGTGCTGCCGTCCGGCTCGCGCTCCGTGAAGGCCCGGCCCACCTACAAGGCGGCGGCCAAGCACGAGATCGACCGGCTGCGATGGCTCTCCGTCGAGGAGGCGCACCGGATCATCACGTTCCCCGACGACCTGCGGCCGTTGGACGCGCTTATCGAGGCCTACCAGGCGGGACGGCTCGACACGCGCCCGTTCGTGCTGGTGCGCCACGCCCGGGCCAAGCGTCGCAAGGCGTGGAAGCTCGCGGACCTGCGTCGGCCGATCACCAAGGCGGGCGCGCAGCGGGCCCGCGCGATCGTGCCGCTCATCTCCTGCTTCGGGGTGGGGCGGGTGGACTCGTCGCCCGCGCGGCGGTGCGTCGACACGGTCGCGCCGTACGCGGCGGCCGTGGGCGTCGAGGTCAAGACCCACGACTCGCTGACCGAGCCCTCGCACGCCGAGCGACCGCTCGCGACCGCGAAGACCTTCGCCAAGCTGTTCTACAAGACCTCCGCGCGAGCGGTGTGCGTCCACCGGCCCACCCTGCCGACCATCATCGAGCTGATGCGCGCGTCGATCCGGCCGTACACCCGCGGGGCGCTGCCGCGCAGCAACCCCTACCTGCCGGCCGGCGGGGTGCTGGTCGCGCACGTGAACGACACGGAATCCGGCCCCGTGGTGGTCGCGGTCGAGACGCACCTGCTGCGCGTCCACGTCTGATCGCCGCATCGCGACGGACGCTCAGCACCTACCGCCTCGCCAGGGCCGGTCGATGCGCGCGACGCGACCAGGCACGATAGAGCCTCGCCGCCGGGCATCCGGACGCCTGAGCCCCGACGGTAGGTGCTGAGCGTCCGGATCCGCCGGCCGGAGAAGATGAAGACGTCGGACCGGGAGCGCCAGTCGGCGCGAAGGCCGCTCGAGGCGGCTGGATTTGGAGCCCGGGGCTGCCGCGGTCCGACGTCACCACCACCATACGCCCGAAAACCAGGCTGTCGAGCCCCTCCACCGGCCTGTTCGCGGCCTGCGGAACCGGGAACAACCGCCCCACCTGCCCACCCCTGGACAGTGGGCACGGAATCGGGGACGACACGCCGAAAGCGCGGCCCGGATCCGCCCCGACACGCCGCCGACCCGGGACCGATTCCGTGCGGACTGTGCGGGTGAGGGGGGGGGAGGGAGGGGCGGCGCGGGACGATGCGCGGCTTCAGTCCAGGCGGCCCTCGCGCCACATCGCGGCGCAGCGCTCGAGGTCCTCGCCGGTGCGCAGCAGCTGGGCGGCGCGCAGCGTGGTGGCGTGGGCGCGGCGGTCGGCGTGGCCCTCGTCGGACTGCGCCTCGAAGGCGGCGCCCGTCGCGACCACGCGGCAGAACGCCCCGGCCCGCTCGAGCGCGACCGCGAGGTCGCCGCTGAAGACGCCCGACAGCACGGCGTCCGCGAGCGCCTGCACCTCGGACGGCCCGGGCGGGTCCTCGACGCCGGCGATGGCGTGGCGCACGTGGGCGGCGTTGACGCCGTGGTGGTACGAGCGGGCGACCGCGGCGGCATCGTGCTTGACCCACTCGCGGATCATGTAGATGCGCCACAGCGCTCCGGGCAGCGTGTGCTCCCCGGCCTTGGCCCACATCATCGCGACGGTGTCGATGCCCTCCTCGTCGACCAGGCGCACGAGGCGCGCGACCAGCTCCGGGTCGCCGGACTCGCGGGCCTGCGCGACGATCGCGGCGGCCGTCTCGTGGGCGATCAGCCCGCGGTCGGCGGGGTCGATGTCGCCCTCGAGCTGGTCGGCCATCTCCATGTCCAGCATGGCGGGGCGGCGGAAGCGGGGCTCGGCCACTAGGCGGACTCGCCCGCCTGGTCGAAGGTCAGCGACACGGAGTTGATGCAGAACCGGTCCCCCGTCGGCGTCTGCGGCGCGTCGGGGAACACGTGGCCCAGGTGCGAGTCGCACGCGGCGCATCGCACCTCGGTGCGCACCATGCCGTGCGTGAGGTCCTCGTGGAGGGTGACGGCCTCGGGGTCGGCGTCGTAGAAGCTCGGCCACCCGCAGTGGCTGTCGAACTTGGTGCCGGAGCTGAACAGCTGCGCGCCGCAGGCGCGGCAGCGGAAGACGCCGTCGCGCTTCTCGTCGATGAGCTCTCCGGTCCACGGGCGTTCGGTGGCGGCCTCGCGGAGCACCGCGAACTCCATGTCGGTGAGCTGCGCGCGCCACTCGGCGTCGGTCTTCACGATCCTGTGCTGCGTCATGGGGGACTCCTTCCCAGGACAGGGTACGCGCGGCGCGCTCCCGAATCGCGCGCCGGACGGCTCCCGGCCTCATGCCTGGTCAGACACGAGGCGCCCGACCTCCGAGGGGGGGAGGAGGTCGGACGCCACGTGCTCTCACCTTGACGTCCCATGCGGCTCTCGCCGTGGTGGGTGCATGGATAAAGACGCCGGGGCGGCCCGGTTTGTTCCCCGGATCGGGAATCTGTTTGGTTTTTTAGCAACGCCTGTGTAGCGTTAATCCGGGCCCACGAGGTTAGGCAAGCCTCACCTCATTGCAACGTCGTCGGAGCCGCCCCGCGCGGCCCACCATCGAAGGAGAACCATGACCGTCGCACGCCTTCCGCGCGCGCTCGTGCTCGCCATGGCAGCCCTCGGGCTCAGCGCCTGTGCAGGCGCGGCCGCCACCGAGCCCACCGCATCGTCCCCCGCCGCCGAGGCCGCCTCCGCGCCCACCGAGATCACCGTCACCACCGCCACCGGCGAGGTGACCCTCTCCGCGGACCCGCAGCGGATCGTCGTCTTCGAGCACGGCATCCTCGACACGATCGACGCGCTGGGCGAGGGCGACCGCGTGGTGGCGATCCCCCACCAGGGCATCCCGGGCTACCTCGCCGGCTACGCCGAGAGCACCGAGAACGCGGGCACGCTGTTCGAGCCCGACTACGAGGCCGTCAACGCGGCCGAGCCGGACCTCATCATCGTCGGCGGCCGTTCCTCCGCGACGCTCGAGGAGATGGAGCAGATCGCCCCGACCGTCGACCTGAGCTTCGAGTGGGGCACCGACGCGTTCCTCGCGACCCTCGAGCGCAACGCCGAGGCGCTCGACACGATCCTGGGCCTCGACGGCGCCGCCACCGCGGCGGTCGCGGGCTTCGAGGCCGACGCGGCCGCCATAGCGGAGGACGCGGCGAGCGCCGGCACCGGCCTGGTGGTGCTCACCACGGGCGGCAAGATCAACGCGTTCGGGCCGTCCGAGGAGGGCCGCTTCGACTTCGTCTACGGGCTGTTCGGGATCACCCCGGCGGCCGACCAGGTGGCGATCGACTCCCACGGCGACGCGATCTCCTACGAGTTCCTCGCCGAGACCGACGCGGACATGCTGATCGTGCTCGACCGCGACGCCGCGATCGGCGCCGAGGGCGAGAGCGCCCAGGCGCTGCTCGACAACGCGCTGGTGAACGGCACCTCGGCCGCGCAGGACGACGCGATCGCCTACGTCGACACCCAGAAGTGGTACCTCGCGTTCGGCGGTCTCACGGCCCTCGACGGCATCAGCGAGGAGATCGGGGCGCTGGTCGCCTCGTGACCTCGCTCCGCGGCCGCACCGCCGCCGTCACCCTCGGGGTGGCGGCGGCGGTCGTCGCGCTGCTGGCGGTCGCCTCGCTCGCCGTGGGCGCCGCCACCCTCGACTGGGGCGCCGTGCTCACCGATCCCGAGCAGCTGCGGCTGGTCACGGTGAGCCGGATCCCACGCACCGCCGCGGTGATCCTCGCGGGCGCCGCGATGGCCGTCGCCGGCCTCATCATGCAGGCGCTCACCCGGAACCGCTACGTCGCGCCCACCACGGCCGGCACCATCGACGCCGCGGGCCTGGGCGTCCTGGTCGCGGTGCTGCTCTTCGCCGGCGCCTCGGTGATGGCGAAGATCGGGATCGCGCTGGTGTTCGCGTTCGCGGGGACGGCGCTGTTCCTGCTGCTGGTCGAGCGCCTGCGGCTGCGCGAGATGATCATGGTGCCGCTGCTGGGGCTCGTGCTCGGCGGCATCTTCCGCGCGACCACCGAGATGATCGCGTACCGCGCGAACCTCACCCAGACCGTGCAGGTGTGGATGAACGGCGACTTCTCGGGGGTCATCGAGGGGCGCTACGAGACGCTCTGGCTCGCCGGCGCCGCCGCCGCGGCCGCCTACCTGATGGCCCACCACCTCACCGCGGCCGGCATGGGACGCGAGATCGCGACCAGCGTGGGGCTGCCGTATCGGGCGACCCTCGCCGCCGGGCTCGGCGTCGCCTCCTTCGCCACCGCGGTGGTGGTGGTCACCGTCGGCGCGATCCCGTTCCTCGGGCTGATCGTGCCGAACGTGGTGACGCTGCTGGTGGGGGACAACCTGCGCCGGGCGCTGCCGGTGACCGCGCTCGGCGGCGCGGCGCTCGTGCTCGCGTGCGACCTGATCGGACGCCTCGTCATCCACCCGTACGAGATCCCGGTGAGCTCCGTGGTCGGCGTCCTGGGCGCCGGGGTGCTGCTCGCGCTGATCCTGAGGAAGGGGAACCGCTTTGCACGCGCCTGACGCGACGCTGTCGCGGGACGATGCGGTGGTCACCGCGGCGCCCGCGGCCCCGGCGACCACCGCATCGTCCCTCCCGACGGCCCGGCGCACGCCGCCGGGAGCGGCCCGCGTGCGCCGGGTGGTCCTCGCGCTGACCGCCGCGACGCTCGGCGCGGCCGCGCTGCTGCTGACGTGGGGGGTCGACGGGCACTGGGACTTCGCGCTGCCCCGGCGGCTCGAGACCCTGGCCGCGCTGGTGATCGTGGGCGCGGCGGTCGCGGTCGCGACGGTGGTGTTCCAGACCGTGACGGCGTCGCGGATCCTCACGCCCTCGATCATGGGCTTCGACTCGCTGTACGTGCTGGTCGCGACGCTGATCGTGTGGAGCACCGGCGCCGCCACCGCGCTCGCCATGCCTCCGCTCGCGCTGTTCGCGCTCAACACGGGCGTGATGCTGGGCGCGTCGCTGCTGCTGTTCCGCGCGGTGATCGGCGACGGGACGCGGGGCCTCTACACCACCGTGCTCGCCGGCGTGATCGCCGGGACGCTGTTCAGCTCCATCAGCGGCTTCCTGTTCCGCGTGATGGACCCCAACGCCTTCGACGCGCTGATGGCCGACCTGTTCGCGAGCTTCACCTCGATCGACACCACGCTGCTCGCGGTGGGCGCGGTGGTGCTGACGGCCGCGGTCGCGGGGGCGTTCGCGATGGCACGGCGCCTCGACGTGCTCGCCCTCGGACGCGACGGCGCGATCGGGGTCGGGCTCGATCACCGGCGCACGGTCATGCTGGCGATGGCGCTGGTCGCCGTGCTGGTCTCCGTCTCGACCACGCTCGTGGGCCCGGTCACGTTCCTGGGCCTGCTGGTCGCGAACCTCGCCTACCGCCTCACGGGCACCCACCGGCATGGCGCGAACCTGCTGGTCGCGATGCTGGTCGCGGCGGTCGCCCTGGTGCTGGGCCAGGCGGTGCTGCAGCACGTCCTCGCCTTCAACGGCACGCTCGGCTCGCTCATCTCCCTGGTGGGCGGGGTCGTCTTCATCGCCATGCTGATCAAGGAGTCCCGCCGGTGATCACCCTCGACTCGCTCACCAAGTCCTACGACGACCACCTGGTGGTCGACGGCGTCTCGCTCGAGCTCCCGAGCGCGGGCGTGACGTCGATCATCGGCCCCAACGGCGCCGGGAAGTCCACGCTGCTGTCGATGGTCAGCCGGCTCCTCGGCGTCGATGCGGGCACGGTCGACCTGGACGGCCTCGACGTCCACCGGGCGCCGTCGCGCGAGGTCGCGCGCCGTCTCGCGATCCTGCGACAGGACTCGCACACGCCCGCCCGCATCACCGTGCGGGAGCTGGTGGAGCTCGGGCGCCACCCGCATTCGAAGGGCCGGCTCACGCCGGCCTGCCACGCCGCGGTCGACGCGGCGCTCGCGCGGTGCGACCTCGCGGACCTCGACCGGCGCGGCCTCCACGAGCTCTCGGGGGGCCAGCGCCAGCGGGCCTACGTCGCCATGGTCCTCGCGCAGGACACGCGCTACCTGCTGCTCGACGAGCCGCTCAACAGCCTGGACCTGGTCCACGCGACCGCGCTCATGCAGCTGCTGCGCACGCTGTCGGACGAGCACGGCACCTCCGTGGTGCTGGTGCTGCACGACATCAACTACGCCTCGGTCCACTCCGACCGCATCATCGCGATGCGCGACGGACGCGTGGTCCGCGACGGCACCCCGGAAGAAGTGATCACCGAGGAGGCGTTGTCCGATGTGTACGGCGCCCCCTTCCGTGTCCACCACCTCGACGGCGACCGGATCGCCGCCTACTACCGATGACGAACGGAGTCCCCATGACCCTCAGCACCACCGGCCGCTTCCCCACCGACCGCCCCGAGCGCTACCTCAAGCAGCTGTGCTCCCACCTGGGCAACAAGCTCGACGCGACGTACGAGGGCGGCGACGGCCGCATCGTCCTCGGCACCGCGATCGCGCGCCTGACCGCGACCCCCGGGTCGCTCGAGATCGCCGTCTCAGGCGCCGAGGACGCCGACGTGCATCGCGTCATGGGCGTGGTCGGGTCGCACCTGGACCGGTTCGCGCAGAAGGACGGCGTCAGCACGGAGTGGGACGATGCGGAGCTCGCCGCGGCGGCGAAGGCCGCCCGGGAGGCGTTCGTCGCCGCGCGGAAGGCTGCCGCCGAGGCCGAGGCGGGTGCCGGTTCCTGAAACCTTGGCGCCACACTGAGGTGCCACACTCGCCTGTGTGACCGCCTCCGCCTCCGCCGCCGAGATCCCCTCGGCGCGCCGCGACTTCTGGGCGGGTGCCCGGGCGGTGGCGACCCTGATGCCGGGCGCGGTGCTGTTCGGGCTCGCGTTCGGCGCGCTGGTCCGCGTGGTCGGGATCGACCCGGTCACGGGGTTCATGGGGTCCGTGATGGTGCAGGCGGGCGCGAGCCAGATCGCGATCCTCGAGGCGCTGCGCGCGAACGCGCCCGCGGTGATCGCGGTCATCACGGCGGTGGTGATCAACGCGCGCTTCGCGCTGTGGTCCGCCGCGATGGCGCCGATCTTCGCGCCCTTCCCGACCCGCTGGAAGCTGTGGCTGTCGTATCTGATGACGGACCAGTCGGCGGTCATCACCCTGCAGCACCACGAGCGCTATCCGGATCCGGTGCGGCGACGGCGGTTCGTCCACGGCGCGGAGTCGACGTTCGTGGGCGTGTGGCTGATCGGCACCGCCGCGGGGGTGACGCTCGGGCCGGTGATCCCGGATGCGTGGCAGATCGGGTTCATCGTGCCCCTGATGTTCATCTCCGTGCTGGTGCCGGGACTGCACGGGGCCCCCGCGCTCGTGGCGGTCGCCGTGGCGGCCGTGACCGTGGTGGTGGCGAAGGACCTGCCCTACGGGCTCAACGTGCTGCTCGGGTCGCTCGCGGGCATCGCGGCCGGCGCTTTCGTCCCCGATCGCAGGCGACCCGACCCGCGCCACCCCGATGACGGGCTGGCGCACGACTCGGCGGCCGGCGAATGACGGCGTTCCTGATCTTCCTCGCCGCCGGGATCGGCACCTTCGCGATCCGGCTGTCCGGCGTCATGCTGCTGCGCGACCGCGAGCTGCCGCCGCGGATCGCCAAGGGGCTGAGCCTGGTGGGACCGGCCGCGATGGCCGCGATCGTCGCGAACGCGCTGCTGCTCGACGAGGGCGCCTGGCGGGGCTTCGGGGCGTGGCACCTGGCCGCGCTGGTCGCGATCGGGGTCGCCGTGTGGCGGCGCACCTCCGGCGTCGCGATGGCCGCCGGCGCCGTCGCGTTCGCGGCGCTGCTGCTCGCGGGGCTGTAGGCCCCGGCGCCCGCGGTGGGTCCGTTCAGGGGGCGTGCGTCGCCGTCACCAGGTCGCGGACGTCCTCGTCGCCGGGGAAGGCCGCGGCGACGTACCAGCGCAGGCGGTTGAGGCGCAGGCGCACCGCTCCCTCGGAGCGGTAGCCGAGCCGGCTCGCGAGCTGGGCCTCCGTCTCGCCGCGGACGTAGCCGATCAGCAGGTCGGCGTCGCGTTCGTTCAGGCAGGACGCGGCGCGCCGGAGCGCGGCCTCGGTGTGGAGCTCGGTCGCGGTCACGTTCGCCTCCCCTGGGCTGTGCGGATCTCCGTGCAGGACGTGTGGGCATGGGTGCTCATCGCCTGCTCCTTTGCAGTGCCTGACACTCCACCCCAGCCCGCTTGTGGCGGTACCGGAGCGGCGCGCGATCTGTCACGACTGGATGCTGTCGCTCTGGTGACATCCATTCCATCGCGTGAATCACGCCGCCATCAGGGGCATACGTCCTATTTCGCGCCCGGGTGCGCTCGACCGGCATGCGCGGCGCCCGACTGCTAGCGTCGCGCCATGGTCCGCACCCTCGCCGTCGCACGTGTCCTGGTCGCCGCGCTCATGCTGCTGGCCGTCGGCCGGCTCGCCTGGCAGGGCATCGCGGACGGCAGCTTCGTGCCGTGGAACTTCTTCGGGTACTTCACCATCCAGAACAACCTGATCGGCGTCGCGGCGCTGGCGATCGCGGCGCGCTACGTCGGACGGGAGCGGCCCGAGTGGGTCGAGCTGCTGCGGCTGACGGCCGCGGTGACGCTGACCATCGTGGTCACCGTCTACTGGACGCTGCTGCTCCCCACCGACGACGAGCCCTGGGCGTGGACCAACCTGGTGGTCCACGGGCTGTCCGGGGTCGCGCTGGTCGCGGACTGGCTGGTCGACGGGCCGCGGCGGCCGCTGCCATGGGGCCTGCTGCCCTGGGTGATGGCGTATCCCCTGCTCTGGGTGGCGGTCACCCTGGTGCGCGGGGCCACGGATGGGTGGTTCCCCTATCCCTTCCTGGATCCGGCGAACGGCTACGCGGCGATCGCGATGGTGGTCGGCGGGATCGTCGTCGCGGGGCTGGCGCTGGGTGCGGTGTACATGCGCGCCACGCGATGGCGTGCCCTGGTGCCCGCATGATCCGAGACTCCGGCCCGCCGCCCGCGCACCCGGCGATCTCGCGAGCGCTCGCGCACGAGCTGCTCGCCGCCCAGCTGCCGGAGCTCGCCGACCTCGAGGTGGGCGAGCGCTTCGACGGCTGGGACATGGTGGTCTTCCGCGTCGGTCCCGAGCTCGCGCTGCGCCTGCCGCGCGTCGCGGGGGCCGTGGGGCCGCTCGAGCGCGAGAACCACCTGCTCACCACCGTGGGCGCCGGGTGGACGTTCGCGCATCCGCGGGTGGTGGCGACCGGCGACCCGCAGGGGGACTACCCGTGGCCGTGGGCCGTGGTGTCGTGGCTGCAGGGCGGCACCGCGGACGTCTCGCCGCTGCGGGACGATGCGACGGGAGCCGTGGGCGCCGCCCTCGCCCAGGTGCACGTGCCGGCGCCCGCGGAGGCGTGGGTCAACCCGGAGCAGTCGATACCGCTCGGGGAGCGGGTCGAGAACCTCGAGTGGGCGCTCGACCTGCTCGCCGAGGCGGAGGGCCCGTCGGGAGAGCGGTTGTCCGTCGCCGGCGCGCGGGAGATCTGGCGCGAGGCGGTCGCGGCGCCGGGGCCGACCGAGGAGGTCTGGTCGCATGCGGATCCGCACGGGTCCAACCTGCTCTCCGTCGACGGGGAGTTCGGCGGGATCATCGACTGGGGGAAGATGGCACGCTGCGAGCGCGCCGTCGACCTCAGCTTCCTCTACACCGCGACCTCCGCCGCGGGAGTCGCGACGGCGGTGGCCGCCTACCGGGACGCATCGTCCTGCGACGATCCGGGACTCGACGCGCGACTGCGCGGCATCGCCGTCACCAAGTGCGCCTCGTGGGCCGTGCTCGACCGCCCGCTCAATGTGATGATGGCCTGGCGCGGCTTCGCCGAGCTGGGCCTGGTCGTCTAGCCGTGCTGCGGCAGGCGCGGGCACAACCGCGGCCATCCGGGCGTTACGTGTGCTGACACCTGGAGGGGGAGCATGTTCCTGACCGTGCCCGAGGCCGCCGAGGCCGCGAGCCCGTACGCGTTCGTCGCGCTGGTGCTCGTGGTGCTGGTGTCCGTCCTCGGGACGATGCGCGGCGCGGGGGCACGGGTCCTGCTGTGGGGGGCGCTGGTGGCCTGCCTCGCCGGGATCGCGTTCCTGACGGTCGGGGCCTCGACGTCGTTCTCGAACTCCGGCACCTCCTCCGTGAACCTCACGCTGTTCCAGGAGATCGAGCGGGCGCTCCGGTCGGACTCGCGGATCGCGTGGCTCAACCTGATCGGCAACCTCGCGATGTTCGCGCCGCTCGGGGCGGTGCTGGTGGCGCTCATGCGCCGGCTCACCGTGGTGCTGCGGGTGATGGTCGCCACGGTCGTGTCCGGCATGCTCTCCGCCGCGATCGAGATCGCCCAGCTCGCGCTGGGACGGGTCGCGGACATCGACGACGTGCTGCTCAACACCCTCGGCGCGTTCGGCGGCGCGGTGGTCGCGGCGGTGGTCATCGGGGTCACGAACGCGGTGCGGCGCCGTCGCTACGATGGGGGCCGGGCCTCTAGCTCAGCTGGTAGAGCAGCGGACTTTTAATCCGTAGGTCGTGGGTTCGAGCCCCACGGGGCCCACGCTCGGGGCCATCACGGCCATCGCGGCGACCACGGCGCCCGTCAGATGTCCTCGCCCATGCGCCGCACCCCGACGTGCAGGAGCGCGAGCACGCCGGCGAGCATGACCGCGAGGGCGATCTGCAGGCCGCTGTCGCCGCCGATCAGCTGGGTCAGGCGCAGCGCGGCGATCGAGATGCCGAGGCCGAGGCCGCCCAGGTACATGTCCTTCATGCCGACGGCCGCGCCCAGCAGCCCGAGACCCGCGCTCAGGAGCGCGTTGCCGGTGCTCACCAGCGCGAAGATCACCCCGGCCAGGGCGACCACCGCGGCGATGCCGAAGCCGCGCAGCCCGACGGAGTCCCGCCGCGTGTACGCGATCCAGGTCTCCACGCCGAACGCAGCGGCCACCACCAGCGACTGCACCAGCACCGAGGCGTCGAACCACCACAGCAGGGCCATCGCGAGCGACACGACGATCGCCGCGCGCGCCCCCTGATCCCGATGCATGCGCCGCGTGCCGGGATTCCAGCCCTCACCCGCGGACCCGGCCCGGTCCATGCCGGGGATGTCCGTGCCGCTCACGTCAGCCTCCACACGCGCATCATCACTCCTCGTCGAGCGTCCTGAGCGGCACCGTCACCGCGACCAGCGTCCGGCCTCCCAGCCGGATCACCATCTCATCGTCCCTCACCTCACGGCGCGACACGCGCGGCGTGACCTTCCTGCGCCCGCGCATCGCGTCCCACGTGAGACGGTTCTGCGCCTCGTCGTGGGCGGAGAGCGTCTCGACGTCGGCGAATCCGTTCGCCGCACCGGGCACGCGGAGGCGTACCAGCTCGCGCCGCCCGTTGGTGTTGACGATCTTGACCACCACCGCATCGTCCCCCGCCGTCGCGGAGGCGAGGACGCCCTCGGGCAGCGCGGCGTCCAGGGGGACGATGCGTTCGCGCACCGTCGCGCCGAACATCCGCTGCACGTGGTGGTTGGCGCTGCGCATGGCGGAGAACGGGTTGAAGTCGATGAGGTTGTGCTCCCACTGGCCCCGGCTGACCAGGTTGAGCAGGGGTGCGAAGGAGGTCATCGCGACCACATCCGCGTTGCGCTCGACACCGGTGAGGAACGCGGCCTCCGCGAGGGCCGAGCGGAACGAGTTCGGGAGCGGCCGCACCGGCTTGGGGACCAGCCCCGAGGGAAGGTTCGCGGCGTACTCGCCCACCGCGACGCGGACGTCGCGCGGGAGGTCGTCGTAGCGCGTGGCGGCGTCGATGGTCCAGGTGGGGCTCTTGTAGAAGTGCTCGTCGACGATCGTGCCCTCGGGGTGCCTCCTCGCGTGAGCCCACGCCATCTCGTACTCCGTGCCCCAGGCGAGCGCGCCCGCGGAGAGGACCACCTCGATGCCGGGACGATGCGCCCGCACCGCCTCGCGGATGATCCGGAACCGCTCGAGGTACCCGGGGCCCGAGTTCTCGTTGCCGATCGCGATCATGTCGAGCGCGAAGGGCTCGGGGTGGCCGGCCTCGGCGCGGAGCCGCGCCCACTCGTTGGTGTCGGGGTCGCCGGTCGCCCAGTCGATGAGGTCGAGCACGTCCTGAGTCACCGCTCGGAAGGCGTCGGAGTCGATCGGGAGCGTCTCGCTCGAGCGGAGCTGGCAGGCGATGCCGACGCCCACGACCGGCAGCGGCTTGGCTCCCAGGTCCTCGCACATGAGGAAGTACTCGTAGTAGCCCACCTGGAAGGACTGCGAGTAGTCGCCGCCCCGGGTGGACAGCCCCCACAGGTTGTAGTCGGGACGCCGCCGCTCGAGGGGGCCGACGGTCCGCTTCCAGTCGTACGCGTTCGCGCAGTCGAGACCCTCGACGATGCAGCCCCCGGGGAAGCGGATGAAGCGCGGCTTGAGGTCGGCGATCGCCTCGACCAGGTCGCGGCGCAGCACGCCCTGGCTCCACCGGGGGTCACCGGCGCCCCAGTGATCCGCGGGGATCAGGCGGACCTCGTCGACGTCGACCGTGCCGGTGCCCTTGAAGCCGATCTCCAGCGCCGCGAGGGAGTTGCCGTACGGGATCAGGGCGGCGGTCGCGCGCTCCCAGCCCGGGTGGTCGGGGGCGGGCGCCACCGTCAGCTCCGCGGTGGCGAGCACCTTGCCTCGGCGGTCCACCAGCCGGGCGGCGAACGGCCCGTCGAAGGAGTGCCGGCGGACCAGGAGGTCGAGGTGGAGGACCACCCCGCGGCGGGCGCCGATGCCGGCGGCGGCGCGGCCATGGCCGGCGTTGCGGAGCACCATCATCCCGTCGGAGACCAGCCGGGCGTATCTGCTCCCCGGGACGAGCGGCCGGTCGGCCGCGAGCCCCGGCTCCCGCGCATCGTCGATCTCCGTGGCGGGGAAGGCGATCGCTCCCCCGCGCACGTCCCAGTGGCGCATCGGGTCGATGCGGGTACGCGGCTTGCGATGCGTGATCGCGGCGACAGTGTTGGTGTGGGTGCCGCGGCGGAGGTAGACGCCCTCGAAGGAGTGGTTCGCCACCAGGTTCGCGTTGAGGCCGCCGTCGACGGCGTGGTTGATGTCCTCGAGGAACGCGCCGATGAGCGTCGGACTCACCGACGTGGTGGCGCGCGCGGGGTCGGCGGTCAGGACGATGCTGGGGCGGGCCGGGGTCATGGTTCGAGTGTGCCTCGCGGCCGTGGTGGGCGCTACACCGTCATGCCTGGTGGGTCGCGGTTTCAGCGGACGGCGTAGCGAAGCAGCACGGATCCCTGCGGGAACGTGCGGTGCTCGAGCAGCTCGAGGTCCAGGCGCAGGCCGTCCGGCAGCGCGCGCGTGCCCGCGCCGACGATCGCGGGGACCACGGCGAGCTGGATCTCGTCGACCAGGCCGGCCGTGAGGGCGTGCGCCGCGAGCGTGGGGCCGCCGATGCCGAGGTCGCGGTCGGCACGGTCCTTGAGGTGGCGGACGTCGTCGGCGTCGAACTCGCGCTCGATGCGGGCGCGCGGGATGCCCGGCTCGTCGAGGGTGCCCGAGTAGACCACCTTGTCCGAGGCGACCCACGCCTCGGCGAAGGTGCGCAGGTGCGGCGGGAGCACCGGCGTGCCGTAGAGGTCCTCCCAGACCACCATCGTCTCGTGCATGCGGCGGCCGTACAGATAGGTGCCGATGGTCCGGGCGAGGTCGGTGAAGTGGTCGTGGAGCTGCTCGTCGGGCTGCGCCCAGTCGAACTCCCCCTGCGCATCGTTCACATACCCGTCGAGCGAGCAGATGGTGGCGTAGACCAGGCGTGCCATGACGTCCTCCTCTTCCTCCTGCCACGGTATCGCCGGGGGCTGACCTCCGCCTGGTCACGCGGGCGGTGACCCGGCATAGGGTGGACGGCATGACCCTTCCCACGCTCACGCTCAACGACGGCTTCACCATCCCCGCGCTCGGCTTCGGTACGTATCCCCTGGTGGGCGCCGAGGGCGCCGCGGCGGTGCGGTCCGCGCTCGACACGGGGTACCGGCTGCTCGACTCCGCAGTGAACTACGAGAACGAGGGCGTGGTGGGGCGTGCGGCGCGCGACTGGCTGGTGGAGTCCGGCTCGGGGCGCGACGAGCTGACCGTGCAGACCAAGCTGCCCGGTCGGCATCACGACTACGAGCGGGCGCTGGCGTCGGGATATGAGTCAGTTGCCCGACTTGGATTGGATCGCATCGACGTGCTGATGATCCACTGGCCCAACCCCGTCACGGGGAGGTACCGCGAGGCCTGGCGCGCGCTGGTCGAGCTCCGGGAGCGCGGCGTGGTGCGGTCCGTGGGCGTCTCGAACTTCACGCCGCGGCTGCTGGAGGAGATCATCGACGACTCGGGCGTGGTACCCGTCGTCAACCAGGTCGAGCTCCACCCGTACTTCCCGCAGGAGGAGCTGCTCGAGGTCCACGCGCGGCACGGCATCGTCACCGAGGCCTGGAGCCCCCTCGGGAAGCGGCAGGCGCCGTACGGCGAGCCAGTGATCGTCGCCGCCGCGGCCCGGCTGGGCGTGACGCCCGCGCAGGTGATCCTGCGGTGGCACCTGGAGCGCGGCACCGTGCCGCTGCCGAAGTCCGCGACGCCGTCGCGGCAGGCGGAGAACCTGGCCGTCGACTCGTTCTCGCTGCTGCCCGAGGAGGTCGCGGCCATCACCGCGCTCGGGCGCGAGGATGGGCGGCTGTTCGACGGCGACCCCGAGCGCCACGAGGAGATGTAGGGCAGGGCGTCGAGCGTCCCCGCGTCGCCACGCTGTTCGCGGCCGTCTGCTTTCCGGCCGCACCGTTCTCGCCGCACCCTTCCCGGCCGCGCCCTTCCGACTGATGTCCCCAGGCTGGGTTGGGCGGGCCCGAATTCACATGTCTACCAGGGTGGATGATCCTCTCCG
>NZ_JAUHPZ010000012.1:0-72130 GCF_030418375.1 Demequina lignilytica
CGGGCGGGGGGGCCCCGGGCGGGGGGGGGGGGGGGCGCCACCTCCCCAGACCTCGCACACCCCCCTCGGACAAAGGACCCCCCGATGGTGCGCTTCGCCCTGCGACGCCTGCTCGACGGCGTCGTGCTGATCTTCGCGATCTCCACGATCTCCTACCTGCTGCTCTACATGGGCGCGGGGAACATCGCCCGGACCATCCTCGGTCCCACCGCGACCGAGGAGACCGTCGCCCTCAAGACGGCCGAGCTCGGCCTCGACCAGCCGCTCATCCCGCGCTACCTGGACTGGCTGTCCGGCGCGATCCGCGGCGACTTCGGCCGCTCCTGGTTCACCTCCCAGCCCGTGACCGAGGCCATCACCTCCCGCCTCGCGGTCACGCTCTCGCTGGTGATCGGCACCGTGATCCTCTCCGCGATCATCGCCGTGGTGCTCGGCGTGTGGGCCGCCCGCAAGCGCGGTGTGGCCGACCGGGTCATCCAGGTGACCGCCATCCTCGGCTTCGCCATCCCGAACTTCCTCATCGCGATCCTGCTGGTGCGGGTCTTCGCCCTCAACCTCGGCTGGTTCAAGCCCACCGGCTACGTGCAGATCGGCACCTCCTTCACCGGCTGGCTCGCGAGCGTGACGCTGCCGATCCTGGCGCTGTCGGTGGGCGCGGTCGCCGCCGTCGCCCAGCAGGTGCGGGGTTCCGTGATCGACGCCCTCCGCCAGGACTGGGTGCGCACGCTGCGCAGCCGCGGCGTCCCCGAGAACCGCGTGGTCTACAAGCATGTGCTCCGCAACGCCGGCGGACCCGCGCTCGCCGTCCTCGCCGTGCAGTTCGTCGGACTCCTCGGCGGCGCCGTGATCGTCGAGCAGATCTTCGCGATCCCGGGCCTCGGACAGGTCTCGGTGCTCGCCACGTCCCAGGGCGACATCCCGCTGGTCATGGGGCTGGTGGTCGCCGTCGGCATCGTCGTCGTGATCGTCAACCTCGTCATGGATCTGGCGCAGGGCTTCCTCAACCCGAAGGTGCGTCTGTCATGAGCGACTCCGCCAACGTGTCCCTCCAGGCCGCCGAGTCGGCGAGCCACCGCTCCCACCTGGTGAAGCGGATGCTGAAGAACCCCACGGGCCTCGTCAGCATCATCATCCTCGCGGTGATCATCCTCGCGGCGACCTTCGCCGGGGTGCTCGCCACACACGACCCGAACTACGCGGACCTCCGCAACCTGCTCCAGCCCCCGGGCGGCGAGTTCATCCTCGGCACCGACGGGGCCGGTCACGACATCTGGTCCCGCCTGCTCTACGCGTCGAGGTTCTCGCTGCTGGGCGCCGCGCTCGCGACCGTCATCGCCGCCATCCTCGGCGTCAGCTCCGGCCTCATCGCCGGCTTCTACGGCCGGTGGTTCGAGTCGCTCTTCGCGTGGACCACCAGCCTGCTGATGGCGCTGCCCGGCATCGTGGTCCTCCTGGCCGCGCGCTCGGTGCTCGGCCCGTCGATGTGGATCGCCATGACCGTCTTCGGCGTCCTGCTCACGCCCGCGTTCTCGCGTCTCACCCACGCGGCCGTCGTGGGGGTGCGCAACGAGCTGTACGTCGACGCCGCGCGCGTCGCCGGCGTGAAGGACCTGTCGATCATCGGCCGCCACATCCTCTCGGTGGTGCGGGCGCCGGTCATCATCCAGTCCGCGATCGTCGCGATCATCGCGATCGCGATCCAGGCCGGACTGGGCTTCATCGGGATGCTCGACCAGTCGACCCCCAACTGGGGCTCGATGCTCAACGACGCGTTCTCCAAGATGTACGTGGCCCCGATCCAGCTGCTCTGGCCCTCGGCGGCGATCGCGCTGACGGCGGTCGGGCTCGCGCTCTTCGCCAACACGCTGCGCGACGAGCTGGAGCGGTCCGCGAAGCCCAAGAAGCTCAAGGGCAAGGCCAAGGCCGCCGCGGACGCCGCGATCGACACGTCCGGCGACGCGCCGATCGTCCACCCCGAGGCCGACGCGATCGATGCGCCCGTGCTGCTCGACGTGTCCGGCCTGGTGGTCGGCTACGACCAGCCGGACGGCTCCCTCACCCAGGTGGTGAACGGCGTCTCGCTCGCGGTGCGCAAGGGCGAGGTCCACGGGCTGATCGGCGAGTCCGGCTCCGGCAAGACCCAGACGGCCTTCTCCATCCTCGGGCTCCTCCCCGAGGGCGGGCGGGTCGCGGCGGGCTCGATCGTGTTCGACGGCGAGAAGCTGGCGGACAAGAGCGCGAAGGCCATGCGCAAGCTCCAGGGCCGGCGCATCTCGTACGTGCCGCAGGAGCCGATGTCGAACCTCGATCCGTCGTTCCCGATCGGCAGCCAGCTGGTCGAGCCCATGCGGATCACGCTCGGGATCTCCGCCAAGGAGGCCAAGCAGCGGGCGCTCGAGCTCCTCGCCAAGGTCGGGCTGCCCGATCCGGAGAAGACGTTCCGGTCCTACCCCCATGAGGTGTCGGGCGGCCAGGCGCAGCGTGTCCTGATCGCCGGCGCGATCTCGTGCGAGCCGGACCTGATCATCGCGGACGAGCCGACCACCGCGCTCGACGTCACGGTCCAGGCCGACATCCTCGACCTGCTCCGCGGCCTCCAGCAGGAGCTCGGCGTCGCCGTGCTGATCGTCACCCACAACTTCGGCGTGGTCGCGGACCTGTGCGACCGGGTCTCGGTGATGAAGGGCGGCCGGATCGTGGAGACGGGCCCGGCGCGGTCCATCTTCGCCGGCCCGCAGCACCCGTACACGCAGTCCCTGTTCGACGCGATCCTCGAGGACGGCGCCGCGCGTGGCGCGCTCGCCCACTCGTCCGACCGCCACACCGCCACCGGAGGTGCCCAGTGAGCACGGAAGCATCGCAGGGCCCCGAGCCCCTGCTCGAGGTCACGGACCTCGTGGTCGAGTACCCCGCCAAGGGGATCGGCCGCAAGCCGTTCCGCGCCCTCAAGGGCGTGTCCGTCGACGTGATGCCCGGCGAGTGCGTCGGCCTGGTGGGAGAGTCCGGCTCGGGCAAGACCACGCTCGGCCGCGCCGTGCTCGGCCTCGCGCCGGTCACCGAGGGGTCCGTCAGGTTCAAGGGTCGGGAGATCGGCCAGCTGAACCGGCGCGAGCGCCGCAGCCTGTCGGACTCCATCCAGGTGGTGTTCCAGGACCCGTACACGTCGCTCAACCCTTCGCTGACGATCGAGCAGACGCTCACCGAGCCGCTGCGGGTGAAGAACATCCCGGCGGCGGAGGCGAGCGCGCGCGTGCGGACGCTGCTGGACCAGGTGGGCCTGCCCGCCAACGCCGCGCAGCGCCTGCCGCGCGAATTCTCCGGCGGTCAGCGCCAGCGCATCGCGATCGCCCGGGCGCTCGCGCTCGAGCCGGAGCTGATCGTCTGCGACGAGCCGGTCTCCGCGCTCGACCTGTCCACCCAGGCCCGCGTCCTCGAGCTGTTCAAGGACATCCAGGAGGCGACCGGCGTCGCCTACCTGTTCGTCTCGCACGACCTCGCGGTGGTGCGCCACCTCAGCCACCGCGTGGCCGTCATGTACCACGGCGAGATCGTCGAGTACGGCGACGGCGACAAGGTCACCTCCGACCCCGAGCACCCCTACACGCAGCGTCTCCTCATGGCGGCGCCCGTCGCAGACCCCGTCCGCCAGGCCCAGCGCCGCGCCGATCGTGCCCGCATGATCGAGGCGCAGCGTGAGGCGGACCTCCAGGCGGGAGCGGCCTGACCGCCCCCTCCTGATGCGGGCCGGGGCGGTGCCGTCACCCCCCCCCAGCCGCCCCGGCCCGCACCTCCTCCGCCCCGCATCCCTCCGCCCATCCCTCATCCAAGGAGCCCTCGCATGACCCCCTCCGACGTCGACGTCGCTGTCGAGCTCGACACCCTCATCTCCCAGCTCAGCCTCGAGGAGAAGGTGGCGCTGCTCACGGGTCGCGACTTCTGGTCGACGGTGCCGATCGAGCGGATCGGGCTGCGGTCGATGACGCTGTCCGACGGGCCGTCGGGCGTGCGCGGGCCGGTCTGGTCGGAGCTGTCGCCGTCGCTCAACCTCCCGAGCGCGACCGCCCTGTCCGCCTCGTTCGACCCCGAGATGGCGTACCGCTACGGGCGCGTCGCCGCCGCGGAGGCGCGTCGCAAGGGCGTCGACGTGGTGCTCGGCCCCACCATCAACATCCACCGCTCGCCCCTGGGCGGGCGCCACTTCGAGTGCTTCAGCGAGGACCCCCGCCTCACGGCGGACCTGGCGGCCTTCTACGTCAACGGCCTGCAGGACGCCGGCGTGGGCGCGACGCCCAAGCACTACATCGCGAACGACTTCGAGTCCGACCGCTTCAACGTCGACGTCGAGGTCTCCGAGCGCGCCCTGCGCGAGGTGTACCTCCTCGCGTTCGAGCGGTCGATCGTCGAGTCCCACGCGTGGATGGTGATGAGCGCCTACAACTCGATCAACGGCGCGACCGCCACCGAGAACGACCTGCTCGCGACGCCGCTGTGCACCGAGTGGGGCTTCGACGGCGTGGTGGTCTCCGACTGGACCGCGGTGCGCTCCGTGGCGTCCGCCAACGCGGAGCAGCACCTCGCGATGCCCGGCCCGCACGGCGCCTGGGGCGACGCGCTGGTCGCCGCGGTGCGCGCCGGCGAGGTCGAGGAGGCGATGGTGGACTCCAAGGTGCGTCGCATGCTGCTGCTCGCGCAGCGGGTGGGGGCGCTCGGCGAGGCCGGCCCGCAGCAGTTCGAGGCCGAGGACGGCGTCGCGTTCATCCGCGCCGCCGCCGCCGAGGGCATGGTGCTGCTCGAGAACCGCGGCGAGCTGCCGTGGGACGGCGCCGCGCCCGCCTCGATCGCGGTGCTCGGCTCCAACGCGGACCAGGCCCGCACCCAGGGCGGAGGCTCCGCGACCGTGGTGCCCGAGCATGTCGTGTCGCCGCTGGCGGGGATCGCCGAGGCCTTCCCGGACGCGGCTGTCACGTACGCGGTCGGCGCCCTCAACCAGGTGGGCCTCGCCGGCCTGCCGGCCGACTCCCTCACCAATCCCGCGACCGGCGGCGCCGGCGTGCGCATCACCTTCCGGGACGCGGACGGCGCCGAGCTCGCCCACGAGGACCGGCTCGCCACCGACTTCGTCTGGTTCGGCGGCGACGCCCCGATCGCGGCGAGCCGCGTGGTCGAGGCGGCGTTCACCCTGACCCCCGGCGCCGACGCCGAGATCGAGCTGGGCTGCGCCGTGACCGGGCACGCCCGGCTCTGGATCGACGGCGACCTCCGCGTCGACGAGCAGCTCGTGCCTGACGGCGAGGACCTGGGCGCCGCGCTCCTCTCGCCGCGCGTCGCGGCCGTGCCCGTCTCGCTGCGGGCCGGGGTCCCCGTCGAGGTCCGCTTCGACGTCGACCTGGGCGTGAGGGACGATGCGCTGGCGGGCGCGCTCGCGTTCACGCTCGGCAGCCGCCCGCGCCAGGGCGCGCCCGAGGCGCTGATCGCGGAGGCCGTCGCGGCCGCCGCCGCGGCCGAGGTGGCCGTCGTGGTGGTCGGCACCAACTCCCAGGTCGAGTCCGAGGGCTTCGACCGCGACTCGCTCGCCCTGCCCGGGCACCAGGACGCGCTCGTCGAGGCCGTCGCCGCCGCCAACCCGCGCACCGTGGTGATCGTCAACGCGGGCTCGCCGGTGGTGATGCCGTGGCGCGACAAGGTCGCGGCCGTGCTGCTGGGCTGGTTCGGAGGTCAGGAGTTCGGCCACGCCCTCACGGATGTGCTCACCGGCGCGGTCGAGCCTGGCGGACGCCTGCCCACCACCTGGCCGGCCGTCGAGGCGGACGTGCCCGTCATCGACGTCACGCCGCGTGACGGCAGGGTCGTCTACGAGGAGGGCATCCACGTGGGCTACAAGGCGTGGCTGCGCGCCGGTGTCGAGCCGGCGTACTGGCTCGGGCACGGCCAGGGCTACACGACCTTCGCCATCGACGACCTGGCGGTCGACGGTCCCGTGACGCTCGCCGCGCCGGCATCCGCCTCCCTGACCGTCACCAACACGGGTGACCGCGCCGGCAAGCACGTGGTGCTGCTGTTCGCCGAGCGTGCCGAGACCGCGATCGAGCGTCCGGCGCGGTGGCTGGTCGGTCACGCGGTGGTGAGGCTCGAGCCGGGCGAGACCGGGACGGTCGAGATGCCGATCGACGCGCGCGCGCTCGCGCACTGGGACGGCGCCTGGGCGTACGAGGCGGGCGAGTTCACCCTCCGCGCGGGTGCCACCGCCGCCGACCTGCCGCTCGCCGCGACCGTGACCCTGGAGGCGTGAGGGTGACCGTGATCCCCAATCCGGTGCTCCAGGGGTTCAACCCCGATCCGTCGGCGTGCCGGGTGGGGGAGGCGTACTACCTGGTCACCTCCACCTTCGAGTACATGCCGGGGCTGCCGATCTACCGCAGCACCGACCTGGTCGACTGGGAGATCGTCGGCCACGTGATCACCCGGATGGAGCAGGGCGGGCTCGGGGACGCAGCGACGGGCGGCGGCGTCTGGGCGCCCACGCTCCGTCACCGCGACGGGGTCTTCTACTGCATCGTCACCATCGCCATGGGTCGCGGCTGCGTGGTGTTCTCCGCGACGGATCCCGCCGGCCCGTGGGACGACGGCGTGCTGATCGACGGCATCGAGGGCATCGACCCCGACCTCGCGTGGGACGCCGACGGCACCGCGATCGTCACCTACTCCGGCCTGGTCACCAAGGGCGAGGACTTCGGCACGCACACCGGCATCCGCCAGGTGGACGTCGACCTCGCCACGGGCGCGCTGCTGTCGGAGAAGCGCTCGCTGTGGTCCGGCTCGGGGTTCATGTTCCCCGAGGCGCCGCACCTGGTCGAGCGCGACGGCTGGTGGTATCTGTTCATCGCCGAGGGCGGCACCGAGCGCGGCCACGGCGAGTCCGTCGCGCGCTCCCACGACCCGCGCGGCGGCTTCGTCCCGGGGCCCGCCAACCCGTTCCTGACCGCGCGGTCCACCGAGCGGCCCGTCCAGAACACCGGTCACGGCGACCTGGTGGAGACCGCGACCGGCGAGTGGCTCATGTTCTGCCTGGGCGTGCGCCCGCGTGGCGCGGTGCGGTCGTTCTCGGCGCTCGGCCGCGAGACGTTCTGCAGCCGCATCGCCTGGGTGGACGGCTGGCCCACCGCCGAGCCGATCGAGCTCAGCCTGCGCCCCGGCCCCGAGGTCGAGGAGATCGCCTTCGACGGTCCGCTCGACGCCGGCTGGATGGCGATCCGGCGCACTGTGGGCTCCGTCGCGGACCTCCAGGCGCGCCCCGGCGCGATCACGCTGCGCGGCGAGGGCGTGGGCATGGACGCCCAGTCGCCTGTCTTCGTCGGGCGCCGGCAGCGTCACCAGACCGCCTCCGCCGCCGTCACCGTCGAGGCGGACGATGCGCGGGGCGGCCTGGCCGTGCGCTACGACGAGGCGACGTTCTACGAGGTCCTGGTGGACGCATCGTCCGGTGGCACCCGTGTGGAGGCGCGCGCCGTCATCCCCGGCTTCGAGCGCACCGCGTCCGTGGACGTGCCGCCCGGCCCGGTCGAGCTCGAGATCGCCGCGGTGCGGCCCGGCACCGCCGGGGCCCCGGAGATCACGGGCTTCGTCGACATGATCACGTCGGATGTGGTGCGCCTCATCGCCCGTGCGGGCGGTCAGGAGCACGTTCTCGCGGAGGTGGACGGGCGGTCCCTGTCAGCCGAGACCGCCGGCTCGTTCACGGGCCGTGTCCTGGGGCTCGTCGCAGTGAGAGGCGACGTGTCCTTCCGAGGCTGGCGCTACGAGGGGTCCGACACGTAGCGTCGCGCCGGTGCGGGTGGGGCGCCTCCCGCCCGCACCGGCATCCTCGGGATCACGCCGCGCGAGGGTCGACGAACGGCGCGTGCACCAGGGTGTCCACGTGCCGCTTGACCTCCGCCGTCATGTCGAGAGCCGTGCGGTCGAGCAGCCACTGCACCTGGAGTCCGTCGAGCAGGGACACCAGCTGCACGGCCGCGCTCGCGGGATCGACGCCGTCGCGCAGCTCACCGCGCTCGGCGAGCCCGGTGAACGCCTGCGTCAGGAGGCCCCGGAGCCAGTCGTACCGTTCGATGAAGTACCCGTGCGCGGGGTGGTCGGGCGTGGTCGCCTCGGCGGAGAGCGTGCAGTAGAGCTCGACCACACCCGGCTGGTGCATGTTGCGCTCGGTGATGTCGACGAACGCCTGCACGACCGCGCGCGGGTCGGCGAGGTCGACATGGAAGTCGACCAGGGCGACGTCGTCGCGGTGTCGCAGCACCGCCTCGAGCAGCGCCGCCTTGTTGGGGTAGTGGTGGAGCAGGCCCGCGTCCGAGAGACCGACCTTGTCGGCCACCTCGCGCAGCGACCCGGAGCGGAAGCCGGACTCGGCGAAGACGGCGAGCGCGGCGTCGAGGATGCGGAGCTTGGTCGCGCGTGTCTTGGCGTACGGACCCCGAGGCCCGCGTGTCCGCGGCGTCGTGGTCATGCGGCCCCCTTCGGCTCGACGCAGGACCTCGCGGCCCCGTCGCACGCCCGGCTCCCTCTGGAAAACCGAACGATCACTTGCTATTGGGCACTGTAGCCAAGGAATCGCTCTCGCGCCAGGGTCCCGCGCCCCCCACGGTGCTCCGCACAGTTGCGTGAGCGACACGCCGCACGCGGACCCCGCATCGTCCCCGTCGCCCGAGTGTCGCACGTGGATCCGTGCGCGGCATCCCGCGCGGTGGGTGTGCGGAGCGCACGCCGATTGCCTGTATAGTAGTGACTCGGCCCGCAAGGGCCACGCGCCCGTAGCTCAACGGATAGAGCATCTGACTACGGATCAGAAGGTTGGGGGTTCGAATCCCTCCGGGCGCGCTGAACGTCAGGGCCGGATCCTCAGGATCCGGCCTTCGTCGTTTCCGGGAGCCGTGCCACGATGGCGGGATGGACGATGCGCGGGACCCGGCGCTCGACGCGGCGCGCTACCGCGCGACGCGGGGCGACGAGCCGGCCGCCGAGGTGGACGTCGCCCGGATGGCGGCGGAGCAGGAGACCCGCGAGCGCGAGGAGCGGCTCGCCGAGCGGCGCCGCCGCGATCGCGGGGCCACCCAGCACCTGTGGGTCGAGCGCCGGATCCGCGAGGCGCAGGAGCGCGGCGACTTCGAGAACCTGCCCGGAGCGGGCAAGCCGATCCCGGGGCTCACCAGCGGCGACCCCGACTGGTGGGTCAAGGCGCTGGTCGAGCGCGAGCAGCTGACGGATCTGGGTCCCGAGTCCCTGCGCCTGCGCCGCGAGGACCAGGGCCTCGACGCCCGGCTGGACGCCATGCCCGATCCGGCGGACGTGCGCGCGGCCGTTCAGGAGTTCAACTCCCGGGTCCTGGCAGCGCGCGCGGCGCCCGCGGCCGGCCCTCCGCTGGTGACCCCGACCCGGGACGTCGAGGCGGAGCTCGAGCGCTGGCGGGCGCGGAGACGCTAGCGGCGCGGGGGCGAGGTCGACGAGCGTGCCACCAGCTCCGGCTCGATCGTGACATGGGCCTGACGTGCGCCGCTCAGGATCTGCTCCCGGAGCATGGCGAACGTCGCGCGTCCCAGCTCGCGGAAGTCGAGGCGCATCGTCGTGAGCGGAGGGGAGAAGTAGGCGGCGGTGGGCATGTCGTCCACCCCCACCATCGAGTAGTCCCCGGGCGCGCGCCGACCTCGCGACTCCATCGCGCTCATGAATCCCAGCGCGATCTCGTCGTTTGCCGCGAAGACCGCGGTGAACTCGCCAAGATCGTCGCGCGAGCCCGCGAGCCCGCCTGAGGCGGGGGACCAGTCGATCGCGCCCCGGATGACGCGCGGGGTCAGGCCGGCCTCCGTGATCGCGTCGACGTACCCGCGCTCGCGCTCACGAGCCTCGTTGCGCGATGCGGGCCCTGCGACGTGGATGATCTCCCGATGCCCGAGTGCCACCAGATGCCGGGTCGCCTCGAGCCCGGCCGTGTACGAATGGGTGCCCGCCGATCCCTCGGCGCTCTGCGGCATCTCCGAGACTGTGATGATCGGGGTGGCGTCGTCCCATCCGTCGAGGATCGCCTCGACGCCCGGGACAGGTGTCGAGAGCACGACGCCATCGACGGGGAATGCCAGGAAGTGGTCGAGTGCGCGCCGCGCCTCACGCTCCCACCCGACCTGGGTCTCGAAATCGATGTCGAGCTGGGAGACCAGCACGGTGACGTCCTCGCGGCGCGCCGCTAGCGCGATGCCCGTGAGCACGCCCGCGCTACCGTAGTTCAGCGCGCCCATCGACAGCACGCCGACCGTGTTCGTGCGCAGGGCGCGCATGCCTCGAGCGGCCTGGTTCGGCACGTACCCCAGCTCCGCGATCGCGGCCTCGACCTTCGCGCGAGTCGGCTCGCTCACGTAGCCGGTGCCCGTGAAGCATCGGGACACCGTCTGAGTCGAGACGCCGGCGCGTCGCGCGACATCGGCCATGCTCGGCCTCGAGCCTGCCCGCGTGCGAGCCATGATCACCGTCCCGTTCTCCCGACGCTCTGGGCGCCGTGTCGTCATCCTAGGGTCGCCACCGGCTCGCAGTGCCGTTACACAATCGCGACCTCGCCTGGGTGAGATCCGCTTGACGACTCCAGCCGTCCCCGTTTAGGTTATCGGTAACTCATTGGGTTATCGATAACCTAATGATCCTCCCCGGGGATCGCTCCCGTCGCATCGCAGCCGCCGCGAACTCCAGGGTCAACCACATTCGACGATGAATGAAGATTCAGGAGGCTCGGCCGATGGCGACCGTACCCCGCATGGACTCACTGCCCCCCGCCCCGTCGGACGCGCGGTGGACGCTCGACGCCCCGCCGTGGCTCGGTCGGACGTCGACTCCGCGCGCCCGGGTGATCATCGACAACGACTTCTCCGGCGATCCCGATGACCTCTATCAACTGGTGCACCACCTGCTCTCGCCGTCCGTCGAGATTCGGCTCGTCGTCGCCTCGCACCTCGCGCCGAACGATCCCTTCGATGACGCCCCCGACACCGCGGCGAACGCCGAGGCCGTCGTGCGAGGAGTGTTCTCGCGCATGGGGCTCGAGTCCACGGGCATCATCGTGCGCGGGGCGAGCGCGGCGCTGCCCGGACCGGGCAGGCCCGCCGACTCGGTCGCGGCCCGGGCGATCATCGCCGAGGCGATGCGCGAGGACGCGGACACGCCGCTCTACTACGCGGCCGGTGGCGGACTCACGGACCTCGCGACCGCTCTGCTGCTCGAGCCGCGCATCGCTACCAGGCTCACCCTGATCTGGATAGGCGGGCCGGAGCATGCCGACCTCGCGTTCCCTCCGCCCGCCGCCATGCCCATCGAGTACAACCTGCTGATCGACGTCGAGGCGGGGCGCGTCGTCATGGGTCCTCTGGGACCGACGATCTGGCAGGTCCCGCGCGACGTCTACCGCCAGTGCCTGGTGTCCGATGTCGAACTCCGGGCCCGGGTCCGCGCGACGGGAGCGCTCGGCGCCTACCTCTACGACGAGGTTCAGCTCGTGCACGACCGCGCGATCTCCGAGCGCCGAGGTCCTGCCGAGACCTATGCGCTCGGCGACTCTCCACTGGTGCTTCTCACCGCGCTGCAGTCGCTCTTCGAAGCCGATCCTTCCTCGAGCCGCTACTCGCTGCGCCCGACTCCGGAGCTGACGGCGGAGGGAGCCTACCGCCCCGTCGCCGGGGCCAGACCGATGCGCGTGTACACGCGCGTCGACGTCCGCCTCATGTTCGAGGACTTCTATCTCAAGCTTCGCGAGTTCAGCCGGTGGCAGGAGGGCCAGGGCTGAAACCGCGTGGCCACCGGCACCCGGCAGGTGGCACGAACGGCCCGGTCACGGGCGACAACCCCAACATCAGGAAACAAGGAGGCAGCGATGCTTAGGTCAAAGAGGACGTGGGCGTTCACGGGAGTCGCGGCTGCGGCGGCGATGACTCTCGCGGCGTGCTCGAGCGGGGGGTCGGACGAGACCCCGTCCGACGGCGGCGAGGGTGGTCTCAGCGGCGAGGTCAGCGTGTGGGTCCCGACCCAGGAGGAATCGCAGGCGACCGCCTGGGAGGCGCTGGTGGACGGCTTCAACACGACGTACCCGGATGTCACCATCGTCACGGAGACCCGACAGGTCGACCCGCACAAGGATGCGCTTCGCCAGGCGGCGGGCACCTCGGCCGGCCCGGACATCTACTGGTACTGGGAAGGTTCGGGCCTCGGCGGCGAGCTGGTGGATGTCGGCATGAGCAAGGACCTCACCGCCTACTACGAGCAGTACGGCTGGGAGGACCGCTTCACCGGTGCGGCGCTCGGCGGCATCACCCAGTACGGCGGCTTCCACGGCGTGCCGTGGACGCAGCAGGGCGAGGCGATCTTCTACAACAAGGCGCTGTTCGCGCAGGCGGGGATCACCGAGCTCCCGACCACGTACGACGGTCTGGTCGAGGCGGCGGAGCAGTTGAAGGCCGCCGGCATCACCCCGATCGAGTTCGGTGGCACCGTCAACTGGCACGTGATGCGGTTGCTCGATGCGCTCGTCGAGACCAAGTGCGGCGCGGACAAGGCCGACGAGCTCACGAAGGGCGACGGCGACTGGGGTGCGGAAGCGTGCGTCACCGAGGCATTCACCGAGCTGAAGACCTGGGGCGACGAGTACATCAACGACGGTTTCATGGCCATGAGCAACGACGACTCCTCGCTGCTCTTCTACTCGGGTGACGCCGCGATGGCCTTCGAGGGGACCTGGTTCGAGTCCAACGCCTACGACGGTGGGATGGACCCCGAGAACGTCGGCATCTTCATGTTCCCGACGGAGACCGGGCGCCTGTACGGCTTCGGCGAGGGCTTCTACATCACCGAGACCTCGGACAACCCGGATGCGGCTGCTGCCTTCCTCGACTACATCACGTCGACCGAGGGGCAGGATACCGCCGGCAACGCGTGGGCGGCTCTGTCCGTGAACGCCGACGTCGACCGCACCGACGCCTCGCCGCTGGCGCCGTCCTGGATCTCGCTCTTCAACGACGCCACCGGTGTGTACATGAACAACGACCAGAACTTCTCCACCCAGGTCACCACCGAGTACTGGCGCATCCACAACGCCGTCCTCGTGGGCGACATCGACCCGGCCGACGCCGGCGCCGAGTTCCAGAAGTTCCGCGCCGCCAACCAGTAGCGCCCTGACGCCGACCCGTGGGGGGCTGACCGCCCCCCACGGGTCCGCAAGGAGACATCGTGACCCCCACCACCAGCACGCCGCCCGCTGCGCGGCGCACCATCGCGCGACAGAGAACGACCCGTCGCCGTGGCTCTCGGCTCCTGCGCGCGCTGCCCTACCTCATCCCCGCGCTGGCCCTCTACGGCTACTTCCTGGTGTATCCCATGGTCGACGCGGTCCGCCTCTCGTTCTTCAAGTGGTCCGGATTCCGCACCGAGGAGCCTGAGTTCGTCGGCGTCGACAACTACGTGCGGATGTTCACCGCCGACCCGGTCTTCTGGCGCTCGTTCACCAACTCGGTGCTGTGGGTGGGGCTCTCGCTCCTCGTCCCGATGATGATCGCGCTGCTGCTGGCGCTCGGCCTGAACCGCAGGATGATCGGCCGCAACCTCATGCGGTCCATCTTCTACCTTCCTGCCGTCTTCGCTTCGATCACCGTCGCCGCGATGTGGCGCTGGCTGTACAACCCGACGCTGGGCCTGGTGAACCAGCTGTTGGAGGCGGTCGGGCTCGAATCGTGGACCCAGACCTGGCTCGGTGACCCCAAGTTCGCGTTCTACTCGGTCTTCGTCGCCTCCGTCTGGCAGGCGGTCGGGTTCTCCATGGTGCTGCTTCTGGCCGGGCTGCAGAACGTGCCCCAGGAGCTGGTCGAGGCCGCCAAGATCGACGGCGCGAACGCCTGGCAGGTGTTCCGCAACGTCACCATCCCCGCACTGCGCCCCACGTTCATCGTCGTGGTGATCCTCACGATCATCAACTCGCTCAAGGTGTTCGACCTCATCGTCGGCATGACGGGCGGCGGCCCGGCGCAATCCACCCAGGTGCTCGCCCTGTGGTCCTACACGCAGTCGTTCACCAACCACAGCTTCGGCCAGGGAGGTGCAGTCGCCACCGTGCTGCTGATCGTGTCCCTCGCCCTGGTCATCCCCTATATGGCCTGGACCATGAGAGGAGAGGAGAAGTGACCGCCATGACCACCTCCTCGGCCCCGGTGCGGATGAAGGCCCGTCGCGAGCGGACCTTCACCACGCCCGCGGGAACGCCCGACTACATCAAGATCGGCCTCTGGCTGTCGCTCGTCGTGACGGCTGCGCTCTGGGCCGTGCCGTTCTACATCATGTTCGTGACGTCGCTGAAGTCGAAGGCCGAGATCGCGAACTCTGCCGCCTGGGAGCTTCCTCAGGAGTGGTTGTGGTCGAATTACGCAGACGCTGTCGAGACTGGCAACCTGTGGACGACGGGTGGGAACAGCCTGCTCATCTCGGTCATCAAGGTTCCGCTCGGGCTCCTGCTCGCGGCCGCGGTGGCCTTCGCCATCGCGCGCATCCGGTTCCGTGGATCGCGCGCCCTGCTCGCGTTCATCGCGGTCGGCTCGATGGTGCCGATCCAGATCGGCCTGGGCCCATTGTTCAACACCATGCTCAGCCTCGACCTCCTCAACAATCGATGGGGCCTGCTGCTCCCGTACCTCGCGTTCGGCATCCCGTACCAGGTGTTCGTCCTCTACGGCTTCATGCGGTCAATTCCGGATGAGATCGAGGAGTCGGCGCGAGTCGACGGCGCGTCCACCCTTCGGATCTTCTTCAGACTGATCCTCCCGCTGGCGAAGCCGGCGCTCGCCGCGCTGTTCATCCTCGACTTCGTGGCAACATGGAATGAGTACGCGATCGCGACAACGCTGCTCCAGTCTCAGGCGAACTGGACGGTTCCGCTCGCCGTCCAGTCGTTCTCGACGCAGTTCTCGACCGACTTCGGACCGTTGAACGCCTTCGTGTTCATGTCCGCTGTCCCCGTTCTCATCGTCTACCTCCTGTTCCAGCGGTACTTCGTCTCCGGCGCGCTCGCCGGCGCCGTCAAGGGCTGACGCCGGCGACGGCAAGGCGGCCCAGGCCTTGCCGGCGCCCCGGTTGACAGGCGGCGTCGGGAAGGGTTCACTGGGACCAGATGAGTTCCATTCGACTGTGAATCGATATTCAGGAGTGCAGGTGACCAGGCTTCCGGACCCCTCCGCGGTCCACGATGTGCCCGCGGACCGCCGCTGGGCCCTGGGCGCGATCCCGTGGATCGACGCCGACGAGACGGCCCCGCGCACCCGGGTGATCATCGACAACGACTTCATGGGCGACCCGGACGACCTGTTCCAGCTGGTCCACCACCTGCTGAGCCCGAGCGTGGAGATCCCGCTGATCGTCTCCTCGCACCTCCACGTCGACGAGCCGTGGGACCCCACCACCGAGCAGGCCGCGCACGGCGTGCTCGTCGTCCGCGACATCCTCGCCCGCATGGGCATCACGGGGGCGGACGATCGCGTGGTCGCCGGCGCCGAGACGGCGATGCCCGACCCCGCGACCCCCCTCGACACGCCCGCGGCCCGCGCGATCATCGCCGAGGCCCTGCGCGACGACCCGCGCCCGCTCTACTACTGCGCCGGCGGCGGCCTCACCGACCTCGCCTCCGCGCTGCTGCTCGAGCCGGCCATCGCGGATCGCATGACCCTCGTGTGGATCGGCGGCTCCGAGCACCCGGGGATCGGCCTGGTGGCCCCCGAGGTCCCGCCGGCGGAGTACAACCTCACCATCGACGTCCCCGCCGCCCAGGCCGTGTTCGGCGACACCGCGATCCCGATCTGGCAGGTGCCGAGGCCCGCCTACCGCCAGGCGATCGTCACGGCGGCGGAGCTGCGGACGCGGGTGCGTCCCCACGGCTCCGTGGGCGCTCACCTGCACGCCGAGATCCGCGAGGTGGGCCGCATGCTCGCCGGCTTCGGGATGAACGCGGGCGAGACCTACGTGATGGGCGACCAGCCGCTGGTCCTCCTCACCGCCCTCCAGACCGCGTTCGAGCCCGACCCCGCGTCCAGCGACCACGTGACCCTGCCCGCGCCCCGCATCGACGCCGAGGGCCTCTACGAGCCCCGCCCCGACGGCCGGCCGATCCGGGTCTACACCGCCGTCGACAACCGCCTCACCTTCGCCGACCTCGAGGCGAAGCTCGCAGAGCTGGCCGCCTGGCAGGCCGACCGATGAGCATCGTCCTCGCCCTCGACGAGGGCACCACCAACGCCAAGGCGGTCGCGATCGACCACACGGGCGCGGTGCTCGCGACGGCGAGCACGCCGTTGTCCATCGCGAACACCGCCCCGGGCTGGACCGAGCAGGACGCGACCGAGATCTGGGACGCCTCGCGCGACGTCCTCGCCCGCGTGCTGGCGCAGGTCGACGCGGCGGACGTGGTCGGGATCGCCATCTCGAATCAGCGCGAGTCGGTCGTGGCCTGGAACCCCGGCACGGGCGAGCCCGTCGGACCGGTGCTCAGCTGGCAGGACACCCGGACGGCGGGACGATGCGCGGACCTTGCCGGCCACGCGGCGACGGTCCGCGAGCGCACCGGTCTGCCGCTCGACCCGATGTTCAGCGCCCCCAAGATGGCCTGGCTGCTCGAGCAGGCGGTCGAGTCGACCGTGGTCGGAACGGTCGACTCGTGGCTCGTGTGGTGCCTCACCGGCGGCGCGCAGCACGTGATCGAGGCCGGCAACGCCTCGCGCACGCTGCTGATGGACCTGGAGCTGCTCGACTGGCACCCGGCCCTGCTCGATGTCTTCGGGATCGAGCTCGGCGCCCTCCCCGCGGTCGTGGCGTCGAACGGCGACTTCGGCGAGACGGCCTGCGCCGGCCTCCCGGCGGGGATCCCGATCCTCGCGGTGATGGCCGATTCGCACGCCGCGCTGCGCGGCCACGGAGGCGGCGCCCCGGGGGTCGTGAAGGCGACCTACGGCACCGGCTCGTCCGTCATGCAGGGCACCGGCGACGAGCTGCGCCGACGCGACGGGGTCGCGACCACCCTGGCCTGGCTCGAGGACGGACCCGTCTACGCGCTCGAGGGCAACATCCGGTATTCGGGTGCGGCGCTCGACTGGACCTCCCGCCTGCTCGGGGTCCCCGACGCCCCCGCGCTCGGCGAGCTCGCCGCGACGGTGGACGATGCGCAGGGCGCGGTCCTGGTCCCGGCCTTCGGGGGCCTCGGCGCCCCGCATTGGGATCCCGCCGCCGTCGGGACCCTCACCGGGCTCGGGGCGGCGACCGGCCCGGCGCACGTCGCCCGTGCCGCGTTCGACGCCGTCGCCCACCAGGTCGCGGACGTCGCCGAGGCGATGCTCGCCGACGGCGAGGCGCTCGACGCCGTCCGCGCGGACGGGGGCGCCACCGCATCGTCCCTCCTCATGCAGTCGCAGGCTGACGTGCTCGGCTGCGACGTGATCGTGGTCGGCGAGGCCGACGTCGCCCTGCGCGGCGTCGCGTCGCTGGCCTTCTCGCGGGTGGGGATCGCCCTTCCCCCCGCCTCGCCCTCACGGGTCCATCCTCCGGCGCTCGATGCCGACCGGCGCGCACAGCAGCGTGCCGGCTGGCGGACGGCCCTCGACAGCACACGGCGCTGAGCGACCGCCCCCGGGCCGCTCCCGTCACCATCCAAGAAACAAGAATCGAAGGTGAATGAAAATGTCTGACCTGCCCCGCTTCGGTGCCGGCCTCTGGCACTTCGCCAGCTACCTGGACCGCTACGCCACCGACGGCTACGCGCCCGCCGTGACCACGCTCGAGCAGATCGCGCGCGCCGGCGAGGTCGAGGACCTCTCCGTTGTCGACGTCCCCTACCCGTTCACCGAGGGGGTGACGGTCGACCAGGTCAAGCAGGCGCTGGCCGACCACGGTCTCGAGGCGATCGGCGTGACGCCCGAGATCTACATGCGCAAGTACCGCATGGGCGCGTTCACCAACCCCGACGAGGCGCTGCGCAAGGAGGCCATCGCGTTCCTCAACGAGGCGGCCGACGTGGTCCGCGCGCTCGGCGCGACGTACCTGAAGGTCTGGCCCGGCCAGGACGGCTGGGACTACCCGTTCCAGGTCAGCCACGCCGAGCAGTGGCGGCTCGCGGTCGACGGGATGCGCGAGCTCGCGCAGGCCAACCCCGACATCAAGATCGTCATCGAGTACAAGCCGCGCGAGCCCCGCAACAAGATGTTCTGGGACTCGGCCGCGAAGACCGCGCTCGGCATCAAGGAGATGGGTGTCGACAACGTGGGCGTGCTGCTCGACTTCGGGCACGCGCTCTACGGCGGAGAGTCGCCCGCCGCTGCCGCCCAGCTGCTGATCGACCAGGGCCTCCTGTGGGGCATGGACGTCAACGACAACCTCCGCGGCTGGGACGACGACATGGTGGTCGGCACCGTCCACCCCGTCGAGGTGTTCGAGTTCTTCTACACCCTCAAGATCAACAACTGGGAGGGCGTGTGGCAGCTCGACCAGTTCCCGTTCCGTGAGGACACCGTGGAGGCGGCCAACCTCTCCATCCGGTTCCTCAAGGGCCTGCACCGCGCGCTCGACGAGCTCGACATCGACGCGCTGCGCGAGGCCCAGTCCCGCCAGGACGCCCTCGCCGCCCAGAAGCTGGTGCAGGACGTCCTCTTCACCTGCCTGAGGAGCGACGCATGACCGTCGAAGAGGATCTGGTTCCCGAGGTCCACGCCGAGGATGTCCCGCAGGACGTCTTCCGGGTGATCGGGAGGGTGCCCGAGGGCGCCACCGACGAGGAGGCGGTCGCGCACCTGCGTGCCGCCGCCCGCGCCATCCGCAAGCGCGACATCCAGATGGTCCGGGCCGCCGGCCTGGGCCACATCGGCGGGGAGTTCTCCGTCATCGACATCCTGACCACCCTGTACCTGGACTCGCTGAACATGGGTCCGGAGCTGCTGGGCGACCCCGACCGCGACCGGTTCATCCTGTCCAAGGGTCACGCCGCCGCCGCGCTCTACACGACCCTCGCGGCGGCCGGGTTCATCGACCCCGAGGACCTGGGCACCTTCATGCAGCCGCTGTCGATGCTCAACGGCCACCCGGCGCGCACCAAGATCGACGCGGTCGAGGCGAGCACCGGGCCCTTGGGCCACGGTCTCCCGATCGCCGTCGGCACGGCGCTCGCGGGCAAGATCGACGGCTCGGCCCGACGCACCTTCGTCGTGACCGGCGACGGCGAGATGCAGGAGGGCTCCAACTGGGAGGCGCTCATGACCGCGGGCAACCACGGCCTCGCCAACCTGTGCGTGATCGTGGACCGCAACCGCCTCCAGCAGGGGGCGCGCGTCGCCGACACCAACGACCTCGAGCCGCTGCCCGAGAAGCTGGCTGCCTTCGGCATGGAGGTGGTCGAGCTGAACGGTCACGATCACGCCGCCCTGCGCGAGGCCTTCGCCAACGTCCCGGCCGCCTCGGGCAAGCCCACCGCGATCGTGGCGCACACGATGAAGGGCCACCCGATCTCGTTCATGTCCGACAACGTCGCCTGGCACCACAAGGTGCCCTCGCCCGAGCAGGTCGAGGCGGCCCTCACCGAGCTGGAGCAGTCATGACCGTCACCGACCAGAAGCAGCTGCACGACTGCCGCGACGCCTGGGTCGACGCCCTGGTCGAGCTCGGCGAGGCCGACCCGCGCATCGTCGCCGTGGTGAACGACTCGGTCGGCTCGAGCAAGCTCGCGCCGTTCCAGTCCGCGTTCCCCGAGCGGCTCGTCAACGTCGGCATCGCCGAGCAGGACATGGTGGGCGTGGGTGCGGGGCTCGCGAACGGCGGCAAGATCCCGTTCGTCTCCGCCGCCGCGTGCTTCCTCACCGCCCGCGCGATGGAGCAGATCAAGGTCGATGCCGCGTACTCGCAGCACCACATGGTCCTCGTGGGCCAGAGCCCGGGCATGGCCTACGGCGAGCTGGGCCCGACCCACCACTCGATCGAGGACCTCGCCTGGCTGCGCGCCATCCCGGGGCTCACCGTGATCGTGCCGGCCGACCCGGAGGAGACCCGCCAGGCCGTGCGCTGGGCCGCCGAGAACCCCGGCCCGACGTTCATCCGCGTGTCCCGCATGGGCGTGCCGGACGTCAACCCCGCCGGCTACGAGTTCGCCCCCGGCACGGCCGTCACGCTCCGCGACGGCTCCGACGTGACGATCGTGGCCTGCGGCACCGTGGTGACCCGTGCGCTCGACGCCGCCGAGGCCCTCGCGGTCGAGGGGGTGAGCGCCCGCGTGCTCAACATGCCCACGATCTCCCCGCTGGACCAGGACGCGATCGTCGCCGCCGCGCGGGAGACGGCCGGCATCGTCACCGTCGAGGAGGCGCTCACCAGCGGCCTCGGCGGCGCGGTCGCCGAGCTCGTGGTCCAGCGCCACCCGGTCCCGATGCGCCTCGTCGGCGTCACGGACTTCGCGCCCACCGGCACGGCCGAGTACCTGCTCGACCACTTCGGCGCGTCGCCGGAGGGCATCGCCGCGGCGGCTCGCGAGCTGCTGGGGCGCTGACCCCCGCGGGCGGGGCGGGCGCCATGCGCGCCCGCCCCGGCCCCCGGGACCCAGCGCATAAACTGTCGCGAGCGAATTCATCAGGAGGGGCGTGGCGATGACGGAGACACCCGTGGGCATGTCCCGCCGCCTGGGCGCGGGGGACGATCAGACCCGGCTCATGGTGCGCATCGCCCGGATGTACCACGAGCAGGGGCTGCGCCAGTCGGAGATCGCCGCCGAGCTCCATGTGTCGCAGCCGCGCGTCTCGCGCCTGCTCAAGCGCGCCGTCGAGGTCGGGATCGTGCGCACGACCGTCACCGAGCCGGGCGGCGTCTTCACCGAGCTCGAGCGGACCCTGGAGCGGACCTACGGCCTCGCCGAGGCGGTGGTGGTCGACCCCGGTGCCGACGCCGACGAGCTGCGCGCCCTCGGCAGCGCCGCCGCCACGTACCTCGAGACCACCCTGATCGGCGGGGACCGCATCGGGATCTCATCGTGGAGCGCGTCGCTGCTGGCCGCGGTCGAGTCGCTGCGCCCCTCGCACCAGCCGGTCGCGCAGACCGTGGTGCAGCTCGTCGGCGGCGTCGGCGAGTCCCGCGTCCAGGTCGACGCGACCCGGCTGCTCACGCGGCTCGCCGCCGCGACGGGGGCGGAGCCGGTCTTCCTGCCCGCCCCGGGCCTGCTCGGGACCGCCGCGGCGCGCGACTCGCTCGCCGCGGACTCCTCGGTGACCTCGGTCGCCGCGCACTGGCCCGGCCTGACGATGGCCCTGGTCGGCATCGGCACGACCGAGCCCTCGCCGCTGCTGCGGAGCTCCGGCAACGCGATCAGCGAGGCCGACCAGGACCGTCTGCGGGCCTCGGGCGCGGTGGGCGACGTGTGCCTGCGCTACTTCGACGCGGACGGCGAGCCGGTGCGGACCGACTTCGACGAGCGCGTCATCGGCATCACGCCCGAGACGCTGCGCGCGATCCCGCGGCGCATCGCCGTGGCCGGCGGGGTGCGCAAGGCACCCGCCATCCGAGGCGCGCTCCGCGGGGGCTGGATCACCGTGCTGATCACGGATGCGGCGACCGCCCGCGCGCTGGTCGCGGAGCGCTGAGGACACCGTCCCTGTGATGGTGCCGCCACGGTCCCCGAGCGAGTAACGTCGGAGGTAGCGGCAGGCATGGCGCCCGCCGTCTCCTGACCGAGGGGCACTCACATGGACTTCTTCGCCAACTTCCTCAACATCCTGCTGTGGTCGCTGTGGTTCGCGATCTGGATCTCGTTCATCTTCCTGGTCATCCGGTTCATCGTCGACGTGTTCCGCGACGACAAGCTGTCCGTGGTCGGCAAGATCTTCTGGACGCTGCTCCTGGTGATCCTGCCGGTGCTCGGTGCGCTGGTCTACATCTTCACCCGCGGCAAGGGCATGGCCGAGCGCGACCTCGCCGCCGCGAAGGACATGCGCGCCGCGCAGGTCGAGTACACCAAGGGCCTCATGGACGAGGCGGGTGCGGCGAGCGAGATCAAGGCCGCCAAGGAACTGCTCGACTCGGGCGCCATCACGGCGGAGGAGTACGACAAGCTGAAGGCCAAGGCGCTCGCGTAACGCGTCTCGCGGGACTCAGGCGGCGGTGATCACGTCGCCGTCGACGTCGAGCAGGGTGCGCTCCACCCGCTCGGGGCCGACGGTCACGATGGTCACCGCCGCGTCGCGTCCGGCGGGGAGCAGCCGGACGGTGACCGAGCCGGCCGCCCGCGTGAGGGTCTCTGCGACGCGGGCCTCGACCCTCTGCATCGCCTCGCCGGACGGCAGCCCGCTGCCGCGGTCGTCGAGGAGGACCACGTCGACGCCCCGGCCACGCGCCCGGGTGGCCGCGGTCAGCACGGCGGGGGTGGCCAGCGCGCGGCCGCGGACGCTGTCGCGCAGCATCGCCTCAGCGTCGCGCACCTGTGCACGCTCGTCCGCGCTCAGCGGGCCGCCGTCGACGATCCGGGTGAGGAACGGCACCGCGAGGCGCGCGACCTCGGAGGCGCGCTGGAGCCGCACCTGCCGCGTGGCCTCGGAGGCGGCCGCGGCGGCCGCCGCCTCGACGGAGCGCTCGGACAGCGCGTTGATGCGCCACGCCGTCCGGCGCAGCGCGCGCGCGAAGATCGATGCCACCACGAGCATGCCGAGCTGGGTGTCGAGCATCGACAGGCCCGCACCCCAGCCACGGCCCACGACCATCGCCCACCCCACGGTGATGGCCGTCATCAGCGCGGCGCCCAGCCACGCGAGCCTGCCGCGGCCACGGATGATCAGGAACCACAGGAGCCACATGTTCGAGCCGAGATGCCACGAGGCTCGTCCGATCACGCCCTCAGCGGGCAGGGCGAGGGACAGGACGATGCTCGACACGACCACCGCGCTCACCACCAGCCAGGAGTCCCGCAGCGGGAAGGGATCGGGATGGGGACGCACCAGCAGCACGGCCGCCGCGGAGACGACGACCACGGCGACGTAGGCGGGCCAGGCGGTCGACAGCGTGCCGATCGTGGTCAGCGCGAACGCGACGTTGGTGACGATGAACATGCCCAGGATGAGGCTGCCACCGTCGGTCTCGAGACTGAGCAGGCGGCTGACGTCGACCGCGCTCGCGCCGTCCGGCCGGAGCCGGAGCCGCCGCCTCACGCGGCGCTCCACGCGAGCTCGACGGTGGTCCCGCGACCCGGGGTGCTCGTGACGTGGGCGCTCCCGCCCTCGACGCTCGCCATGCGCTGCTCGATGGACACGCGGATCCCGAGCCTGCGCTGCGAGACACGCGCCGTCGAGAACCCCGCGCCGGAGTCGCGGACCGTGACGCGCATCGCGCCGGGGCGCGCGTCGACGCTGACGTGGGCGGCCGCATCGTCCCCCGCGTGACGCAGGACGTTCCGGACGGCCTCGCCCGCGGCCTCGGCGAACGCGGCGACCACGGGCGCGGCCAGCGTCCCACCCGGCTCGACGGTGTACGTGACCGGCAGCGACGGCGCGATCGAGGCCACGGTCGAGCGCACCACGGCGACGAACTCGTGGAGGTCGTAGTCCTGGTGCTCGGTGCCGCCGCTCTCGAGCGACGCGACGCGGTCGAGGGCGTGCCGTGCCTGCGCCTTCAGCCCGTCCGGCGGATCCTCGCGGGAGGCTGCGAGCAGGACGGACATCACGTCGTCGTGGACGATCCCGTTGATGCGCGCCTGCTCGAGCTCGCGGGTGTGGCGGCGGGCCTCGAGCGCCGCCTGGTCGCGCGCCTGCTGCGCCGCCGCGTCCTGCAGGCCGCCCGCTCGGATCATCGCGATCGACACGCCGCAGAGGATCAGGGAGAAGATGATCGCGCCCAGGCCGTCGAGGAGCGCCGGCACGCCGGCGCCGTCGCGGACCTGCACCTGCACGAACGCGACGATCGGCCCGAGCGCGAGCGGATACACCCAGCCCACGATCCGGGGCCAGACGATCGCGGCCATGGTGGCGTGCACGGCGTTGATGCCCTGCATCCACGGGGTCGCGTCGTCGGCGAGCGTGGGCTCCAGCATCATCCAGGGCCACGCCGTCTCGAGCACCAGAAAGGTGGCGGAGATGGCGCCGGCGTAGATCAGGAGCGCGCGCTGGGGCAGCACGCGGTGCAGCACGATCAGGAGCGCGGGCAGCACGATGCCGACGACCACCGTGAGCCACCCGTAGGGTGCGCGCAGCTGGGGGATCTGCGCGAGGAACCCGCTGCCGCCGCTGGCGAGCAGCGCGCCGAACACGATCGCGCCGAGGCCGACGGCGAGCAGCAGAGTGCGGCGGATGCGGTCCCGCGCCGAGCCGTCGGCGTCGACCCCGATCACTGGGACCCGTCGAGGAGGCCGTCCTCGAGCGCGCGCTTGTACAGGTCGACGCGCGAGTACGCGGGCCTGCCGGCATCCTCGTACTTGCGGCGGATGCGGCTCACGTAGTCCGCGACGGTCTCGCGGGAGACGCCGATCGCGCGCGCCACCGAGACCGCGGTGAGCCCGGAGGCGTAGAGCGACAGGACCTCCTGCTCGCGCGCGCTGAGGTGGGCGTCCGGGAGCGCATCATCGGCATCGATGGCGGCAGCCCAGTCGGTGCCGAACACGTCGCCGCCGGCGGCGGCCGTGCGGATCGCGTCCAGCAGCGTGGCGGGGTCGGCGGACTTGCGGATGAGCCCGAGGGCGCCGGCGCGCGCGGCGTCCTGGATCAGTCGCCGGTCCTCGCCTCCGGTGTAGATCAGCACCTCGGCGCCCAGGGCGTGGACGGCCGCGATGTTCGCGGACGGCATCGAGCCGTCGGCGAGGCGCAGGTCCAGCACGACGAGCTCCGGCGCCGGGTCCAGCGCCGCCAGCGCGTCCACCGTCTCGACCGCCGCGATCAGGTCGAGGTCGTCCGCCGAGGCCATCAGGTCACGGAACCCGGCCGCGATCAGCGCATGGTCCTCGACGAGCGCGATCCGGCGCTTCGCCCCCTCCGCCTCCACGGCAGCTCCTCTCTGTGCTGATTCGAACTGTAGCGCGTGACAAAACTCCTGGAGAGTCCATGGTCCCGGGGGTATGCCCCCACAAGTGGGGGCTTGAGCGACGCCCGGGACGATGAAAGATTCATAGCGAGGTTCACGCGGGGTGTTGGGGGGAGGTTCGAGTGACGAGCTGGTCGGCAGAGGCAATTGCTCTCGTCGTCACGGGGGGTGTGCTCGTACTCGACGTCATCGCCTCCTTCCACCCCCGCGTGGCCCTGAGCAACCTGTCCCGGATGGTGTTCGGGGTGTGCGCGGCGTTCTTCATCGCCGTGGCCGTGCTCGCGGAGGGGGTCCTTCCGCTCGAGCTGCCGCCGGTCCTCCTGGTGCTCCCCCTGGTCCCGCTCGCCGTCACCGTGGTCGTGGTCCGGGACTCGATGCGAGGCGCGCCGAACGACGACGCGCCCCTGGCGGCGCGCCCGGAGCAGCCGGTGCAGCCCGTGCCCTTCGGTGCCGACGGCCCTCAGGGCGAGCGCATGCTCGCCGAGAGCCCGTACGCCACGGCGACCGAGCTCGCCGGTCTCGCCTATGCCCGGCCGGAGCTGCGGCCCACCATCGCCGCCAACCCGGTGGCGCCGTCGTCGCTGCTCCAGTGGATGGTCGACCAGGGCGAGCCGGCCGTGATCGCGGCGATCGCCGCCCGTCGCCCTGCGGCCTGACGCCACCCCCGCGCACGCGCCGCCCTCCCCGCGAAATGGAGGATAGGTGCCCGAAACCGGCCCCTATCGTGCACCGATCCGCCATTCCGGGGCCGCGCGCTAGGGTGGCCGCCATGCGCCGCACCGCCGTCATCCTCGTCTCCGGGCTCGCCGCCTCCCTGGCGCTGGCGGGCTGCTCTCAGGACCCGCCGGTGCCCCTGGTGCTCGGCGACTGCCTGATCATCTCGGGTGTCGGGGACAGCGGCGACTCGGTCCCCACGGTGGCCTGCGACGAGGCGCACGAGGCCGAGGTGTACGCGACGTTCGACGTGGGCGGCTCCGACACGTACGACGAGGAGGCCGTGGTCGCGGAGGTCGAGGAGGAGTGCGTGGCGCGCTTCGAGGCCTACACGGGCGAGCCCTACTCGTCCTCGCCGCTCGACATCTTCTACACGTGGCCGCTCGCCGAGGGCTGGGACGCGGGGGAGCGCGGAGCGGTGTGCGCCGCGTTCGTCCCCGACGAGTCGGGCGCGCCCCAGCTGTTCGAGGGGACGCTCGCGGCGTTCTGAGCGCGTCAGGCGGCGGTGCCGGCCTCGAACGAGCCGGTGACGTCGCGGTCCGTGACCACGACGCAGAGCGCGGCGCGGTCACCCGCGGCCCAGGTGCGCTCGGTGGGGACCCAGACGCGCCAGCGCGCGCCCTCGGCGAGCTCCCCGCTCACGAGGCGCGCGACCTGGACCGAGCAGAAGTCCTCGGCCTGGCGCGCGAGCGCATCGTCGCCGGACCACGCCCCGCCGAGCCTGAGCTCGGCCACCACCTCGGCGCGATGGGGATCCGCACAGGCGACGGCGATGAGCGAGTCGACTGACTCGCCCTCGGGCGCGTCGACCAGGCACAGCCCGGCGACCGCCTGGATCCCCTCGAGGCCTCCGGCGTACCCGCGCGCGACCGGCTCGAGCGAGCGCTGATGCGCGGTGAGGGCGAGGTCGGCGACCACGCCGCCGCCGATCGCCACGGCGGCGGCGCCGCCCACGATCCACGCCAGGACGACCCCGCGTCGGCGCCGGGGGCGACGCGGGCGCGGCGGTGACGCGAGCGGGGCGGGCGTCGGCGCCCCCGCGCCCGAGCCCGCCGGCGAGGCGGCGCGCGGGCCGTCGAGCGACGGCGGCGGCGCGAAGCCGTCCGTCACGCGGGATCCTCGAGATCGATCACCACCGGGACGTGGTCCGAGGCGCCCTTGCCCTTGCGCTCGTCGCGGACGATGCTCGCGCCGGTCGCGAGCGCCGCGAGCGGATCCGAGGCGTACACGAAGTCGATGCGCATCCCCTCGCCCTTGGGGAAGCGCAGCGCCTTGTAGTCCCAGAACGTGTACGTGCGCTCCGCCGGGATGAAGCGGCGCGACAGCTCGGTGTACCCGGCGTCCTCGAACGCGTGGAATGCGGCGCGGGCCTCCGGCGTCACGTGCGTCTCCGCCTCGGCGTCCTCCTCCGACCAGATGTCGGTCGGGAGCGGGGCCACGTTGAAGTCGCCGACCAGCGCGGTCGGCACGTCGGTCCAGCCGGCGGCGGCATCCTTGAGGCGTCCGAGGAAGTCCAGCTTGTAGGTGTAGTGGGGGTCGCCGATCCCGCGTCCGTTGGGCACGTACAGGCTCCACACCCGGATGCCGCCCGCTGTCGCGCCGAGCGCCCGTGCCTCGACCACCGGGTCACCCGTCTTGGCGAAGCCCGGCTGGGCGGGGAACGAGGTCTCCACGTCGGACAGGCCCACCCGCGAGGCGATCGCGACGCCGTTCCACTGGTTGAGCCCGTGGACCGCCAGCTCGTACCCCGCGGCCTCGAAGGCCTCGCGGGGGAACTGCTCCGGCTTGCACTTGATCTCCTGCATCGCGAGCACGTCGGTCTCCGACCGCTGCAGCCAGTCGACCACCCGCTCGGCGCGGGCGCGGACGGAGTTGACGTTCCAGGTGGCAAGACGCATGGGTTCACGGTACCGGCCACCGGTAGCCTCGTCGCATGGCCATCGCACTCGTCACCGGCGCCTCCTCCGGACTGGGCGAGGAGTTCGCCTGGCAGCTCGCGACCGCGGGCCACGAGGTGGTGCTCGTGGGCCGTTCGCGCGACCGTCTCAGCGAGGTCGCGCACAACCTGACGGGCGCGACCGGCATGGCCGTGGAGCTGCTCCCCGCGGACCTCACGACCGAGGTCGGCCGGCAGGCCGTGGCGAGCCGGCTCGGCGACGACGCCCGCCCTGTCAGCCTGCTGGTGAACAACGCGGGGTTCGGCCTGGGGGAGGGGTTCGCCGCCACCACGTGGGAGCAGGAGAGGGCGCTGCTCGACATCCACGTGACCGCGCCCGCGCAGCTGACGCACGCCGCGCTGCCGGGCATGATCGCGCGCGGCCACGGTGCGATCCTCACGGTCTCGTCGATCGCGTCGCGCCTGGGCAACTCGACCTACGCGGCGCACAAGCGGTGGCAGGTGGAGTTCACCCAGGCGCTCGCGGGCCAGCTCGCCGGCACCGGGGTCACGGCGACCGCCGTGCTGCCGGGGCTGGTGCGGACGCACTTCCACGACTCGGATGCGCTGTCCCACATGCGGGCCGAGTTCCCCGACCAGGCCTGGCTCGATCCCGAGGAGGTCGTGACGGCCGCGCTCGCCGCCGTCCGCCGCGGCCAGACGGTGGTGACGCCGTCCGCGCGCTACGCCGTCGCGGGCGCGCTCGCCGGCCTCCTCCCCACGCGCATGACGCGCGGACGCCGCAGCCAGCAGCGCGACTGAGCCCGCCCGCCCAGCCACCGCATCGTCCCCCGCTAGGCTGGGCGCCATGACCTCCGGCACCCCTCGCGAGCAGCTGCGCGACCTGATCTCCGAGCTGGCCGTGGTGCGCGGCCGCGTCACCCTCGCGTCCGGCAAGGAGGCCGACTACTACGTCGACCTGCGCCGGATCACCCTGCACCACCGGGCGGCCCCGCTCGTGGGCCACGTCCTGCTCGACGCGCTCGAGGAGGCCGGCTTCGGGCCGGCCGATGTGGACGCCGTCGGCGGGCTCACGCTGGGCGCCGACCCGGTCGCGACGTCCCTGCTGCACGCCGCGGCCTCGCGCGGGCTCGACCTCGACGCTTTCGTGGTGCGCAAGGAGAACAAGGCGCACGGCCTGCAGCGCCGCATCGAGGGCCCCGACGTGGCGGGACGCCGGGTCGTGGCGGTCGAGGACACGTCGACCACCGGCGGCTCGGTGCTGACCGCCGTGAGCGCGCTGCGGGAGGCGGGCGCGGACGTGGTCGCGGTCGCGGTGATCGTCGACCGCGACACCGGGGCGCGCCAGGTCATCGAGGAGGAGGGCCTGCCCTACCTCTACCTCTACGGTCTGGACGACCTGGGCCTCGCCTGACGCGAGCGCTGCCGGGGGGACGATGCTGAGGCACGGTACGCGCAACGTCCTCGCCTCCGTGGCGGGCGTCGCGGGCCTGCTCGCCGTGCTCGCCCTGGGCCTCGGCTCGGGCGCGCTGCTCGTCGTGGGCCTGCTGTGCGGCGCCGCGGCCGGGTTGTGGGCGCTGTGGGAGTGGCGCGAGGCGCGCGCCCACGGCGACGAGCACGAGCGCTTCGCCCTCGAGCACGGCTGGGACCATCTCGACCGGGGTGCACCGTACTCCCTGCGCTTCTCCCGCTTCCCGTTCGGGGCCGGATCGCATCAGCACCAGGAGCACATCCTCCGCGGCACCTACGGCGGCATGCGCTGCGCGACCTTCACCCACGCTTTCGAGGACCGTGTCGCCGGGCGTGAGGAGCGCACCACGCCGCAGCTCTTCCAGGTGACCCTCGCGGAGCTGCCCGTGAACCTGCCGTGGCTCGAGATCGTGCCCGAGAACGCCTGGCATCACGCCGCCCAGGCGCTCGGGGGCATGGACGTCGAGGTCGAGTCCCACGCGTTCAACCAGCGCTGGCGCGTCCGTGCGGCCGACCGGCGATACGCGCACGACGTGGTCGATCCGCGGATGATCGAGCGCCTGCTCGACTTCGATGTCGAGGGCTGCTCGATCCGCATCGAGGGCGGCGCGGTGATGCTGTGGCAGCCCGGGCGGGACGGCGTCGGCTCGCTCGCGAGGCGCCTGGGCGCGGTGACCGGCATCGCGCGGCGGATCCCGGACCACGTGCTGCGCAGCTACACCGACCAGGGCCTCGGGCGCCCCGACCCGACCGCTCCGCTGTCGGGGCCGTCGTGGGCCGTGACGCCTGGTGCGCTCACGTCGCGCCGCTACACCGGCGTCGGCGTGGATGCGGACGGCGACGGGATCGAGGATTGGGAGCAGCGTCGCGACGGCGACGGGGGCGTCGACGGCGCCTCCCGCTAGAGTCGACACGGACACGCCAAGAAAGGGCACATCATGGAGTGGTTCTTCGTCGCGCTCGCGGCTGTGGTCGTCATCGTCATCCTGTGGGCGATCGCCGCGTACAACGGGCTGGTCAGGCTCCGGAACCTGGTGCAGGAGGCGTGGCGCCAGATCGACGTCGAGCTGCAGCGCCGCCACGACCTGATCCCCAACCTGGTCGAGACCGTCAAGGGTTACGCGAAGCACGAGCGCGCGACCCTCGAGGCCGTGACCCAGGCGCGCACCATCGCGGCGGCGCCCGGGTCCTCGCCCGCCGAGCAGGCGCAGCAGGAGAACGTGCTCACCCAGGCGCTGGGCCGGCTGTTCGCCGTCGCGGAGGCCTATCCGGACCTGAAGGCGAACCAGAACTTCATGCAGCTCCAGCAGGAGCTGACCAACACCGAGGACCGCGTCGCCGCGGGTCGCCGGTTCTACAACGCGAACGTGCGCACGCTCAACACGCGCATCGAGACCTTCCCGACCGTGATCATCGCGAACATGTTCGGCTTCCACCGCGAGGAGTACTTCGAGACGGAGGAGGCGGCGCGCACGGCGCCGTCGGTCGAGTTCTAGGAGCAGCGCCGAGGCGCCACCCGCGCATCGTCCCGCCGGGACCTACTCGGTGACGTCCTCGGCGATCTCCTCGATCGCCACCGCGGTCTCGCGGCGGTGCCTGATGGCCTCGATCACGATCGGCAGGACCGAGACGAACACGATCACCAGCGCCGCGCCCTCGAGGTTGTCCTTGATGATCGGCACGTTGCCCAGGAAGTAGCCGAGCAGCGTGACGCCGACGCCCCAGATGAACGCGCCGATCACGTTGAACCTGATGAAGTGCCCGTAGTGCATGCGGCCGATCCCGGCGGCGACCGGGATGTACGTGCGCACGAACGGGACGAAGCGCGCGAGCACGATCGCGCGGCCGCCGTACTTCTCGAAGAACGCGTGGGTCTTGTCGATGTGGTCCTGCTTGAAGAACCGGGAGTCGGGCCTGCTGAAGATCGCAGGCCCGGCCTTGCGTCCGATCAGGTAGCCCAGCTGGTCGCCGGCGAAGGCCGCCAGGAACAGCGCGAGGCACGCGACCCACAGCGGCACCTGCAGAGTGCCGGTACCGATGAACAGGCCCACGGTGAAGAGCAGCGAGTCGCCGGGCAGGAACGGGAACAGCAGCCCCGTCTCGATCAGCACCACGGCGCAGACGGCGGCGAGCGCCCACACGCCCCACCGGGAGATGAAGGTCTCGATCATCGTCTCGGGGTCGAGCCAGCTCGGACCCAGGGTGGGCAGCGCGGCTGCCAGCGCGGTGAGGCTCACGCGGGTCAGCGTACGCGCGCCTCCCTGGCAGGTTGCTCAGGAACCCGACGGGGGCGTCCGGGACCTCCCGGTGCCAGGATGGTGGCCATGACCGTCTCGATCGGAACGCCGCTGACCTCGACCGCCACGCGCGCGCTCCTGCTGGGCTCGGGCGAGCTCGGCAAGGAGGTCGCGATCGAGCTGAGCCGGCTCGGCGTGGAGGTGGTCGCCGTCGACCGCTACGCGGACGCGCCCGCGATGCAGGTCGCGCACCGGGCGCACGTGATCGACATGCTCGACCCCGACGCGCTGCGGGGCCTGATCGCGCTCGAGCGGCCGCAGCTGATCATCCCGGAGATCGAGGCGATCGCGACCTCGGTCCTCGCCGAGGTCGAGGCCGCGGGGGACGCGACCGTCATCCCGACGGCGCGGGCGACCATGCTCACCATGGACCGCGAAGGCATCCGCCGGCTCGCGGCGGAGGAGCTGGGGCTGCCGACGTCGCCGTTCCGGTTCGTCGACACGCTCGACGGGCTCCGCGACGCCGTGTCGGAGGTGGGACTGCCGTGCGTCGTGAAGCCGGTGATGTCGTCCTCGGGCAAGGGGCAGTCGGTGATCCGGTCGCTCGAGGACGTCGAGAAGGCCTGGACCTACGCCGCCGAGGGTGGCCGCGCGGGCGGCACCCGGGTGATCGTCGAGGGCTTCGTCGACTTCGACTACGAGATCACGCAGCTCACGGTGCGGCACGAGGGCGGCACCACCTTCCTCGCGCCGATCGGCCACGTCCAGGTCGACGGCGACTACCGCGAGTCGTGGCAGCCGCAGCCGATGTCCGACGCCGCCCGCGGGCGAGCCCAGGAGATCGCCGGCGCCGTGACCGGTGCGCTCGGGGGACGAGGGGTGTTCGGCGTCGAGCTCTTCGTCCGCGGCGACGAGGTGCTCTTCAACGAGGTCTCCCCCCGCCCGCACGACACCGGCCTCGTCACGCTCGCCGCCTACGACCGCAGCGAGTTCGCGCTGCACGCGCGAGCCGTGCTCGGGCTGCCGGTCGAGGCGGCCTTTCTCGGGCCGTCCGCCTCGTGCGCCGTGCTCGCCGAGGGCAGCGGCGTCCCCGTGTTCTCCGGGGTGGACGATGCACTGGCCGAGCCCCACACGGACGTGCGGTTGTTCGGCAAGCCCCGCGTCGACGGGCGCCGCCGCGTCGCCGTCGCCGTCGCCCGAGCGGGATCGGTGGACGAGGCGCGCGAGCGTGCGCGCGCCGCGGCGGGCGCGCTTCGCGTCGACCTCGTGTGACGGGACCTGTGGAGAACCCGCGGGGGTGTCGCACCGCGGTGCGAGGCTGAAGCCTCGACGCCGACCACGGGGGGCACCATGGCGACTCACGAGCAGCTGCTCGACCGGATCCGCACCTTGCTGGCGATCGCCGACGGCGGATCGCCGTATCCCGAGGAGAGGGAGCGGGCGCGCGAACGCGCGGAGAGGCTGATGGTGCGCCTTGCCATCGACGAGGCCGGCGTGCGGATGTCCGCCGATGAGGCGGCGCGGCCGACGCAGCGGGTGTTCGCGTTCTCGGCGCCGTACATCCTCGATCAGCAGCACCTGGCGTTCCGGATCGCCGCGGTGTTCAGCTGCGAGGGCGTGCGGTATCCGAACGGGCGCCTGGTGCTGGTCGGCTTCGCGTCGGACCTCTCCATGGTCGCCGCGCTCATCGACACGCTGGTGCCCGCGATGCGCCTCGAGATGGCGGCCGCGGGAGGGTCGGTGTCACGGCGCAAGTCGTTCGCCATGGCCTTCGCCGCTGCCGTCGGGCTGCGGCTCCAGGACTTCTACGCCGGCGCGCTGCGGGACGCGGAGCAGCAGGGGACGGGATCGGCGCTCGTTCTCGCCGATCGCGCGGTCGTGGTCGAGGGCGCGTTCCGGGAGATGTTCCCGAACCTCAAGGCGGGCCGCCCGCGAGCGATCACCTCGCCCGAAGGCTGGCTCGACGGCCGTGCCGCCGGTCAGCGCGCGGACATCTCGCTCGGCCGCAAGGTGGATCGGGCGGAGGTGCGGGTGCTCGGCACGTGACTACGCTCGGACCGTGGACCAGCCCAGCGATCTCGAGCCCGCGCACGGCGTGGGCCCGTGGGACGGCCCGTGGCCAGCGGATCCTCGGCTCGACCCGGAGCTGCTCGCCCACGGCGACCGCCGCAACGTGGTCGACCGGTACCGGTACTGGCGACACGAGGCGATCGTCGCCGACCTCGACGCCCGGCGGCACCCGTTCCACGTCGCGATCGAGAACTGGCAGCACGACCTCAACATCGGCTCCGTGGTGCGCACCGCCAACGCGTTCCTCGCGGCCCAGGTGCACATCGTCGGCAACCGGCGGTGGAACCGCCGCGGGGCGATGGTCACCGACCGGTATCAGCACGTCCGTCACCACCCGACGGTCACGGACCTCGCCGACTGGGCCGCCGCATCGTCCCTCCCGGTGATCGGGATCGACAACCTTCCCGGCTCCGTCCCGCTCGAGACCTACGCCCTTCCGCGAGAGTGCGTCCTGGTCTTCGGGCAGGAGTCGGTGGGGCTGTCGGACGCGGTCCGGGAGGCCGCGGTCGCCACGGTGGCGATCGGGCAGTACGGCTCGACGCGGTCCATCAACGCGGGAGCGGCGGCGGCGATCGCGATGCACTCCTGGGTCCGCCAGCACGCGGATGTGGACGCGGGCCACCTCCTCTGAGACGGGGTGTCGATCTGTTGCGGTTGCTGCGTCATCAGGGTGAGACTCGGGACACGCCCGGGCTCACCGACCAGGAGGTCGCATCATGAAGTACCTGCTCATCATCGCTTCCGACCCGACGCTTCCGTCGCCCGAGCCCGGCGACGCCGACTTCGACGCGTACATGGGCGCGTGGTTCGCGTACACCCAGGCGCTCGAGGAGGCCGGCGCGCTGGCGGGAGGTGAGGCGCTGCAGTCCGCCGACACGGCCACCACGGTGCGCCACGCCGGCGACGGCACCACGTCGCTGGTCGACGGCCCCTTCGCCGAGCTCAAGGAGCACATCGGGGGCTACTACCTGATCGACGTCGACACGCTCGACGACGCGCTCGAGTGGGCGCGACGCCTTCCGGTCGGGGAGGGCGCGGTCGAGGTGCGGCCCATCTTCCCGACCGACATGCCCGAGTGAGCGAGCCCCCGGTCGGCCGCGCGTTGACGGCGGTCGCGCGCGAGGAGGGCGGGCGCCTGCTCGCCCTCCTCGCCGACCGCCTCGGCGGCATCGAGCTGGCTGAGGACGCCCTCCAGGATGCGTACGCCCGCGCCGCGACCTCGTGGGACCGCGACGGCGTCCCGGCGAACCCGCCCGCATGGGTCTACACCGTCGCGCGCAACGCGGGCATCGATCGGCTGAGGCGCGAGAAGGCCGCGGGCAGGCGCGTCGCCCGCCAGGCACGGGTGCTCGACGCCGGCGTGGTCGACCCCCGCGCGGGCGTCGCCGCGCCGGACGCGCCGGAGGACGGCGAAGCGCGCATCGCCGAGCTCGCCGAGGTCGGTGACGAGCGGCTCCGGCTGCTGCTGCTGTGCTGCCACCCGGCGCTCGGACGAGACGCGCAGGTGGCGCTCACGCTCCGCCTGGCCGGAGGCCTCACCACCGCGGAGATCGCCGCCTCGTTCCTGGTGCCCGAGGCGACCATCGCTCAACGGTTGGTGCGAGCGAAGCGCAAGATCCGCGCCGCCAACATCCCGCTGACCATCCCTGCCGACCTGTCCGAACGCGCTGCAGTGCTGACCGCGGTGCTCGGCCTCATCTTCAACGAGGGCTACGTCGCCCACACTGCCGTCGCAGGCACGCTCACCCGGGCCGCGCTCGCCGACCAGGCGATCATGCTCACCGCGATCGCGGCCGACGCGCTTCCCGACGAGCCGGAGCTGGGCGGGCTGCTCGCGCTCGAGCTGTTCCACCGGTCGCGCGAGGCCGCACGCGTCGACGCGACCGGGCGCCTGGTGGTGCTCGCCGAGCAGGATCGGACCCTGTGGGACCGCATGCTGGTGGCACGCGGCTACGCGGTCCTCGCCCAGGCGATGAGCGCGCGCAGGCTCGGGCCGTGGCAGGTGAAGGCCCTGATCGCGGCGGAGCACACCCGACCGCGCACCGATTGGGCGCGCATCGTGCGCTATCACGACATGCTGCTCGCGATGGAGCCCGGGCCCGTCGCGGCCCTCAGCCGGGCCGTCGCGCTGTCGGAGCGCGACGGACCTGAGGTCGGGCTCGACGTGGTCGAGGCGGTCGAGGGGCTCGACGGCTACCACCTTCTGCACGCGACGCGCGGGCACCTTCTCGAGCGTCTCGGGCGAGGTGCGGAGGCCGCCGCGGCGTGGCGCCGGGCGGCGGCGCTCGCCGGGAATCCGACCGAGGCGGCGCATGCGGCCGAGAGGGCCGCGAGCGCCGAACGGGGCCGGCGCCCCGAGGCAGGACCTTCGCCACCCTGACCCCCGTGTTATCTGACAGAATGGACGGCGGTTCCATCCGCACAAATGAATGTCAGGAGCAACCCATGGCTATCGCCACCACCGAGTCGTACGCCGCGATGCTGGACGCCGCCAAGGCCGGCGGCTACGCGTTCCCCGCGATCAACATCACGTCGTCGTCGTCCGTCACCGCCGCGATTCAGGGCTTCGCCGAGGCCGAGTCCGACGGCATCATCCAGGTCTCGGTCGGTGGCGGTCAGTACGCCTCCGGCTCGACCATCAAGGACGCCGTCGTCGGCTCGCTCGCGCTCGCGGCCTACGCCCGCGTGGTCGCGGAGAAGTACGGCGTGACCATCGCGCTGCACACCGACCACTGCCACAAGGTGTACCTCGAGGAGTGGCTGAAGCCGCTGCTGAAGCTCGAGGCCGAGTCGATCGCCGCGGGCAACGGCCCGATCTTCAACTCGCACATGTGGGACGGCTCGTCGGTGCCGATGGACGAGAACCTCGCGATCGCCGAGGAGCTCCTCGAGCTGTCGCAGGCCGCGGACACCATCCTCGAGATCGAGATCGGCGTCGTGGGCGGCGAGGAGGACGGCCACTCGGCCGAGGTCAACGACAAGCTCTACTCGACCCCCGAGGACGGCATCGCCACCATCGAGAAGCTGGGTCTGGGCGAGAAGGGCCGCTACATGACGGCCATGACCTTCGGCAACGTGCACGGTGCCTACAAGCCCGGTGCCGTCAAGCTGCGTCCGGAGATCCTCGGCGACATCCAGGCCGCCGCCGCCGCGAAGTTCGGCAAGGAGAAGCCGTTCGACCTGGTCTTCCACGGCGGCTCCGGCTCGACGGCCGAGGAGATCGCCACCGCGGTCTCGCACGGTGTCATCAAGATGAACATCGACACCGACACCCAGTACGCGTACACGCGGCCGGTGGTCGACCACATGATGAAGAACTACGACGGCGTCCTCAAGGTCGACGGCGAGTGGGGCAACAAGAAGGCCTACGACCCGCGCGCGTGGGGCAAGCTGGCGGAGGCCGGCATGGCCGCCCGCGTGGTCGAGGCCTGCGAGCAGCTCGGCTCGGCCGGCAAGAAGATCTGACCGACCGTCACGTGAGGGAGACCTCCGCGGTCGCATGACTGCGGAGGTCTCCGCACGTTCGGGGACGATGCGCGGTTCAGCCCGCGCCCGTCCGTGCCGATAATCGTCGGGGGCCTGTGCGTCCCGGCAAGCGTTCAAGTCCTGGGGACGTCCCAGGCGAGGGGAGGGCGGAATGCCCGGTGCAGTGATCGTCGGCGCCCAGTGGGGCGACGAGGGCAAGGGGAAGGCGACCGACCTCCTCGGCTCGCGCGTCGACTACGTGGTGAAGTTCAACGGCGGCAACAACGCCGGCCACACGGTGGTCATCGGCGACCAGAAGTTCGCGCTGCACCTCCTGCCCTCCGGCATCCTGACGCCCGGCTGCACGCCGGTCATCGGCAACGGCGTGGTGGTCGACCTGCGCGTCCTGTTCCAGGAGCTCGACGCCCTGAACGAGCGCGGCGTCGACACCTCGGACCTGCTGGTGTCGAACGCGGCCCACATCATCGCGCCGTACGCCCGGACGCTCGACAACGTCACGGAGCGGTTCCTCGGCAAGCGCAAGATCGGCACCACCGGCCGCGGGATCGGCCCGGCGTACGCCGACAAGATCAACCGCCTCGGCATCCGTGTCGGCGACCTGTTCGACGAGGCCGTCCTGCGCGACAAGATCGAGGGCGCGCTGGTCGCGAAGAACCACCTGCTGGTCAAGGTCTACAACCGTCGCGCGATCACGGTCGACGAGGTCGCCGAGGAGCTGCTCGCGTACCGCGACCGCCTCGAGCCGCACGTCGCCGACACCTCGCTCGTGCTGAACAACGCCCTCGACGAGGACCAGACCGTGCTGTTCGAGGGCGGTCAGGCCACCATGCTCGACGTCGACCACGGCACCTACCCGTTCGTGACGTCCTCGTCGGCGACGGCGGGCGGCGCGTGCACCGGCTCGGGCGTGGGCCCGACCCGCATCGACTCCGTGATCGGCATCGCGAAGGCGTACACGACGCGCGTGGGCGAGGGCCCGTTCCCCACCGAGCTGCTCGACAAGTGGGGCGACCGCCTGCGCGACGTCGGCCACGAGTTCGGCACCACGACCGGGCGTCCCCGTCGCTGCGGCTGGTACGACTCGGTCATCACCCGGTACGCGTCGCGCATCAACGGGCTCACGGACATCGTGCTCACCAAGCTCGACGTGCTCACCGGCATCCAGGAGATCCCGGTGTGCGTGAGCTACGACGTCGACGGCGTCCGCTACCAGGACCTCCCGCTCGACCAGGCGGCCTTCGCCGCCGCCGAGCCGGTGTTCGAGACGTTCCCCGGCTGGGACGAGGACATCTCCACCTGCCGCGAGTTCTCCGACCTGCCGCAGAACGCCCAGGACTACGTCAAGGCGGTCGAGGAGCTGAGCGGCTGCCGGGTCTCGACCATCGGCGTCGGCCCGGGCCGGGACGAGATCATCCAGATCAACGACCTTCTCCACGCTCGCTGATCAGGCCCCGGTCGCGCAGCCAGCGCGCGACCGGGAGTGCCGCGTCGTCGGCGATCGCGTACCACCGCTCGGATCCGTCGTGGATGACGCGCACCAGGCCCGCGGCCGCAAGGGCCCTGAGATGCTGTGAGGCGCGGGATCTGCGGACCCCGAAGCGGGCCGAGATCGACCCCGCGAGGTCGGTCGCGGTGGCAGGACCGACGTCCAGCCATTCGAGCACGGCCCGGCGGGCGGGGTGGGACAGGGCGGCCCAGAGGCGGGCGTCTCGTTCCTGTGTCAGGAGCTGGGCCTCGAGCTCTGGATCCATCGCCTTCCCTTCCCCGGCGTTGAGGTCGAGCCTGCCGGAGGAGGGTGCCGCACGGCAGACCCTGTGGAGGTCGGGCAGGCCATCCCCGATCGCGGAGGAGGCGCGTTCGCGTTCCGGCTGTTCCACTCCAGAGTGGAATGCCCGATACGGGTGCCCTCCCCCCGCCGTCGCCCGCGCGTCGTGGAACCGTCGGGCGGGCGGGGCCGAACGCCTAGACTCGTGGGCGTGATCATCCTCCTCGTCGGCTCCGGCGCGCGCGAGCACGCGCTCGCCCGTGCCCTCTCCCTCGATCCCGCCGTCGCGCAGCTCCACGCGGCCCCCGGCAACCCCGGTATCGCGTCCGTCGCGACCCTGCACCAGGTCGACGCCCTCGACGGCTCCGCCGTCGCCGCCCTGGCGGCCGAGCTGGAAGCGGACCTGGTCGTGGTGGGCCCCGAGGCGCCCCTGGTCGCCGGCGTCTCCGACGCGGTCCGCGCGGCCGGCATCCCGGTGTTCGGCCCCAGCGCCGACGCCGCGATGCTCGAGGGCTCGAAGGCCTTCGCCAAGGAGATCATGGCGGCCGCGGACGTCCCGACGGCCGACCCGCTCGTGTGCGAGACCCTCGACCAGCTCGAGACCGCCCTCGACACGTTCGGCGCGCCGCACGTGGTGAAGGACGACGGCCTCGCCGCCGGCAAGGGCGTGGTGGTCACCTCCGACCGTGACGAGGCGCTCGCGCACGGCACCTCCATCCTCGACGCCGGCGGACGGATCGTGGTCGAGGACTTCCTCGACGGCCCCGAGGTGAGCCTGTTCTGCCTCTGCGACGGTGCCTCGGTCGTCCCCCTTCAGCCCGCCCAGGACTTCAAGCGCGCGCTCGACGCGGACGCCGGCCCGAACACCGGCGGCATGGGCGCGTACACCCCCCTGCCGTGGGCCCCCGAGGGCCTGGTGGACGAGGTGGTCCGCACCGTCGCGCAGCCCACGGTCGACGAGATGGCGCGCCGCGGCACGCCCTTCGTCGGCGTGCTGTACTGCGGCCTCGCGCTCACCTCGAAGGGCACCCGGGTGGTCGAGTTCAACGCGCGCTTCGGCGATCCGGAGACCCAGGTGGTCCTGGCGCGGCTCGCGACCCCGCTCGCGGGCGTGCTGCTCGCCGCCGCCGAGGGGCGCCTCGCCGAGCTCCCGCCGCTCGAGTGGCGGGACGACTCGGCGGTCACGGTCGTGGTCGCCGCCCAGAACTACCCGGACACCCCCCGCAAGGGCGACCCGATCACCGGCATCGACGAGGCCGAGCAGGTCGACACGGTCCACGTGCTCCACGCGGGCACGGCGCTCGACGCCTCCGGAGCGCTCGTCAGCGCCGGCGGTCGCGTGCTGTCGGTGACCGCGCTGGGAGCCGACCTGGCCGAGGCCCGCGAGCGGGCCTACGCGGGGGTGTCCCGCGTCGTCCTCCCGGGGAGCCATCACCGCAGCGACATCGCGGCGCGCGCCGCCGCCGGCGAGAACCTCCTGGAGGCCTGATGCCCGGCCACGCCACCCCGCCGCAGCACCTCGAGCTCGAGGGCTGGACCCACGTCTACTCGGGCAAGGTGCGCGACCTCTACGAGCCGACCGAGCCCCACCCGCGCGGCGACGTGGTGCTCGTGGTCGCGTCCGACCGCATCAGCGCCTACGACTGGGTGCTGCCCACCGAGATCCCGGGCAAGGGCGGCATCCTCACCGGGCTGAGCCTGTGGTGGTTCGACCAGATGCTGGACATCGTCCCCAACCACACCGTCGAGGCCCCCGTTCCCGCGGAGGTCGAGGGCCGCGCGATGGTCTGCCAGCGGCTCGACATGTTCCCCGTGGAGTGCGTGGCCCGCGGCTACCTGACCGGCTCCGGCCTGGTCGAGTACGAGGAGTCCGGCACGGTCTGCGGCATCCCGCTGCCCCCGGGCCTCGTGGACGGCTCGCGCCTGCCCGAGCCGATCTTCACCCCCGCGACCAAGGCCGAGGTGGGCGAGCACGACGAGAACGTCGACTTCGACGCGGTGGTCGCGCTGATCGGCCGCGAGGACGCCGAGGCGCTCCGCGACCTGACCCTCGCGCTGTACAGCCGCGCGCACGAGATCGCGGCCGCGAAGGGCATCATCCTCGCCGACACCAAGTTCGAGTTCGGTCGCGACGGCTCCGGCGCGATCGTCCTGGGCGACGAGGTCCTCACGCCCGACAGCTCCCGCTTCTGGCCCGCGGACGAATGGGAGCCGGGCCACGCGCAGCCCAGCTACGACAAGCAGTTCGTCCGCGACTGGCTGACCTCGCCGGCGTCCGGCTGGGACAAGCGCTCGGACGCGCCGCCGCCCGCGCTGCCCGCCGACGTGGTCGCCCGCACCCGCGACCGCTATCTCGAGGCGTTCGACCGGCTCGCGAAGCACTGACGCACGTTTGTCGCGTCGGGCACGGCGATGACGCTACATTGATGCCACCGCCACCCCGCTGAGGAGAGAATTCGTGCTTCGACCCATCGCCCTGGGCTCCGTGCTCGCCCTGACGCTCGCCGGCTGCTCGTCGCTGTTCGGCACCACCGAGGAGGACGTGGCCGCGATGCAGCTCGCCACCGGCCAGTGCATCGAGCACCTGGACGACCTCTCGGGGGTCGCCGACGGCGAGGAGGGCGAGGTCGGGGTGCTCCCCACGGTCGACTGCGCGGAGCCCCACGAGGCCGAGGTGTACTACGCCGCCGACACCACCGCCGCCGAGTACTCCGACGGGATCCTGACGGAGGCCGACCAGACCTGCTACGACGCGTTCGGGACCTTCGTGGGGCTGTCGTACGACCAGTCGCGCCTCAGCCTCTTCTCGCTCTACCCGAGCCAGGACACCTGGGACGCGGGCGACCGTCAGATCGCCTGCCTCATCACGGGCGACCAGGGCGAGACCTTCACCGCCACGCTCGCCGGCGCCGCCGAGTAGCCTCGCGCACGTCCGGCCCCAACGCTACGGTCGTCGAGTACGTCGATCATGGCAGGAGGTGTGCGATGGCAAGGAAGCAGGTCGCCGCGGTGGTCGCCGTGATCGCCGCGCTCGTGCTCGGCACGCTGCTGACGGCCTGCGCGTCTCCCGAGACGGGCGGCGGGGTCGAGTACGGCGAGAGGCTCGACCTGGGCGTGCCGGGCGACCTGGTCGAGACGGTCGCGGGCGTCGCCGGCTACCCGGCGTGCGGCACCGAGACGATCGCTCACGACGGCACCACCTGGTACCCGTTCGAGCCCTCCAACCTCGACGAGTTCCCCACGGTCGCGGCGCTCGCGTCGACGGGCGGACTGGGAGGCGGGCTGAGCCGCGGCGCGACGCGGATCGGGTTCCCGGCCGTGGTCGCCCCCGGTCCTGGCGACGACGTCGGCACGCTCACCGTCTACGAGGGCGGGTTCGCGTTCTGGCGATCCGACAGCGGCGACCTCGAGACCTGGCTGACGGACCGGGAGCTCGAGTACTGGTGGGCCTGCTGACCCCTAGGCGTGGGACTCGGTCTGCAGCTCGCGCTTCTGGACCACGGCCACCGAGGGCACGCCCCAGCCGCGCGTGAGCGACAGCACGCGCAGCAGCACGATCACCAGCAGCGGCACCCAGAACACCACCTCCGCGGGCAGGCGCAGCGCCCACAGCGCCCACAGCGTCACCGCCCCCGCCAGCGCCGCGGTGGCGTAGAGCTGGCCGTTCCAGAACACCTCGGGCACCTGCGCCGCGAACAGGTCGCGCAGGATGCCGCCGCCGACGCCGTTGGCGACGCCCACGATCATCGCAGCGACCGGGCTCGCACCCGCGTCGAGGGCGATGCCGGTGCCGATCACGACGAAGATCGCGAGGCCCGCGGCGTCGGAGTACTCGACGATCCGGTGGCGGGCGAGGGCGCCGATGTCCCGCCGCCGGGCGACCGGCGCGATCGCCAGCGCGGTCGCCACGGCGACCAGCACCAGCGTGGGGTTCTCGATCCAGAAGACGGGCTGCCGGAGCAGGAGGTCGCGCATCGTCCCGCCGCCCACGGCGACCAGGGAGGCGAGGACCACGGCGCCCACCAGGTCCATGCGGCGACGGCTCGCCGCGACCGCCCCGGAGACGGCGAACGCGACGGTGCCGAGGTACTCCAGGACGATGCGCAGGGTGCCGAGAGCGCTCGCCAGCAGCTCGTCGGTGGCGACGGACGTCAGCAGCTGGTTCACGGGGCCTCCTTCACGAACGGGCGGACCACTGTACCGCCGCGCGCGCCGGTAGACTGCGGGCCATGGCCACGATCCTCGTTCACGTCATGCCCAAGCCCGAGATCCTCGACCCGCAGGGCAAGGCGGTCGGTGCCGCGCTCCCGCGCCTCGGCTTCGACGGCATCGCGCAGGTCCGCCAGGGCAAGCGCTTCGAGCTCACCGTCGACGGCGAGGTGACGGACGCGGTGCTCGCCGACGTCCGCACGGCCGCCGAGACGCTGCTGAGCAACCCGGTCATCGAGGACGTCGTCGAGGTCACGGTGATGGCCGAGGAGCACGCGTGACCGCGCGCATCGGCGTCGTCACCTTCCCCGGCACGCTCGACGACCGCGACGCCTCGCGCGCGGTCCGGCTCGCCGGCGCGGAGGCGGTCCCGCTGTGGCACAACGACGCCGACCTCAAGGAGGTCGACGCGATCGTGCTGCCGGGCGGCTTCTCCTACGGCGACTACCTGCGCGCCGGCGCGATCGCCCGCTTCGCGCCGATCATGGACAAGGTGGTCGACGCGGCCCACGGCGGCATGCCCGTGCTGGGCATCTGCAACGGGTTCCAGGTGCTGACCGAGGTCCACCTGCTGCCGGGCTCGATGATCAAGAACGAGCACCTGCACTTCATCTGTCGCGACCAGGTCCTGCGCGTCGAGAACGCGGAGACGGCGTGGACCGCGGAGTACCGGGAGGGCGAGGAGATCGTCATCCCGCTCAAGAACCAGGACGGCCAGTACGTCGCGGACGAGAAGACCCTCGACATGCTCGAGGCCGAGGGCCGCGTCGCGTTCCGCTACGTGGGCTGGAACCCGAACGGCTCGCGTCGCGACATCGCCGGCATCACCAACGAGCGCGGCAACGTGGTCGGCCTCATGCCGCACCCGGAGCACGCGGTCGAGGCCGGGTTCGGCCCCGACTCGCGCGAGTCCGGGCGCACCGGCGTGGACGGCCTCGCGTTCTTCACCTCCGCGATCAAGAACCTGCTCGCCACGGCCTGACCGCCGTGGCCATGGTTCGCTGCGGGGAACTGGTGGCCCTCTCCGCGAGGTGCTCGACCGCTACGGGGAGCTGATGGACCGGGAGGCCGCGTGATCACCGAGTCGGTCGTCCTCCGCGTCCACCCGGGACGCGAGGCGGAGTACGAGGCCGCCTTCCGCACGGCGGCCCCGATCATCGCTCGCCAGCGCGGCTATGTGGCGCACTCCCTCAAGCGCGGCGTCGAGGACCCGAGCAGCTACCTGCTGACCGTGGAGTGGGAGACCGTCGCGGACCACGAGGCCGGCTTCCGCGGGTCAGCCGACTACCAGGAGTGGCGCCGCCTGCTGCACCCGTTCTACGTCGAGCTGCCGCCGGTTCCTCACTACCGCGAGGTCGGGCCGACCGCCTGAGCCCTCCCGCGCATCGTCCCGGCGCGACGCGCTACGCCGCGAAGAACCCGCCCGGCGCGACCTCGACGCCCCAGCGCGGCACATACTGATCGAAGTAGACGCGGGAGACCAGCTCGCGGCGGCTCGCGACGCCGGCCTTGTCGAAGATCGACTTCAGATGGTCCTGGACCGTGTACGGGGACACGTGCATCGCGGCGGCGATCTCCTTGGTGTCGGCGCCGCGCAGCACCTGGGTGGTCACGTCGCGCTCGCGCGCGGTGAGCCCGAACGCGTCGGCGACCAGCCCCATCACCTCCTGCGGGCGCGCCTCCTCGATGGTCACCACGACGTCGCCTGCACGGTCCGCCGCGCCCCCCAGCGGCGCGGCGTGCAGCACCAGCCAGATCCCGTCGCCGGTGCGCACCCGGATCCGTGGGAGGTGATCGGCCTCGCAGCGCGCGTACCGCCGGGCGGCCGCCACCAACGCGTGCACCAGCGTGAGCGGATCGCCGGCGCTCGGCGCGTTGGACAGCCGCTCGAGCTGGGCGGCCGCTCCCGGGCTCGACTGCGCGAGCCGGTCGGCGCTGTCGATGATCATCACCACCGGGCCCGTCGCGCGCTCGGCGTCGGCGGCGCTCAGCTGCGACAGCAGGCCCGCGCGGATGCCGCGGGTGAACGCGGGTGCGATCGCGGCGAGGAAGTCGAGCTCCTGGCGAGAGAACGGCGCGTCGTCGGGACCGCGGAACACCGAGATCGCGCCCCACGCGCCGTGGCGGTCGTGGAAGATCGCGCGCGCCTCGTCGCGGTAGTCGAACACCGGCAGCATCAGCTCGGCCATCCGCACGGAGCTCTCGACGGCGCCGTCCAGCGACAGGTGCATCCCCAGCGCCGTGGTGCCCGACCGCACCATCGCCTCGATCGAGGAGGGGTCCTCGACGCCGTACTCGACGTGCGCCCAGGCCACGTCGCCCGCGTTGTTGCCGGACAGGCCGGCGAACTTGCGGGTGCTCGAGACCATCGCGGTCGCGGGGTCCAGGGTGGACAGGCAGCCGCCGCTGATCGGGATGACGCGCTCGATGGTCGAGGCAGCCTCGTCCATGAAGCGGTGGAGCGGGAGTCCTGCGCGTGACATGACGTCGATGTCGCTGCGCGCGCGTCCGAGGGCCAGCTCGGCGCCGGTGAGGCTGGGCATGAGGAAAGTGTGCGCCTGTCCGGTTCATCCCGCTATCCCACATTTCTGGGGGTCCGGCAAACCCCTCGAACCGGGGATGGCGGCGGATCCCTCCCGGGGCGCACGCTGATCCGCGTCCACCGGACCTGCACACGAATCGAGAGCATCATGAGCACCATCGACACCCTGACCACCGCCGAACGGCTGCGCTCCCTCCTGGGCGACCGCATCGTCCTTCCCGGCGACGCCGCCTACGAGACCGCCCGCCTCCCCTGGAACCGCGCGATCGACCAGCGACCCTTCGCGGTCGCCCGTCCGGAGTCCGCCGAGGACGTGGTCGCGGTCGTGAGGGCCGCCGCCGCGACCGGGCTGCGCGTCGCGCCGCAGGCGACCGGGCACGGCGCCGGCGCGCTCGCGGACTCCGACCTGTCGGGCGCGATCCTCGTCTCGCTCGCCGCGATGCGGGGCGCCACCGTCGACCCCGAGACTCGCACCGCGCGCGTGCTCGGCGGATCCCAGTGGAACGATGTGCTGGCCCAGTCGACGCCCCACGGCCTGACCGCGCTGCACGGCAGCGCCGGCGACGTCGGCGTGGTCGGCTACGCGCTCAGCGGCGGAGTCTCCTTCCTCGCCCGCGCCCACGGTCTCGCGGTGAACGCGGTGCGCGCCGTGCAGCTGGTCACCGCCGAGGGGCACCTGGTGCGCGCCAGCGCCGACGAGAACCCGGAGCTGTTCTGGGCCGTGCGCGGCGGCTCGGGGGCCTTCGGCATCGTCGTCTCCCTCGAGCTCGACCTGCTGCCCTACGCTGACCTGTTCGCGGGCATGCTGCTGTGGGACACCACGCACGCCACCGCGGTGGCGCATGCCTGGGCGGACTGGACGCGCACCGCACCCGAGAGCGTCTCGACGTCGCTCCGGATCATGCACTTCCCGCCCCTGCCCGAGCTGCCGCCGTTCCTCTCGGGTCGCAGCGTGGTGGTGATCGACGGCGTGGTCCTCGAGGAGGACGATGCGGCGGTCGGGATCCTCGCGCCGCTGCGCGCGCTCGGTCCCGAGATGGACACCTTCGCGCGGATCCCGGCTCGCGAGCTGGTGGGCGTGCACATGGATCCGCCGGAGCCGTCGCCCGCGGCATCGGCCGGCGCGATGCTGGCCTCGTTCGGGGACGACGCGGTGGACGCCTGGCTGGCCGCCGCGACGTCGACGCCGGGGCTGTCGTTCGCCGAGGTCCGCCACGTCGGTGGCGCGGCGTCGCACCGCCCTGACGGCGCGGGAGCGGTGGGCTCGCTGGCCGGCGACCATCTCCTGGGCGGCATCGCGATGGTGCCCGTCCCGGAGGCCGCGCCGGCGGCCCGTGCGGCCGTGCACGGGCTGGTCCACGCGATGGACGCCTGGCTCGCGCCCTCGCTCGCGCTGACGTTCGTCGACGGCGACGTGAGCCGTGAGCTCGGCTTCGGTGACGCGGCGGCGCGCCTGCGGGAGCTCAAGGCCATCTACGACCCGGCGGGCATGTTCACCGCCGCGCACCCCGTCGACTGACGGGCGCGACGCGGGGCCGGCTCAGCGGGAGAGCCGGTCCCGCAGCTCCGCGAGCGCACCGAACGTGACGCGGTTGAAGTCCGCGCCCAGCTGGTTGGGAACGGTCACCAGCAAGGTGTCGGACTCCATCACCGCATCGTCCTGTCGCAGCTCCCGCTCGAGCTTGTCGAGGTCGCCCACGTACGTCTTGCCGAACGTCGAGACCGTGCTGTCGATCTCGCCGATCTGATCGCGGTTGGCGCCCATGAGGTCACGCTCGAGGTAGGGGTTGAAGTAGGTGTGGGTGAGGTCGTCGACGATCGGCATGATGCTGCGCGACACGGAGACCCGCGGCTCGCCCGCGTGGCCCGCCTCGCGCCACGCCTCGCGGAACGCCTCGATCTGGCGGGTCTGCACCACGCCGAGCGGCTCGCCCGTGGCCTCGAGCACGAGCGTCGAGCTCATCAGGTGCATCCCCAGCTCCCCGACGCGTCGGGCCGAGTCGAAGCCGCCCGCGCCGTACCAGATGCGCTCGGACAGCCCGGGGCTCTGCGGCTGGATCGGCAGCTTCTCGCCCGCGCGGCCGTGGGCGCTCGGCCCGGGCTCCGCGACCCCGGCGCCGGAGATCGCGTGGCGGAACTCGGCGATCCGTCGCGCGGAGTCCTCGGCCGCGGTGTCCCCGTAGGACAGCGGGTAGCCGAAGGTGGCCGGGCCGTCCGCGGCCGGCTCCGGGCTGCCGCGCGAGACCCCGAGCTGGAGGCGTCCTCCGGAGATGAGGTCCGCCGTCGCGGCGGCCTCGGCCATGTACAGCGGGTTCTCGTATCGCATGTTGATGACGCCGGTGCCGAGCTCGACCCGCGAGGTGCGGGCGCCCATCGCGGCGAGCAGGGGGAACGGCGAGGACGTGTTCTGCTCGAAGTGATGCACGCGCAGCCACGCGCCGTCCATCCCGGCATCCTCGGCCGCCTCCGCGAGGCGGATGGTGTCGTGCATGACGTCGCCGGCGGTGCGCACCTTGGATCCGGGGGCGGCGGACCACCACCCGAAGGACAGGAATCCGATGCCGCGCACGCGAGACCTCCTCATGTTGACGTGTCAACCAACCCTACCCCCACGTTGCTCCGCACGGATCCGTGGGCGACACGCCGCCCCACCCTCCATTCTCCCGCCGCCGCCGCCGCGTGTCGCGGCCAGATCCGTGCGCCGCAATCCGAGGGGTGAGCGGGTGCGGCGATCGGTGGGAGGTGCCGGAGGCGCCGATAGCCTGGGCGCATGATCACCATCCGCCGGGTCGCACCCGACGACCCGGACGCGTTCGCCCTCTGGGAGGAGCAGCGCGCGGACCTGGCGCGGCGGTACGACGATCCGGACCTGGTGCTCGAGACGTCCTTCCCCACGCTGATCGCCTCGCTCGTGGGCTACGGGGACGACGGCGAGCCGATCGCCAGCGCGGTGCTGCGCTGGTCCCCGTACGCGACCGGCGAGGGATCCGTCGAGGTCAAACGCGTCTGGGTGCGTCCCGCCCACCGCGGCCACGGCCACTCCAAGGTGCTCATGGGCGCGGTGGAGGCGATCGCCCGCCGCGCGGGCGCCACCAGCATCGTCCTCGAGACGGGCACCGAGCAGCCGGAGGCCATGGCGCTGTACGAACGCCTCGGGTACCGCGCCATCCCCGGCTTCGGCGAGTACAAGGACGCCCCGGACTCCCGCTGCTACGGGATCGAGCTCCCGACCCGCGTGCTGGTGCTGACCGGCGCCATGGGTGCGGGCAAGACCGCGGTCTCCGGCGCGGCGCACACGGCGATGTCCCTGCGCGGCGCGCGCGTGGCCTTCATCGACGCCGACCTGCTGTGCGAGGCGTATCCGTCGCCCGACGACGACTGGCGGCACCAGCGGCTGATGAACGAGGCGCTCGCGGCCCTGGCCCCGGTCTACCGCCGCCACGGCTACGGGTGCCTGATCGTCCCGCGCATCCTCGAGGACGCCGGCGACCGGGCGGCGATCGCGCACGCCCTTGCCGGTCCCGGCGGGCCGGCCGAGGTGACGGTGATCCGGGTGACCGCCCCGCTCGACGAGCGGGTGTCCCGCCTGCACGCGCGCGAGACCTCCGAGCGCTGGCTGGAGTGGGCGATCCCTCGCACCGCCGAGCAGGCCGAGGAGCTCGACGCCCTCGCGATCGAGGACGCCTCCGTGGAGAACAGCGGACGGCATCCGGCCGAGGTCGCCGAGGAGGCGCTCGACCTGGCGGGGTGGTGACGATGCGCGGCGCGGGAGCCGCGCGCGGCCTCGTCGCGCTCGTGGTCGCGGTGGCGCTCGCGGCCTGCGGGGGCGGCCCGGCGCCGCCCGTGATCGACGAGAAGGGCGCGGGCGCCGACGGTGGAGGCGACGACTACGGTGCGGTCGAGGTCATCGACGGCCGGGTGGTCGACCAGGTGGGCGGCTACGGCGAGCCCGTGGAGGCGAGCGGCTCGGATCAGCTGGTCGCGCCGCAGACGGTGCTGCTCAGCGTCGACACCCAGGGGGGATCGGGGGTCGTGAGGGTGGAGCTGGTGAGGGGCTACGTCGCGCTCGACGCGACCGCCGAGCCGGTCCCGCCGATCGACCTCCCGGACGAGGTGCTGCGCTTCACGGTGCGCCAGCGATCCGACGGCGTGTACGTCTGCGGGGTCGCGCCGTGCATCACGCGCGCGGAGTGACCGCGCGCGTCAGTCCTCGAGCGCGAACCGCACCGCCGCCTCCGCGTGCAGCGCGAGCGCGTCGAAGTACGGCACGTCGACGTCGTCCCCGGTCATGACCATCGGGATCTCGGTGCAGCCCGCGACGACCCCGCCGGCGCCGCGCGCGGTGAGGCGCCCGGTGACGTCGCGCGCCAGGGCCCGGCCTGCATCGTCGACGACGCCCCGCGCGAGCTTGTCGTAGATGAGCGCGTGGAGCTCCGACAGGTCCGGCTCGTCGGGCACGAGCGCCGTGACGCCGCGCGCCGCCAGGCGGTCGCGGTAGAACGGCATGCGCATGGTGAAGCCGGTGCCGAGCAGGGCCACCGTGTCGACGCCCGAGGCGGTGATCGCCGCGGCCACCTCGTCGACGATGTGGATGACGGGCACGCCTGCGGCCGCCTCGACCTGGTCCGCGATCAGGTGCATGGTGTTGGCGCAGATCACGATCGCCTCGGCACCGCCGTCGACCAGCCACCGGGCGTCGCGGCCGAACGTGTCCGCCAGGCCGTCCCAGTCGCCAGCCTCCTGGGACTCGCTGATCGCGCCGAACTCGTAGTGCCGGATCACCAGGTCGGCGGTCCGTCCCGGCAGCGCCGCGGCGACGCCGGCGTGGAGGAGCCGTTCGTACTCGAGCGTGCTGTGCCAGGTGATGCCGCCGAGCAGGCCGATGCGGCGAGGGTGCGTGCGCATGATCCGATCGTAGGGCGACGGTCCTGGTGGCCAGACAAACCTTCCAGTACGATGCAAGGATGAAGATCGGGGAGCTGGCCGAGTTCGGCGGGGTGACGGCGAAGACCGTCCGCTACTACGAAAGCATCGGGCTGATGGCGGCGCCGCAGCGGCGCGCCAACGGCTATCGCGAGTACGACGAGGAGGCGCTCGACCGCCTGCGGTTCATCCGAGATGCACAGGCCTCGGGCCTGTCGCTCGCCGAGGCGGGCGAGATCCTCCGTATGAAGGACGAGGGCGAGAGCACCTGCGCGCACTCCCGCGCGCTGATCGACCGCCACCTCGCGGACATCGACGCCCAGATCGCCAGCCTGCTCGCGGCCAAGGCCGAGCTCACCTCGCTCGCCCGCCGCGCCGACCATCTGGACCCGGCGGGCTGCACCGATCCTCACCGGTGCCAGGTCCTGGGGCTTGACCTTCCTGCCCACAGCAAGGTTTAGAGTCTCCGCATGACCACCGAGACCACCCCCGCGGAGACCATCGACCTGTCGGTCGGCGGCATGACCTGCGCCGGCTGCGCGGCCACCATCCAGAAGGGCCTCGCGATCCTGCCCGGCGTCGACGGCGCCGCCGTGAACATCGCCACGCGCCGCGCCACCGTGCAGGCCGACGGCACGCTCGACCGCGAGGACCTGGAGCTCGCGATGCGGGCCGCGATCGAGGGCCTGGGCTACCAGGTCCTCACCAAGCCCGCCGGAGCGGCGGGGGCGGACGGCGCGGGCGGCGACGCCTCGCATCGTCCCGCCGCCGGCGACGAGCTGGAGGCGCTCGCGGACGAGCATGCCGCCCACGTCGCGTCCGACGCCGCCAGGATCGCGGACTACCGTCGCCGCTTCCTGGTCGCGGTGGCGCTGACCGCGCCCGTGCTGCTGATCTCGATGGTGATGCCCCTGCAGTTCGCGGGCTGGGAGCAGGTGGTGGCGATCCTCGCGACGCCCGTCATCTTCTGGAGCGCGTACCCGTTCCACCGCAGCACCGTGATGAGCGCGCGCCACCGCGCGACCACCATGGACACGCTGGTGTCCCTGGGGACCGTCGCCGCCTGGACCTGGTCGACCGTGGTGCTGCTCGGGCATGCCGCGGGTGCGATGGAGGGCGCGCACGTCTACTACGAGACGGGCGCGGTGATCGTCACGCTGATCCTGCTGGGCAAGTGGCTCGAGGTGCGGTCGTCGGCGCGGGCCGGCGACGCGATCCGGGCGCTGAGCTCGCGCCAGAGCGCCACCGCGCGTCTCGAGGACGGCACCGTCATCGAGCGGTCCGCCCTCGAGGTCGGGATGCGCTTCGTGACGCGCCCGGGCGAGACCATCGCGACCGACGGCGTGGTGGTCGACGGCGAGGCCGCCGTCGACGCGTCGCTGGTGACCGGAGAGTCGGTGCCCGTCACCGCGGGGCCGGGCGCCGAGGTCATCGGTGGCACCATCGCGGCGGACGGTGCCCTCACGGTCGAGGCCACCCGCGTCGGTGCGGAGACGATGCTCGCCCAGATCGCCCGCATGGTGGACCAGGCGCAGGGTGGCAAGGCGCGCATCCAGCGCCTGGCGGACCGGGTCGCCGCGATCTTCGTGCCCGCCGTGATCGGGCTGTCGGGGCTGACGCTCGCGGGCTGGCTGCTCGCGACGGGCGACGTGGAGCGCGCCTTCACCGCCGCGGTCGCGGTGCTCATCATCAGCTGCCCGTGCGCGCTGGGGCTCGCGACGCCGCTCGCGATCATGGTCGGCACCGGGCGTGGTGCGCAGCTGGGCACGCTCGTGCGCGGCCCCGAGGCGCTGGAGGACACGCGCGACGTCCAGGTGATCGTGCTCGACAAGACCGGCACCGTGACCGAGGGTCGGATGGAGGTCACCGCGACCTTCGCGCCCGCGCTCGACGACGAAGCGACCGCCGCGCTGCTCGTCGGCGCCGCCTCCGTCGAGGCGCGCTCCGAGCACCCGGTCGCCAAGGCGATCGTCGGGTCCACGACCGAGCGCGCGCCGCTCAAGGGGTTCCGCTCGACCCCGGGCCACGGCGTCACCGCCACCGTGTCGCGCGCGGGTGCGGACGGCTCGCATGCCGATGTGACCGTCGGCTCGGCGCGCATGTTCGACCGGGTGGACGATGCGCTGGTGGCCTGGGCGCGCGAGCGGGAGCAGGCGGGGGAGACGGTCGTGCTGGTCGGCCGGTCGCGGCCGCTCGGCGGCGGGCTGCTTGGCGGAGGCACCGCGACGTCGACGCGCGAGCCGCTGGCCGCCGAGATGGCGATCGCGGTCCGCGACCGCATCAAGGAGTCCACGCCCGACGCGATCGCGGCGTTCCGCGACCTCGGTCTCGAGGTGGTGCTGCTCACGGGCGACAACGCGCGGGCCGCGCGAGCGGTCGCGGACGAGCTCGGCATCGACCGCGTGATCGCGGAGGTGCTGCCGGGCGACAAGGCGGACGTCGTGTCCGGGCTGCAGGAGGGTGGCAGGCGGGTGGCGATGGTCGGGGACGGCGTCAACGACGCCCCGGCGCTCGCGCAGGCGGACCTCGGCATCGCTATCGGGACGGGCGCGGACGTGGCGCGCGAGGCGTCGGACCTCACCATCGTGTCCGGCGACCTGCGGGCCGCCGCCGACGCGATCGCGCTGTCGCGGCGCACGCTCGGCACCATCCGCGGCAACCTGTTCTGGGCGTTCGCCTACAACGTCGCGGCGATCCCGCTCGCGGCGCTCGGGGTGCTCAACCCGATGATCGCCTCGGCGGCGATGGGGGGATCGAGCCTGTTCGTGGTGGGCAACTCGCTCCGGCTGCGCGGCTTCGCCGGGTATCGCGCGAGGCGCTGAGCTCCCCGCAGCGGTCGAGGATCCGCGGCACAGGGCGGCGGCTTCCCCGTGCGGGTCGGGGGGACGGGCGAGCGGCGGTCAGCGCCCCACCACCGACCAGGCGAGCGCCGACCGCGCCGACGTGACCCGGCCGACGGCCTCCGCGGCCCGCGCGGAGACCATCCCGTCCGAGTGGGCGGCGACCAGCAGCGACAGCTGCGCGCGGTGCAGGGCACCCAGGTCGCGGGCGGCCTGCGGGCCGTGCCGCTCGCGCATCTGCTCCCGCGCGTGGCGGCGGGAGGTGCGGGTCGCCAGGATCTCGAAGTCCGCGGGGCTCACCAGGTGGTCCGGCACCGTGTCCTTGGCCATGCGCGCGAACACCGCGCGCTCGCGCAGGTGCGAGACGTGGAGGGTCACGAGCACGACCGCCACGATCGGCACGCCCTTGATGGTCGCCGAGACGAAGGGGGACCCCGGGATGAGCGGCGAGTTGAGGAACCCGTGCAGCAGCATCGAGGCCGCGAGCACCCCGATCATGACGCCCCACCGCCGCCACGCGGCTGCGGTCGACACGAACAGGAACGCGATGCCCGCGCCCGCCACCGCGGTGAACGCCGCATGGCTCCACAGGCCGGCGACCAGGCCCCGGAGCACGAACATCTGGCCCACGGTCTGCATCGCGTCGCCCGCGAGCGCGGCGGTGCGCGCCGTGTAGAGGAAGCCCTCGACCACCTGGAACCCCAGGCCGATCATGCCGCCGTAGAACGCGCCGTCCGCCACGGTGCGGATGCGCGAGCCGGGGATCATGGCGAGCGCGACCAGCCCGAGTGCCTTGAGCGGCTCCTCGACCAGGGGAGCGGCGATCGAGCTCACCCAGGGAGACTCGTCACCGATCCAGCCCTGGACCAGCGCATGCATCGCCGGACCGCCCACGCGGGACACGCCGATCGCGACCAGGGCGCCCCAGGCGAGGGCGCCGAGGATGTTGACGATCGGCCGGCGCTCGTAGAGCTCGAGCAGGTACATCGCCGTCGCGAAGACCAGGCCGTAGGCGAACCACAGCGCGGCCGCCACCGCGCCCGACGCCGGGTTCGCGAGCAGGGACTCGAACAGCAGCGGCGTCACCTCGGCGAACGCCAGGATCGACAGCAGGGCCATGCTCCAGAACACCCACGACCGCCGGTCGACGAACGTCGCCGTGCGGGGCCGGGGGATGCCCCCGCGGACGGTGGCGGGCGGTGTCATGGCGCGGTCTCGGGGAAGGCCATCGACCGCACCAGCGCCTGCGCCGCGCTCGACGTCTTGTCCCACGCGGTCGCCGGCGCCGTGAGCACCGCGATCACCTCGAGCTCGCCGTCGGACACCACCCACGCCTGCACGGTCTGCTGGGGCTCCTGCAGGACCACCGTGGCCGCATCGTCGCCGGCGTCGGTCTCGAAGGTGCGGGGCGCCGTCGCGACGGACCCGTCGGGCGCCTCCGCGATCCAGTCCGCCGTCAGGTCGTCGAGGCGCGCGACCACGGACCCCTCCGACGGGTGCGGCTGGTCGATCACGAGCGTGGCGCCGCCCTGGGTGAGCGTGGTCGTGCCGCCGTCCGACACCGCCTCCGACCAGGTCTCCTCGGAGACCACGGAGGCTCCGCCGCCGATGTCGACGATGCGCGGGGGAGCGGGCGCCGAGGCGCGCTCCGCGACCATCGGCAGCGCCACCGCGTACAGCGCCGCGATGCCGAGCACCAGGAGGGCCCCGGCCAGCGAGCCGCGCCCGATGAGCCGCACGGCGAGCGGCTCCCGGGTCGGGGACGCCGCATCAGCGGCGGGCGCGGCGCCGCTGCTCATGCAGCGACGCTAGCACGCACGAACGACGTCGATCAGGACGATGCGGACGCCGGCTCCGGCGTCTCCTCGCTGAGCGGGGCAGCCTCGCGAGCCGCCCTCCGCCGCAGCGGCAGGTAGAAGGCGAGGAACACCGCCAGCACGATCGCGCCCTTGGCGAAGAACGCCACCATCATGTTGCTCTCCAGCACCGGCGAGTCGAAGAGCGCATGGAGCGCCATCGACAGCACGAGCATGCCGAGGAAGGCGAGCCAGCGACGCACCGCGGACGCCCCGGAGCGGACGAGCACCGCCAGCCCGATCGCGGCGAGCGCGGTGAACGTCGGGTGCGACCACAGCGCCGCGAGGATGCCGCGGAGCACCACGTAGTCGATCACGATCGCGACGGGCGAGTCCGCGCCCTGTGCCCCCTGGGCGGCGTAGAGCAGGCTCTCCACCACCATGAAGCCGAGGCCGACGAAGGCGCCGTAGTACACGAAGTCGAGCACGGACCTCATCCGGGTCGCGGCGAACAGCGACAGCGCGAACACGCCGATGAGCTTCAGCGGCTCCTCGGAGACGCCCGCGGAGATCGCTCCCGCCCAGCCCTCGTCCGGGATGAGGGCGCGGGCGATGTCGCCGACCCCGGCGGTGGCCCAGCGCCCGAGCCCGGTCGCGATGACGGCGCCCCAGAGGAACGCGGCGAGCGTCGCGAGCCGCGGTCGGGGTCGCGTCCGCGACAGGCGGCGGATGGCCCACCAGGCGAGCATCGTGAAGAGGATCCACAGCAGCACGGCGATGCCGAAGCCGAGCGGCTCGCCCTCGAAGGCCGCTGCGAGCAGTGGCACCAGGCCGATCACGCCGATGACCAGCAGGATCGCGTAGACCCACGTGACAGGGTGACGCACGATGCTCACAGGCCCTCCCCGGTGATGCGGACGGACATCGCCATCTGCGTCGACGACGCGACCACGCGGTCGAGGTCGTCGGGCGTCGACAGCAGCAGCACGCTGACGACGGACTCGCCGTCCGAGATCACCCAGATGTCCTGAACGCTGCTGGACGACGCGGCCAGCACGTGGAGGGCGGTGTCACCGGCGTCCGTGGTGGTCTCGGAGACCTCGCTGATCTCCCACTCGTTCGTGGTGTCGCCCTCGAGCGCCGTGATGTCCGTCTGGATGGTGTCCTCAGCGGTGCCGAGATCGGTCACGGAGGAGGCTGGCAGGACCGTCATGGTCGACTCGCCGTTCTCGAGGACGGTGAACAGGCCGCCGCCGTCGCCGAGCGACCAGCCCTCGGCGACGGTCAGCTCGACGTTGCCGCCCACGGTCAAGGTGTCGCCGGCGCCGATGTGCTGACCCGACAGCTCGTCTCCCGCCCAGGGTGCGACCACGGCGAGCAGCAGCATCGACACGGCGATGGCGATCGCGCCCGTCCACTGCTGACGCCGCGTGGCGACGGGGCCCGGCTCCGGCATCGGCGGAGCCACGAAAGGCTCCTTCGTCTTTCGTGGCATATCGGTCGAAGTCCCCTCAGAGTCGCAACGGTCAGACGGCGTCGAGCGCCCTCGCGAGATCGTCCCGCAGATCCTCGACATCCTCAAGGCCGATGCTGAGCCGCACGGTGGCGTCCGACATGCCGACCATCGCTCGGCGCTCGGGGCCGATCTTGCGGTGGGTGGTGGTCGCGGGGTGCGTCGCGATCGACTTCGCGTCGCCCAGGTTGTTCGAGATGTCGATCACGCGCAGGGCGTCCATGAAGCGGAAGGCGGCGGCCTTGGCCTCGGGGCCGTGGGGGTCCGTGCCCTCGGGCAGCGCGATGTCGATGGTGACGAGCGTGCCGCCCATGGTCATCTGAGCCATGGCGCGCTCGTGCTGCGGGTGCGAGGGCAGCAGCGGGTACCGGGACACCGCGACCTTCGGGTGCGCCTCGAGCCAGGCGGCGAGATCCATCGCGGAGGCCGCCTGCGCCTTGACCCGCACGCTGAGGGTCTCGAGCGACTTGCCGAGCACCCAGGCGGTGAACGGCGACATGGTCGCGCCCATGGTGCGGACCATCTGGCGGACCTTGTCCACGTACTCCTGGGCGCCCAGCACCGCGCCGCCGAGCACGCGGCCCTGGCCGTCGATGTGCTTGGTCGCCGAGTAGACCACCGCGTCGGCACCCAGCTCGAGCGGCTTCTGGCCCAGCGGCGTCGCGAAGACGTTGTCGACGATGAACAGCGCTCCGGCGGCCTTGGCGAGCCCCGCCACGAACGGGATGTCCACGACGTCCTGCATGGGGTTGGTCGGCGACTCGCAGTAGATGGCGGTCGCCGGGGTGGCGAGCGCCCGCTCCCAGTCCTTGTTGACGTGGCCGTCCACATAGTCGACGATGATGCCCCACTGGGCGAAGTAGTCGTCGAAGGTCGCGATCGAGGTGCCGAACAGGGCGCGCGAGGACACCAGGCGGTCGCCGGCCTTGAGGATCGAGGCGAGCGAGACGAACACGGCGGCCATGCCGGTCGCGGTCGCGAAGCAGTCCTCGGCGCCCTCGATCGCGGCGAGGCGCTCCTCGAACATGGTCACGGTCGGGTTGGCGTACCGGGAGTACTGGTACCGCTGGATCTCGCCCGCGAACGCCGCCTCGGCCTCCGCGGCGGTCGGGTAGACGTAGCCCTGCGTCATGAAGATCGCCTCGGACATCTCGTCGAACGGGGTCCGGGTGTGGCCCGCGCGCACGGCGAGGGTGTCGGGGCGGAGGTTCAGAGCGTCGTCCGGGGTCATGCGCTCAGGCTACCGGCGTCGCCGGGTCACGGCCTCGTGCGTGCTGCGAGTGCACGGCGGCACGCCGCGACCGGTTTCCGTCGCGCCGTGCACTCGCAGGGCGCGACGCCGCGGACGCCGCTTCGTCCCGTCAGACCAGGCGCGCCGCGAGCACCTCGCCGTTCGCGCCGATCGCCGTGACGGCCTCACCCGCCACCGTGACCGTCACCTCGAGCGAGGCGCCGTCCTCGCCGTGGAGGACGATGCGACGGTCGCCGTCGGCGCCTGGGTACACGTGGAGCTCGACCTCGGTGAGGAAGTCGTAGTCGGGGCGGTCGTCACGGGTGCCGCGGGCGATCACGGCACCCTCGCGCACGTAGACCGGCATCGACTCGAAGCCGTGCGAATCGCGCACCCAGCGTCCGCCCTCGACGCGCTCGCCCGTGAGGAGCGAGGTCCACGTGCCCTCGGGCAGGTAGAACTGGACCTCGGCGTCGTGGAACACCGGCGCCACCAGGATGTCGTCGCCCAGCATGTACTGGCGGTCGAGCAGCTGGCAGGCGGGGTCGCCCGGGAACGCGATGAACATCGGGCGCATCATCGGCAGGCCGGTCTCGGCGGTCTGGACCGAGGCCGCGTAGAGGTACGGCATGAGCGACAGCTTGAGCCGGGTGAACGTGCGCGCGACGTCCACGGCCTCGTCGTCGAACGCCCACGGCACGCGGTACGAGTTGGACCCGTGCAGGCGCGAGTGCGAGCCCATCAGGCCGAACGCGAGCCAACGCTTGAACACCGAGGCGTCGGGCGTGCCCTCGAAGCCGCCGATGTCGTGGCTCCAGTACCCGAAGCCGGAGCTCATCAGCGACAGTCCGCCGCGGAGGGTCTCCGCCATCGACACGTAGGAGGACGAGTTGTCGCCGCCCCAGTGGACCGGCATGGTCTGTCCGCCGGCGGTCGCGGACCGCGCGAACAGCACGGCGTTGCCCTCGCCCTTGACGTCGACCAGGGCCTCCCACACCGCCTCGTTGTACAGCTGCGTGTAGAGGTTGTGCATGGTCTCGGGGGCGGTGCCGTCGTGCCACACCACGTCGGTGGGGATGCGCTCGCCGAAGTCCGTCTTGATCGCGTCGACGCCCTGGCGGGCGAGGTTCCGCACGAACTCCTGGAACCAGGCGCGCGCCTCGGGGTTGGTGAAGTCGACCAGCGCCATGCCGGGCTGCCACAGGTCCCACTGCCAGACGGTGCCGTCCGGGCGCTTCACCAGGTAGCCGTTCTCGACGCCCTCGCGGAACATCCGCCCGCGCTGCGCGATGTACGGGTTGATCCACGCGGAGACGTGCAGGTCCTTCTCCACGTGCATGCGCTCGAGCATCCGCTCCGGCTCGGGGAACGTGCGGGGGTCCCACTCGCCGTCCGTCCAGTTGAACTCGCGCATCCAGAAGCAGTCGTAGTGGAACACGGACAGCGGCACGTCGCGGTCGCGCATGCCGTCCACGAAGGTGTTCACGGTCGCCTCGTCGTAGTCCGTGGTGAAGGACGTCGACAGCCACAGCCCGAAGGACCAGGCGGGTACGCGCGGCGGGCGGCCCATGAGCGCGGTGTACCGCTCGATCACGTCGGCGGGGGTGGGCCCGGCGAACACCAGGTACTCGAGGGACTCGCCCGCGGTCGAGAACTGGACCCGCTCGACGGCCTCGGTGCCGACCTCGACGCTCACGTGCTCGGGCTGGTTGATCAGGACGCCGTAGCCCTTGGAGCTGAGGTAGAACGGCACGTTCTTGTAGGACTGCTCGGAGCTGGTGCCGCCGTCGGCGTTCCACAGGTCGACCGTCTGACCGTTGCGCACGAACGGACCGAAGCGCTCGCCCAGGCCGTAGATGGTCTCGGCGACGTCGAGGTCGAGCTGCTCGTGGACGTAGGTGGCGCTGGGCGCGAGCCCGGTGTCCGTGTAGCCGGCGACCCCGGCGGGCTCGGCGGGCACGGGTGCGCCGTCCGCGAGCTCCATGTAGCCCAGCGACTTGTGGCCGGATCCCGTCACGCGGACGCCGTCGACCTCGAAGTCGAGGGCCCACGGGGCGCCGTGGGTGATCCGCGCGGTCAGGCGGCCGGACGTGAGGGTGCCCTCCGCATCGTCCGCCGTCACGGCGCCGGCGCCCTCGACGGCGCCGGGCATCCGGAAGCCGGGGGAGCGGTGCGCGCCCTGGTGGTGGTCGATCCGCACGCGCACCACACCCTCGAGGGGGGAGGTGAGGGTGACCGTGAGCGCGGCGCCGCCGAGCGTGTCGCCGCGGGTGACGATGCGCTTGGTGGGGGCGTACGCGACCAGGGCGTCGCCGTCGGCCCACAGGTCGTAGGTCTCCTGCGCGTAGTGCGCCGTCACGCCGGGTCGGCGCAGCCAGAATCCGTCGGTGAACTTCATGGTGGTGGGAGGGGTCCTCTCGATCAGGGCTGGAGGGCGGGCGCGTCGTCGGGCGCGGCCTCTCCGGGGGTCTCGGGTGCGACCGACGGCGGGGCACCGTTGCGGACGATCACTGATCCGGCGTCGCGGTACTCGGCGCGCAGCAGCCTGATCTGGGGGGTGGGGGCGTGCGACTCGATCGCCTCGACCAGCAGCTCCATCGCGGCGGCGCAGGAGGCGCGCGCGTCGAGCGGCATGGTGTCGAACGGCACGCGGAAGCGGGCGGTGGAGAAGCTCACGCCGGCCGCGATCACCGACACGTCGCGGGGGACCACGCGGCCGTGCAGCTCGAGGTTGGCGCTGAGCGTCGCGGCCACGTCGGCGGTCGTGTTGAGCACCACCCCGTCGAGGTCGGGCAGCTGCTCGAGCAGGCGGCGCACGGGGCCGTCGGCGGTGTGCCCGCGCGGGTACACGGTGGCGTGGTCGACGCCGCGCTCGGCGGCGCGGCGCTCGAAGGCGCGGCGGAAGCGGCGGGGGAAGTTGGATCCGCGCTCCAGCGTCTCCTCGCGGTGCGAGATCAGGCCGATCGCGCGGTGGCCCGCGTCGACCAGCATGTCGACGGCGCGCGCGGCGGCCTCCTCGAAGTCGAGGTCGACGCAGATGAGCCCGTCGGTGTCCGCGGGCAGGCCGATGAAGACGGTCGGGCACGCGAGCGTGCGGGAGAGGGCGACGCGCGGGTCGTCCTCGTCGACGTCGAGGACGATGATGCCGTCGGTGAGCCCGGTGCCGGCGGAGCGCGCCATGCCCTCGACGGCATCGTCGTGGACCAGCAGCAGCGTGTCGTAGTTCGCCGCACGGGCCGCCTTGGTGGTCTCCATGGCGAAGGTCATGTGAGCGGTGTCGTCGGTGTCGGGGTGGACCGGCTCGCTCACGGCGATGATCTGGGTGCGCTGGGCCGCGAGCATCCGCGCGCTCGCGTGCGGCACGTAACCCAGCTCCTGCGCCACCGCGAGGACCTTGTCCCGGGTCGCGGGCTTGATCGAGCGCTTGCCGCTCAGCGCGTACGAGACCGTGCTGATGGACACGCCGGCAGCCTCCGCCACCTCCGCTATCGTCGCCATCTCGACTCCATCGTCATGCACCCTCGTCAATTCGAAGCGCTTCGACGCGCGTTCGGTTCCCACATATTATGTTGCGCCCCGCAACAAGGCAAGTTCACCTTAGCGCCGGGGACGGACCTGGCGAAACGGTTCGACGCGGGATCGCCCGCCGAGGCCGCCGGAGCCGCTCGATCGGGAGGTGGGAGCCATGCTCGCCGACGGAGGGACGGCGGCTCGGCCGTGACCGCGTCAGGCCTGGTGCCAGGGGAGGCCGGCGGCCTTCCAGCCCTCGTGACCCCGCTTGGCCTCGTGGTCGAGGCCGCCCTCGAAGCCCTCGAGCACGTTGTACGCCGGCCCGAGGCCCGCGGCGGTCGCGGCGACCGCCGCGCCGATCGAGCGCTGTCCCGAGCGGCAGAGGAACACGATCGGCTGGCCCGGCTGCACGCCCGTCGCCTGGAGCTGCGCGAGGAACTCCGGGTTCGGGGTCATGGTCGGGTACTGCACCCACTCGATGAGGTGCGGCTCGCGACCGAGCTCGTACGTGTCGGGCACGCCCACGTAGCGCCACTCGGCCTCCGTGCGGACGTCGACCAGGATCGCGTCGGGCGTCTCCGCGAGGAGGTCCCAGGCGGCCTGGGGGGTGAGGTCTCCGGCGTAGCTCATGGGGCTCCTCTCAGCCGAGCTCGGGGTGCGGCTTGTGCGGGGTCACCGGCGGCAGCGCGGACCACGGGAACGTGATCCACAGGTCGGTGCGCTTCCAGATGTAGTCGGGCTCGATGATCGACCGCGACTTCGCGAACAGGGTGACGGTGCGGACCTCGGCGGCGTGCTGCTCCATGAGCGACTTCACCAGTGCGAGCGTCTCGCCCGTGTCGGCCACGTCGTCCGCGATCAGCACCTTGAGGCCGGCCATCGCGTCCGTGTCGAGCAGCGGCGGCAGCACCACCGGGGCCTCGAGGCGCTCGTCGATGCCCGTGTAGAACTCGACGTTCAGCGTCCCGACGCCCTTGGTGCCGAGCGCGTAGGACATCGCTCCGCCCAGGGGCAGGCCGCCGCGCGCGACGGCGACCACCACGTCGGGCTCCCACCCGGAGTCGACGACCATCTGCGCGAGCTCGCGCGACGCGTCGCCGTAGCCCTGCCAGGTGAGCACCTCGCGCTCGCTGCCGTCCGCCATGAGGCCTCCCGTGTCCGTGGCTGTGGGAGGAGACTACCCGCGCAGCACGCTGTCCAGGAGCGCGAGCTGATGCGGCATCTGGTGCAGCTGGCCGCCCTCGTGGCCGTTGAAGGCGTACTCGACCATCTGCTTGGGTCCGCGGTAGGCGTTGAAGGCGCTGTACACGGTCGACGGCGGGCAGACGTCGTCCATGATCGCGACCGACCAGACGGACGATGCGGTGCCCCGGCGGGCGAGCGTCGCGCCGTCGAAGTAGGACAGGGTGCGCTCGGCGTTCGCGACGTCGCCGCGGTGCACGGCGAGGTAGCGGCGGATCTCCGCGTAGGGGTCGGAGTCCGTCATGCGGATCGCGCGCGGGAAGTTGCACAGGAACGGCACGTCGATGAGCGCGGCGCTCACGCCGTCCGCGAGCGCGGTGGCCGCGATCGCGATGCCGCCGCCCTGGCTCGCCCCCATCACGCCGATCCGCGACGGGTCGACTCCCGGCAGCTCCTTGGCGGCGTCGACCGCGAGCGCGGCGTCCGTGAACACGCGGCGGTAGTAGTAGGTGTCGGGCGACTCGATGCCGCGGGTCATGTAGCCCGGCAGGGCGGGGCCGGCGCCGTGCGGGTCGGGCGTGCCGCCGCCGTTGCCCCACGCCGAGCCCTGGCCGCGCGTGTCCATCACCAGGTGCGCGTAGCCGGCCGCCGGCAGCAGGGCGTACTCGTGCGGCACTCCGCGCCCGCCGCCGTAGCCGATGTACTGGACCACGATCGGGAGGTCGGTGGCGCCCTTCGGAACGGCGAGCCAGGCCTTGACGGGGTCGCCGGCGAAGCCCGACAGCGTCACGTCGGTGACGGTCAGGCCCGGGAGGTCGAGCACCACGTCGCCGAGCTCGGGGGCGCGGCGCACGGCGCGGGACTCGGCGAGCGTGCGGTCCCAGAAGGCGTCGAGGTCGTCCGGGACGGGCACGTCCGCGGTGAACGTGCGCAGCTGGTCGACGGGAAGATCGAGCTCGGCCATGGGCGGTGCCTCTCGTGAGTGCGAAGCGATTCGACGGCCATTGAACCACTATTTGTTGGGGGCAAGAACATCTCCGGCCGCGCTCGCGGGAGTCTAGCCTTGACCGATGGGCTTCTTCACGGGTGACGGCGACGCGCGCCGCGTCAACGAATCCGAGCAGTGGCTGGCCGACTGGCTCGCCGCCGCGCCGAAGTCCTCGGCGTACCTCGCGCAGCAGGTGCGCAAGGCGACCGGCCACACGCTGCAGTTCACCGCCGCCGAGCTGCGGCCCGTCATCGACTGGGCGGCGCGGGACCTGCGCCGCGACCGCAGCGCGGTCCGTCCCGACTGGGCCTACCGGTCGGAGCTGGGCGACTCGCTCACCATGCACGGCGCCGCCCTGATCGACGGACTGCTGGTCTACCTGGGCGGCCTGGCCGACCAGCACGCCCCGCAACGCTGGCAGCTCGACCAGGACCCCGCATCGTCCACCTACCTGGACCCCACGCTCGGTGCGGACGGTCCCGCGCTCGCGACGCTGCCGGAGGCCGTCGCGGGGCTCGGGCATGGCGGGACGGCCTGGGAGGACGTCGAGGCGGTGCTGCGATGGTTCGACAGCCCGGGCGCGTTGTCGTACGCGAGCTTCGACACCCCGCGCGACGTGCGCGAGTCGCTCATGGACAAGGGCGGGATGCTGCGCCGTGCCGTGCGGCCCGCGGAGCTGCCGTCCGTGCCCGCCTCCGAGTCGCTGCCCGCCCGCGGGGAGTCGGACGCGGGGATGCTCGTGCGCGACGCCGGGATCGGTCACGCGCCCGGCACGCCCTCGGACGCGAGCCACCACGCCCTGGTGATGCTGGGCGCGCGGGAGATGGACGAGGCGTCGCTGCTGCGGTTCGTGCGAGGCGCCGACGCGGCGCCCGGGATCTCGCGCGTCGCGTTCCGGAGCCACCACCTCCTCGAGGTCTGGGCGCCGGGGCTGCTGTGCGCCGAGGTGCTCGGCGAGCTGCGCCGCGTCGCCCGCGAGACCCTCCCGGCGCAGGAGACCGACGGCCCGCTGTCGGAGGACGACCGCCGCGCCCTCCTGCTGCGCGCGCCCTTCCTGGACCGCCCCGAGGCCGCCGAGCTCGCGCGGGAGGAGGTCGAGATCGGCGGCTGGGACGCGACCGTGACGGTGCAGAGCCCATGGCTCGACGACTACACCGCCACCGTGGTGCTGCACCCCCGCATCATCGAGACGCTCACACCCGAGCGGATGGGCACGATCGCCGAGGCCATCGGGGAGCTCGAGGGCTGCGACCGCGTGCTGTGGGAGGACGCGGAGGCGATCCACGTCAACGCTCCGGGCACCGACCCGGCGGCCCTGGCCCGGCAAGTCGCCGGCGCGCTCGGCTGATCGGCCGCGCCCGCCCGGCCCCGCCCGGCCCCGCCCGACCCGCCCCGACCCCTCCCGACCCCCTGCGGGGAGCTGAGCGCCGTTCTCGCCGGATCGCGGACTCCTGCGGGGCGATCAGTGCCCTAGCGGTGCTCGCGCACATCTGGACCGTTGCGTGCGGAGGCGCGGCGGGCGTGGCGATGGTCGCCCCCGATGCCGTGCTGGCGTCGCTCGCCCTGCTGCCGTAGCGCTCATCTCCCCGTAGGAGACCGGAACCGCTGAGAGGGGGCGGTGACCTCCCCGCAGGATGGGGGATCGCTCGGTGGACCGCTGGGTGGATGAACGTAGCGCGCAGGTGGTGGCCCGGCGTCGCCGGTAGGCTGTGGGCGTATCCGCCGGCTCTTCTCCGCACCCCTGAGGACACCATGACCGACGCCCCCGCCCCCTCCGCCGCCCACCTCGACACCGTCGAGCACGCCGCGGCCACCCCCGACCAGGAGCAGCCGTGGGGCGAGCTCGGTCTCAAGCACGACGAGTACCAGCGCATCCGCGACCTGCTGGGCCGCCGCCCCACCAACGCGGAGCTCGCCATGTACTCCGTGATGTGGTCGGAGCACTGCTCGTACAAGTCCTCCAAGGTGCACCTCAAGCAGTTCGGTGAGAAGACCACGCCGGAGATGAAGGAACGCCTGATGGTCGGCATCGGCGAGAACGCCGGCGTGGTCGACATCGGCGACGGCTGGGCCGTGACCTTCAAGGTCGAGTCGCACAACCATCCCTCCTTCGTGGAGCCCTACCAGGGCGCCGCGACCGGCGTCGGTGGCATCGTCCGCGACATCCTCGCGATGGGAGCCCGCCCGGTCGCCGCCATGGACGAGCTGCGGTTCGGCGCGATCGACCACCCCGACACGGCGCGCGTGGTCCACGGCGTGGTCGCCGGCGTCGGGGGCTACGGCAACTCGCTGGGCCTGCCGAACATCGGCGGCGGCGCCCGCTTCGACTCCTGCTACCAGGGCAACCCCCTGGTCAACGCCCTGTGCGTCGGCGTGATGAAGCACGAGAACATCCACCTCGCCTCCGCCGAGGGCGTGGGCAACAAGGTGGTGCTCTTCGGCGCCCGCACCGGCGGCGACGGCATCGGCGGCGCCTCGATCCTCGCGTCCGAGACGTTCGAGGACGGCGTGCCCGCGAAGCGCCCGAGCGTCCAGGTGGGCGACCCGTTCATGGAGAAGGTGCTCATCGAGTGCTGCCTCGAGCTGTTCGCCGCGGACGTGGTCCAGGGCATCCAGGACCTGGGCGCCGCGGGCATCTCCTGCGCCACCTCGGAGCTCGCGTCCAACGGCAGCGGCGGCATGCACGTGTGGCTCGACGATGTCCTGCTGCGCGACCCCACCCTCAACGCCGGCGAGATCCTCATGTCGGAGTCGCAGGAGCGGATGATGGCGGTGGTCACGCCCGAGAAGCTCGAGCAGTTCCTCGAGATCACGGGCAGGTGGGACATCGAGACCGCGGTCGTGGGCGAGGTCAACGACACGGGCCGCCTCACCATCGACCACCACGGCGAGCGCATCGTCGACGTGGACCCCCGCACCGTGGCCCACGAGGGCCCGACGTACCACCGCCCGTTCGCCCGTCCCGCGTGGATGGACGGACTGCAGGCGGACCGCTTCGCTGGCGCCCTGCCCGCCACGGGCGAGGAGCTTCGCGACGCGTTCCTCACCCTGCTGGGCAGCGACAACATGTCCTCCCGCGAGTGGATCACGAACCAGTACGACCGCTACGTCCAGGGCAACACCGCCGCGGCGCGACCCGACACCGCCGGTGTGATCCGCGTCGACGAGACGACCGGACGCGGCGTCGCCATCGCGACGCGGGCGAACGACCGCTTCACCAAGCTCGACCCCTACGAGGGCGCGCGCCAGTCCGTCGCGGCGGCCTTCCGCGGCGTCGCGATCACGGGCGCCGAGCCCACCGCCGTCACCGACGGCCTCAACTTCGGCTCGCCCGAGGACCCCGACTCGATGTGGCAGTTCGCGGAGGCCATCCGCGGCCTCGCGGACGCGTGCCAGGAGCTCGGCGTGCCGGTCACCGGCGGCAACGTCTCGCTGTACAACGGCACCGGCCAGCCCGGCCGCATCGACAGCTCGATCAACCCCACCGCGATCGTCGGCATCCTCGGCATCCTCGACGACGTCGCCCGCGCCACCCCGTCGGGCTGGCGCGAGGAGGGGCAGCTGCTGTTCCTCGTGGGCGCGACCCGCCCCGAGCTCGACGGCTCCGAGCTCGCCGCGACCCACGGCCACCTGGGCGGCCTTCCGCCGAAGGCCGATCTCGCGTGGGAGAGGGAGCTCGCCGAGATCCTCATCGCGTGCTCGCGCGACGGCCTGGTCGACGCGGCGCGCGACGTGTCCGAGGGCGGCCTCGCGGCCGCCGCGGCCTACGGTGCGCTGCGCTACGGCGTGGGTGCACGCATCGTCCTCGACGAGGTGTGCGAGCGCGACGGCCTCACCCCCGCGCAGGCGCTGTTCTCGGAGTCGCAGGGACGCGCGCTGCTCACGGTGCCGCGCACCGAGGAGCCCCGGTTCGTCGCCATGCTCGAGGCGCGCGGCGTGCCGTTCGCCCGCGTGGGCGTGACGGGCGGCGACGCGCTCGAGGTGCAGGACCAGTTCGAGGTGTCCGTCGCGGAGCTGTCGGAGGCCTGGGCGGCGCCGCTGCCCGCGCGCTTCGCCTGATCCGTGCCTCCCCGTCGTCGCATCCCCGTCGCCGCCGGTCGCGAAGCGCTCGCGGCGTGGGGGCGCGGGGGCGCTGACCGCCCCACCACCGCGATGGCCGTGCGCTTCTCGCTCGAGGAGCTCGCGGCGATCGCGCCCGGCCGGTCGCTCGAGGTGCGCGTGCCGCCGTTCGGCGCGGTGCAGTGCGTCGAGGGATCGGTGCACCGGCGCGGCACCCCGCCGGCGGTGGTCGAGATGTCGCCGGAGACCTGGCTCGGCCTCGTCACCGGCGTGCTGACCTGGGACGATGCGGTGGCGTCCGGTGCCGTCGACGCGTCGGGGGAGCGGTCGGACCTGTCGGGGCTGCTGCCGCTCGACCTGGGCTGACGCGGGTTTCTTGCGCGTGCGGTGCGCCGCCTGTTTCGGGCGGAATGTCCCGCTTATCCTGGGCCGATGCGGAGACGAACGGTCGTCGTGCTCCTCGCCGCCGGTGCGGCGCTCGCGGCGTGCGCCGTGCCCACCTCCCCCGGGCCGATCAACCGCGTGACGGAGCCGTTCGTCGGCGACGTCGCGACGCTGCCTGACCTGTCGGAGCACCCCACCTCGCCTGCGCCCGCGCCGACGGCGTCGCCGTCCGCCCCCGGATCGCCCGCCGTGCCAGGATCGCCGTCGCCCTCCGTGGCACCCGCGCCATCGGGCGCCTCGGCGGAGGTCGACGCCTCCCCGTCGGCCGCGCCGCAGGCCTCGAGCGCACCCACGGAGACGTCCCCCGCGGCCGCTCCGGCCACGGGCGCCGCGCACGCCGAGACCGAGGGCGCCTCCGCGTCGAGCCCCCGCGCCACGGAGGAGGCAGAGCCGCCCGCCGCATCGTCGCCGTCCTCCTCGCCTGCGGTCACCCCGCCGGCGAGCGCGTCGGGAGCGTTCTACGACGCGCCGAACGCCGCCGACACGGCGGTCGCGAACCTCAAGGCCGCCGGCCGGGACGCCGACGCCGCACTCATCGCGAGGATCGCGAGCCAGCCCGCCGCGACGTGGATCGGCGCGTGGAACGGCGACGTGACCGCGACCGTGTCCGCCGTGACCTCCTCCGCCGCCGCCACCGACACGATCGCGCTGCTCGCGGTGTACAACATCCCGAACCTCGACTGCGCGGGCTCCGGGAGCGGAGCGTCGGAGTCGGGCTACCTGCCCTGGATCGACACGGTCGCGGCCGGCATGAACGCACGCGCGACCACCTGGGTGATCCTCGAGCCGGACGCGCTGGTGATGGCGGACGGCTGCGGCGGCGCGGACGCGCGCATGGCCAACCTCGCGGGCGCTGCCGAGCGGCTCGATGCCGCGGGCGCCGAGGTGTTCCTCGATGCGGGCCACTCGGGATGGCGCTCGCCGGTGGCGACAGCGGAGCTCATCCGGCGTGTCGGCGTCGCGCACCTCGCCGGGTTCGCGACCAACACCTCCAATTACCAGTCGCTGGCCTCGGAGCGCGCCTGGGGCGACCAGGTCAGCGCCGCGGTGGGCCTGCCGTACGTGACGGACACGTCCCGCAACGGCAACGGGCCCAACGGCGAGTGGTGCAACGCCCGCGGCCGGGCGCTCGGGGCGGCGCCGGCGGTGAACGGGGCGAACCTCGCGTCCGGCTCCGGGATGGCGGCGACGGTGTGGGCCAAGGTGCCGGGGGAGTCCGACGGCACCTGCAACGGAGGCCCGCCCGCCGGACAGTGGTGGGAGGACGTCGCCCTCGAGCTCGCCCGCAACGCCGGCTGACAGGAGGGGTCAGCCGGCGGTGGGGTCCATGCACTGGCCGATCATCAGCACGAGGCCGGTCGATGCCTGGCGGATCACGTAGAGGAAGGGGCGGTCGGCGCGGATCTCCGCGTCGTAGAGGGGCATCCCGGTCAACGAGATGCCCAGGACGGTCGCGGCGGCGGCCTCCGTTCCCGACTCGTCGATGATCACCATGGTCGAATGCACCGCGGTGTCGAGCTCCAGATCGGGCCCGATCCGGCCCAGGCCCACCGTGCCGAACAGGCCGGCAACCCCCATCGCGCCCTCGATCGCCGCCCGCAGGTCGAGGGTCTCGGCGGCCTCGAGCCGGGGGAGCGTCACGGCGACGTGCCCCTCGTGCCACGCGCGGTCGAGCGAGTCGAGGGTGTCCTGACCGAACGTGCGCCTGACCTCGGCGAGACTCCCTGGGCGGGGCAGCACCAGAACCATCTCGAGATCCCCGACGTACGGCAGCACCGCCGCGTCGAACGCCTCGTCGCGGTGGTAGCGCATCCTCAGGTCGCCGTGCATCAGCGCCGCCTCGACCACCGTGCCGTCCTCGCGGTGGAAGTCGCCGTCCGAGGTGGAGCCGGCATCGAACGGGGCCCACCACCGCGCCTTCAGGTACACCGTGTTCGCGAGCACGGCGACGGTGTCCGGGCCGGGGACGCCCGGCGGGACGATCAAGGGGATCAGACCGGCGGTGTGGTGCGACGCCCACGCGTCGATGCGTTCGGCGGACCGCGCCGGCTCGGTCCGCAGCGGCGCTGACTCCACGGTGGCCCCGAACCACCGGGCGACCGCGTCGGTGTACGAGGGGGCGGCGACGTACGACCGATCCAGCCACAGGCCGTTCGCGATCCTGACGATCGGCAGGTCGACGGTGTCGCCGTCGGCGTTCTCGGCGCCGGCTCCCGGCTCGCTCGCGGCCGCCTCCGCGAGCTCGCGGAACGCGGGGAGCAGCGTCGGGTCCGTGAACGCCCGTCCGAACAGGCGCCCGATCGCCGCCTCGACGGGCCCGGAGGCCCCCGCGCCGACCATGCCGAAGGCGAGACCGACCGACAGCGGCGAGACGGCCAGGTTCCGGTCGCCGGCCGCGGCGCGGAAGATCGCGACGCCCGTGGCGCCGATGCTCCGCGCGAGCGCGCGCCGATCGTCGGCTGCGGAGAGATGCGCGCTCGAGGCCATGCCCCCAGCCAACACCCGGCCACCGACATCCGCGTGACGAGGCGGCTGTCCCGAGAGCGCTCTCTCCGCGCGGCACGCGCGGCCGGGGCCGGAGCCCTCGATGAAACGTTTCCCCAGGTCACCGCGCGATAACGATTCGACTGCGGTTCGGCGTGAGCGCTTGCAGGCATCGTCCCTGGCACGTAATGTCATCTGCAAGCGCTTGCGTCGATGGTGACGTCTCTTCGTGCCCTCGGTGCCGGCGTCGCTTCCTGGGCAACCCGGATGGCAGTCCGGCCTGGGAAGACACTCAACGACGAGGAGGCGCACCACCCATGAATCGACGATTCATCCTTCCGGTCACCGGGCTCGCGCTCGGTGGCCTCGTGCTTGCCGGCTGCTCGGGCAGCGACGGCGGCGACGGCGGCTCGACCGCCGATGGCGGCGGCGGCGACATGATGGCCGGCTGCGAGGACTACGCGGACTACGGCACGTTCGACGGCGACAGCGTCGAGATCTACGGCACCCAGGTCGACCTCGAGGCGGACCGCCTGGTCGAGTCCTGGATGCAGTTCGAGGAGTGCACCGGCATCACGGTCGAGTGGATCGGCAACCAGGAGTTCGAGACGCAGATGAACGTCCGCGTCGAGGCCGGCTCCCCGCCGGACCTGGCGATCTTCCCGCAGCCCGGTCTCGCGGCACGCTTCATCCAGGGCGGATCCGTGGTGCCCGCCCCGGCGTCCGTCGAGGCCAACGTCGACGAGTTCTGGTCGGAGAGCTGGAAGGAGTACGGCACGGTCGACGGCACCTTCTACGCGGCCCCGCTGATGGCCTCCGTGAAGGGCTGGATCTGGTACTCCCCCACCCAGTTCGCGGACATGGGCTACGAGGTTCCCGCGACGTGGGACGACATGATGGCGCTGACGGAGCAGATGGCGGCGGACGGCGCGGAGAACGCGCAGTACCGGCCGTGGTGCATCGGCTTCGAGTCCGGCGAGGCGACCGGCTGGCCCGGCACCGACTGGATCGAGGACATCGTCCTGCGCGAGCAGGGCCCGGAGACCTACGACGCGTGGGTCGCGGGCGACGTGAAGTTCTCCGACCCGGAGATCGTGCAGGCCTTCGACACCTTCGGCGAGATCGCTCTCAACGGCGACTACGTCAACGGCGGCATCGGCGGACCCGAGACCATCGCGTCGACGGCGTTCGGCGACGCGGGTCTCCCGATCCTCGACGGCAACTGCTCGCTCCACCACCAGGCCTCGTTCTACGAGGGCTTCTGGCCGGAGGGCACCAACGTGGCCGAGGACGGCGACATCTGGGCGTTCATCACGCCCAAGGTCAACGCCGACGACCCCGACGCCGTGACCGGTGGTGGCGAGTTCATCACCGCGTTCAACGACAACCCGGCGACCGTGGCGTTCCAGACGTTCCTCTCGAGCGACACCTGGGCGAACATCCGCGTGAGCCTGGGCGGCGTGATCTCCGCGAACAAGGGCCTCGATGCGACCAACGCGAGCTCCGCGCTCGGTCAGGCCGCGATCGAGCTCCTGCAGAGCGAGGACACGCTGTTCAAGTTCGACGGTGCGGACCTGATGCCCGCCGAGGTGGGCTCCGCGTCCTTCTGGACCGGCATCACCGACTGGGTCCAGGGAACCAGGTCGACCTCGGAGATGACCGAGTTCATCGACAGCACCTGGCCGTCCTG
>NZ_JAUHPZ010000013.1:0-71195 GCF_030418375.1 Demequina lignilytica
GTGTGGGCCGCCGCGCGGCCCCCCCCCCCCCCCCCCCCTTCGTCGTCTCCGCCGCGAGTCGTCTCGGCGGTCGGGTGCGCGCCGGCAGTGCGTCGCGCGACGCCTCCCGCCCGCATCGTCGCGCGATGCCCTCTCCCCGCGCGCGGACGGCCGGCACAACCTTTCGCGCCGCCCGTCTGTTCTAGGGTGCGAGGTCCCCAAGGGTGGCCGCGCTCACTGCGACTCGTGGGCCCGTCCAAAGGGGGAGGGCGCCCGCCGGCGCACCGGGGGCCGGGGGAGAGGATCATGACACGATCCACGCTCAAGCCCGCCCTGCTCGCTGTCGCCGCGGCGATCGGGCTCGCCGTGGCGATGGCCACGCCCGCCTCGGCACGCACCGAGGTCGACAGGTACGAGTTCCCGATGGGGCGGCTGTACGACAACCACATCGCCCCGACGTCCGGAGTGACCGCGCTCGAGCAGGACCTGGTCGTCATCGTCGGGTTCAGCGCGCCTCAGTTCTGCGCGGACGCACCGCCGGAGCTCGCCGACGAGCTCGACCGCATCTCCGGCGACGGCACGATGATCCACGAGAGGCTCGTCAACCAGCGCGCCACCATGGAGGTCTACGACGGCGGCGGCCTCGGGGTGTTCGACTACTTCGCCGGCGTGTACTGCCCGGCCCTGGCGGCCGGTGACCCGCCGGAGCCGGTGGGGGTCGGCGTGGCGAACCTGCAGGACCGGTCCGTCGTCGACATCAGCGCGTTCCCGGAGGTCACCATCTCCAGCGTGAACAGCGCGCACGGAACGGTCGTGACCGGCTCCGGCGAGCGCTGGGCGGTCTCCACGTACGCGGAGGTCGACCTCTACCTCGTGATCGATCCGGTGACGGACATGCCGATCGTGTTCGAGCAGTATCCGAGCGTCACCTCGGTCGACGTGCGGAACCGGCGCTGACGCGCGCGGAACTGGAGGAGAACATCATGAAGCTGCCGACTCGTCTCTCCATGCTCGGCCTCGGTGTCGCCGCCCTGGCGCTCGCCGCCGCGGTCCCGGCCGGGGCCGCGCCGTCGGACCCGGTCTACACGGCCGACTATCCCGTCGAGCTCATCTACGACAACCAGGTCACCGGCGGCGTCGAGGACTACGTCGCCTTCGTCGGATGGACGGCGGCCGACGCCTGCGCCTATCCGGCCGGGGACACCCCGGTGACGGCGATGACGGTGAAGCGCACCGGCGCCGACGGCGACGTGTACCGGCTCACCACCCGCGTCCACGCCGAGGTCTACGCCTACACCGGAGGTGGGGTCTTCGACTTCATCGACGAGTACTGCGCGACGGGGCTGCCGGAGCCGTACGCCACAGGCGAGGGCGTCCTCCGCGTTCGCGGCTCGTCGACGTACGCGCCCGGGTTCGAGCTCGGGCCGGACGACTGGTACATCGACGCCTTCTACGCGCCGCCGCCGGGACAGGTCGACCGGTCGGAGCAGAACTGGTTCCGCGGCTCGCTGCGCACCGCGGACGGCGCTCGCGTCCAGGTCGCGGCGTACGCCGCCGTGCCCACGTTCTACGGCCCGCCCGCGGCGGTCTCGATCGACGTCTGGGGCGGCGCCCGCTAGGCAGGCGCCCCGCATCGTCCCGACACGCGCCGAGGCCCGGGTCCCCGCTGGAGGGGGGCCCGGGCCTCGGTCGGACGATGCGGCGGTCGCCTACGCGTTCGCCCCGAGCTTCGCGGCGACCAGCTCCGCGATCTGCACCGCGTTGAGCGCGGCGCCCTTGCGGAGGTTGTCCCCGGACACGAACAGCACCAGGCCACGCGTGCCCTCGAGGGACCGGTCCTGACGGATCCGGCCGACCAGCGAGACGTCGCCACCGGCGGCCGCGAGAGGCGTCGGCACCTCCTCGACCCGCACGCCGGGGGCGGCGGCGAGGATCTCGTACGCGTCCTCGGGGGTGATGCCGCGCTCGAACTCGGCGTTGATCGAAAGCGAGTGACCGGTGAACACGGGCACGCGCACGCAGGTGCCCGCGACCATCAGCTCGGGCAGGCCCAGGATCTTGCGCGACTCGTTGCGGAGCTTCTGCTCCTCGTCGGTCTCGTTGGAGCCGTCGTCGACCACGGAGCCGGCCAGGGGCACCACGTTGAACGCGATCGGCGCGACGTACTTCACGGGCGTCGGGAACTCGACCGCCGAGCCGTCGTGCGCGAGCGCCTTCGCGCCGTCGACCACGGCGGCGGCCTGCGAGTGCAGCTCCTCCACGCCCGCGAGGCCCGAGCCCGACACGGCCTGGTACGAGCACACGACCAGGCGCTCGAGGCCGGCGGCCTCGTGCAGCGGCTTCAACACCGGCATGGCGGCCATGGTGGTGCAGTTGGGGTTGGCGATGATCCCCTTGGGGATGTCGTCCAGCGCCTCGGGGTTGACCTCGGAGACCACCAGCGGCACCTCGGGGTCCTTGCGCCACGCCGAGGAGTTGTCGATCACGATCGCGCCCGCCGCGGCGAAGAGCGGCGCATACTCCTTGGACGCGGCGCCGCCCGCGGAGAACAGCGCGATGTCGATCCCGGCGTAGTCGCCCGAGGCGACGTCCTCGACCACGATCTCGCGGCCCAGGTGCTCGAGCGTGCGTCCCGCGGAGCGGGCGGACGCGAAGAAGCGCACCTCCGCATCGGCGAAGCGCTCCGCGACCAGCTCGCGCATGACGGCGCCCACCTGCCCGGTGGCGCCCACGACTGCAACTGTCAGGCTCATCGTCCCGTCCCTCCGTAGACCACGGCCTCGCCCTCGGTGGAGTCGAGGTCGAACGCGGTGTGCACCGCCTTCACCCCCTTCTCGAGATCCGCGTCGCGGGTGACCACGGAGATGCGGATGTCGGAGGTGGTGATCATCTCGATGTTGACGCCCGCGTCGCGCAGCGCCGCGAAGAACTTCGCGGAGACGCCCGAGTTGGAGCGCATGCCGGCACCGACCAGCGAGATCTTGCCGATCGTGTCGTCCGTCGCGAGGGCGGCGTAGCCGATGCCCTCGTGGTCGCCCTCGATCGCGGCGATGGCCGCGGGGATCGAGGCCTGCGGGAGCGTGAAGGAGATGTCCGTGACGCCCGTGTTGGTCGCCGAGACGTTCTGCACGATCATGTCGATGTTGACGTCGGCACGTGCGACGGCCTCGAACAGCCGGGCCGCGGAGCCCGGGACGTCGGGGACGCCCGTGACCGTGATCTTGGCCTCGGAGCGGTCGTGCGCGACTCCCGCGATGATCGGGTCTTCCATGTCATCTCCTTCCTCGGTGCCGTCCGTCACCCACGTGCCCTCCAGGCCGGAGAAGGAGGAGCGCACGTGGACGGGGACGTTGAACCGGCGCGCGTACTCGACGCAGCGCGGCATGAGGACCTTGGCGCCGGAGGCGGCCAGGTCGAGCATCTCCTCATAGGTGATGCGGGTGAGCTTGCGGGCGGCGGGGACGATGCGCGGGTCGGCCGTGAACACGCCGTCGACGTCCGTGTAGATCTCGCAGACGTCCGCGCCGAGCGCGGCCGCGAGCGCCACAGCGGTGGTGTCGGAGCCGCCGCGTCCCAGCGTGGTGACGTCCTGGGTCTCCTGGTTGAGGCCCTGGAAGCCGGCGACGATCGCCACGCGACCCTGCGACAGCGCGCGCTGCAGGCGGCCGGGTGCGACGTCGATGATCCGGGCGCGGCCGTGGTGCTCGGTGGTGATCACGCCCGCCTGCGGGCCCGTGAAGGCCTGCGCGGGGATGCCCGCGGAGTTGATCGCCATCGCGAGCAGCGCCATCGAGATCCGCTCGCCCGCGGTGAGCAGGATGTCCATCTCGCGGGGGTCGGGTGCGGTGGTGACCTCGTTGGCGAGGTCGATCAGCTCGTCCGTGGTGTCGCCCATGGCGGAGACGGTGACCACCACGTCGTTGCCCGCGCGGACCGTGTCGACCACGCGCGCGGCGACGCGCCGGATCGCCGCGGCGTCCGCGACGGACGAGCCGCCGTACTTCTGCACCACAAGGGACATGCTTCTGCTCCAGAGGGAGGGGGGTCGCTTCGCCCTGCACACGGCGGGCACCGGGCCTCATTCTAGAGGCACGCTGCGCGGCGCACACACGCGAGCGGCTGGGCTACCGTGCCGTCATGACCACGCCCTCCCGACGTCCCGAGGTCCTCACCCGCTCCGGCTCCGCGAGGGGGGTCTGGCGCGAGCATCGTTCCGTCGACGGGGAGGTGTCGCGCGCCGCGGTGTTCCTGGGCATCCCCTACGCCGAGGCGCCCGTCGGTGACCGGCGGTTCCTCGCGCCGGTGCCGCGTGCGGCGTGGGACGGGGTGCGGGACTGCGCCCTGCATGGGTCCACCCCGCAGCGGCGCTCGCCGTGGGCGGACTCCTTCATCCCCGAGCCGACGGTCCCGGGAGCCGACACGCTCACGCTCGACGTGGGCACCCCGGACCCGCGCGCGGGCGCCGCGCTGCCCGTGCTGGTCTACATCCACGGAGGCGGGTTCGTCGGCGGCTCACCCGCGAGCCCCTGGTACGGCGGCCAGGCGTTCCACCGCGACGGGGTGGTCACCGTCACGTTCGGCTACCGGCTCGGATTCGACGGGTTCGGCTGGATCGACGGGGCGCCCCTCAACCGGGCGGTGCTCGACCAGCTCGCGGCGCTCCGGTGGGTCCAGGAGAACATCGCGGCCTTCGGCGGCGACCCGTCGCGCGTGACCATCGCGGGCCAGTCCGCGGGCGGGGCGTCCGTCATGCGCCTGCTGACGATGCCCGCCGCCCAGGGGCTCTTCCGCGGCGCGATCGCGCTGTCCCCCGCGGACGTCCCGGTCACCGTCGACGACGCGCGTGCGTTCGGGACCCGGGTCGCCGACACCCTCGGCGTGGCGCCGGACCTGGCGGGCCTGCGATCGCGGTCGGAGATCGAGGTGCTCGACGCCCAGGGTGCCACATTCCTCGACGGTCCCCCGGGCGAGGACGCCCTCGCGGGCCTGCTCGACGACAACCTGCGGCTCTCACCCGTGATCGACGGGGATCTGATCCCCGGCACGATCACGGAGGGCATCGTGGCGGGCGTCGGGGCCGACGTCGCGCTGCTGATCGGGTCCACCGCGCACGAGTTCAACGCCGTCGCCGCCGGCATGCGCGAGACGCTCGACGGCGTCGAGCCGACCGCGGCGCTGCAGCGTGCCGGGATCAGCGCTCCCCTCGCGGCCGCGATGGCGGCGCGCGTGGAGGGCGGCGATGCCGCCGACGTGGTCGGCCAGGCGCTGTCCGACGCCATGTTCAGGCGGCATGTCGCGCGGTGGGCGTCGCTCCGCGCCGCGGGAGAGGCGGCGTCCCGCACGTGGGCCTACGACTTCCGCTGGAGCATCCCCGAGCTGGGGCAGGCGCCGCACTGCGCGGACCTGCCCTTCGGCTTCGACATCCTTCGCGATCGGGACGCGATCCGTCGGGTGGGGCTCGCCGCGCCGCAGGCGCTCGCGGACGCCGTGCACGGCGACTGGCTCCGCGTCGTCGTCGACGGCACGGTCGACGCGCCGCCGCACGCCGACGGCACGGCCACGATCGTCTACGGCGACCCCGTCCGGGGCGTCGAGGCGGGGTACGCCTTCGAGCGGGCGTTCGCCGCCGGGACCCTGCCGGGCTAGGCGCTCGCGCGGCTCACCCAGCGCGCGAGGTGAGCCGCCTCGAGGTCGAGGGGCTGGGGGTCGCCGAGCGCGTACGCGAGCGCGGCCGCCCCCTCGATGCCGCTCAGCAGGTGGAGGGCGCGCGCCCGTGCCGCGGCCGGCGCGAACCCGAGCTCCTCGAACTGGGCCGCGATCCAGCCGACCAGGCGCTCCTGCAGCGCCACCACGCGGTCGGCGGCGCCCGCACGTCGCAGCTGCGGCGCGAGCGTGCCGATCGCGGTGCCGCGGGCGACGATCTCGGACGACCGGTCGCCGTAGGTGTCGAGGAGCGCCGTCAGCCGGGCGACGGGCCCGTCCTCGAGCGCGCAGGTCGCGAGGATGGCGGCGAGGTCGGAGTCGAGCTCGTCGGCGACGCCGAGCACCATCGCCTCCTTGGTGCGGAAGTGGTAGAAGATCGAGCCCGCGGGAACCCCGGCGGCCGCCGCCACGTCGGCCAGCGTCCAGCCGTCCACCCCCTTGTCGCGGGTCAGGGTGAAGGCGGCGGCGCGCAGCCGCTCCGGCTTGTCCGAGGTACGGGGCATGCGGCGCTCCTGTCGATGGGCGTGCGACTGAGTGAGTCGACTCTATCGAGCGGGCTCCATCGCGCGCTGCCCCCACTATTGGGGGTGCACGCGACACAACGATCACCACTAGGTTGAGCGTCATGTCACACATGGAGGTGGACCGCGGCCTGGCGCTCGAGGCACGTGGCCTGCGCCGTGCCTTCGGCACCGTGCAGGCGGTCGTCGACGCGTCCCTCGCCGTGCCGCCGGGTCACGTCACCGCGCTGATCGGCCCGAACGGCTGCGGCAAGACCACGCTGATGCTGATGCTCGCGGGCCTGCTGCGCCCCGACGGCGGCGAGGTGAGCGTCGCGGGCAGGGATCCGCTCGCCGAGGGGGCGGCGGCCCGGGTCCACCTCGGGTGGATGCCCGACGTGCTCGGCACCTGGGACTCGCTCACCTGCGAGGAGACGCTCACCACCTTCGGACGTGCGTACGGTTTGGCGCGTGAGCCCGCACGCGCGCGAGCGTTCGACCTGCTCCGCACCGTGCATCTGTCGGAGTACGCCTCCCAGCCGGCGAGGGTGCTGAGCCGCGGCCAGAAGCAGCGCCTCTCCCTCGCCCGCGCGCTGGTCCATGATCCCGAGGTGCTGATCCTGGACGAGCCGGCCTCGGGGCTCGACCCTCGGTCACGGATCGAGCTGCGGGAGCTGGTGCGCGCGCTCGCCGCGGACGGCAAGGCGATCCTGATCTCCTCGCACGTGCTGTCCGAGCTCGACGAGATGGTCGACTCCGCGGTGTTCATGTCCAAGGGGGCGACGCTCGGCGCCGACGCCGACGCGGTGGTCGAGAAGGCGCGACGGCGATGGCTGATCACCGCGCTGCCGGGCACGGACGTCCGCGCGGTGCTCGGCGATCTCGGGCGACCGTGGGAGCCGGTGGGCGACGCGCCGGAGCGCGCCGCCGTGCACGTGGTGGACGAGGCGGACGCGGCGGCCCTCCTCGCGGTGCTGGTGGGTGCGGAGGTGCCGCTCATCGCGTTCGGCCCCGCGGGCAGCGCGCTCGAGCAGGCGTACCTCACCATGGAGGAGGACCGGCGATGACCGCGATCGACATCTCCACCGGGGAGACCCGACAGCGCGGAGCGTGGCGACCCTCCCTCTCCGGGATCCTCCTGGTCGCCCAGCTCGAGCTGCGCCAGCGGATCCGGTCGACGCGCTGGAAGTGGGCGCTCGCGGTGTTCGTGGCCCTCGTGGGCGCGGTCACGCTGCTGCTCGAGTCGACGGTCGGCGGCGAGATGTTCTACGGCGGCCCCGGTGATGTGGTGTTCGGGGTGCTCGTCTTCTTCGTGCTCTTCCTCGGGCTGCTGGTGTCGCCGACGCTGTCGGCCACCTCGATCAACGGCGACAACAAGGACGGCACGCTCGCGCCGCTGCAGGTGACGGCGCTGAGCGCCATCGAAATCGTGCTGGGCAAGCTGCTAGCCGCGTGGGCGGCGTCGTTGGCCTTCCTCGCGCTGTCGATCCCGTTCATGGTGTGGGGCTTCGTCGGCTCCGGAGCCCCCGTCGGCGCCGTGATCGTGACGGTGCTGGTGCTCGCCGTCGAGCTGCTCGTCGTCTGCGCGATCGGGCTCGGCTGGTCGGCGATCGCGTCGCGCACCGCGGCCTCCGCCGTGCTGTCGTACGTGTCCGTCGCCACCCTCAGCGTGCTCACGCTGGTGTTCTTCGGCCTGTCGTTCGTGCTGGTGAGCGAGCCCACCACGGTCCGCTACTACGACCAGCAGTACTACTACGACGAGACCGGCCAGGCCTACGACAGCTGGACCGGGGAGCGGGTCGACGACCCGACCGCGGACGGCTGCACGTTCCGCGAGGAGACCTGGGACCAGCCGCACACCGAGCGCACCTGGTGGCTGCTCGCGGCGAACCCGTTCGTGATCGTCGCCGACGCGGCCCCGAGCAACGACGTGGTCTCCGACAGCCGCTACGAGAGCCCGCAGACCATGCTCGGCTCCATCAAGTACGCGGTCCGCTCGGCGCGGCTCGGGCCGGAGACCGTGGTCAACTACTGCTACGGGTACGACAGCTATGAGGAGCCGGAGCTGCTCCCCGAGGAGCTCGAGCGTCGGGAGCGGCTCGCGGGCCTCTCCGCGGTGTGGCCGTGGGGGCTGGCGTTCCACGGCCTGCTCGCCGCGGGAGCCATCGTGCTCGCGGTGCGCCGGCTCGAGGTCCCGCACGGCCGGCTGAGCCCGGGCACGCGGGTGGCCTGACACCGCCTGCCCCCCTTCCCCGGACAGTCCGCACGGAGTCGGTCCCGGGTCTGCGGCGTGTCGATGTTCCTCGTCGGCGCGACCGCGGCGTGTCGTCCCGAGATCCGTGCGCACTGTCCGGGCGGTCGGGTCAGCCGACCTTGCGACGGCCTTCGAACGCGCGGCCGAGGGTGACCTCGTCGGCGTACTCGAGGTCGCCCCCGACGGGCAGCCCCGAGGCGAGGCGCGAGACGGTCACGCCCATGGGGACGAGCATCCGCGCGAGGTACGTCGCGGTGGCCTCGCCCTCGATGTTCGGGTCGGTGGCGATGATGATCTCCTCGACCTTCCCGTCGCCCAGCCGCCCGAGCAGCTCGCGGATGCGGAGGTCGTCGGGTCCCACGCCGTTCATGGGGTCGATCGCGCCGCCGAGCACGTGGTAGCGGCCGCGGAACTCCCGGGTGCGCTCGATCGCGACCACGTCCTTGGGCTCCTCGACCACGCACAGCAGGTCGTCCGCTCGCCGGGGGTCGGTGCAGATGCGGCAGCGCTCCTCCTCGGACACGTTGCCGCAGACCTCGCAGAACCTGACCTTGTCCTTCACCGTGGTGATCGCGTCGGCGAGGCGGCGCACGTCCGCCGGGTCGGCCGCGAGCAGGTGGAAGGCGATGCGCTGGGCGCTCTTGGGGCCGATGCCCGGGAGATGCCCGAGCTCGTCGATGAGGTCCTGAACCGCGCCGTCGTACATGGGGACAAGAGTAGGCGCAGCGGCCCGACCGGGAGGTCAGGCGCTCAGTCGTCGACCACCGTGCCGCCGAGCTCCTTCGCGAGGATCTCCGCCGCGCTGAGCCCCGCATCGTCCGCGCGGGCGTCGTCGTCAGAGATCTCCTCCTCGTCGAACGGGGGCTCATCCCACGGCGGGGGCTCGTCGTCGGGCGGCGGCGACGAGACCGGGGGCATCGGCACGGCGGCCGTCGCGGGGTTCGACGCCGGCGGCGGCTCGGGCGGCGCGACCGGCTCCGGACGGGCGGGGGACGATGCGGACGAGGGCCGGGACGATGCGGACGAGGGCGGGGCGGACGCGGGGGCGGCCGCGGCCGCCGCCATCACCGCGGCGGCGTTGGCGCTGGGTGCCGCCGCGGCCTGAGCGGGTCGCGCGGCCGCGGGTGCGGGCGTGCGGGACGCCGGCGGAGCCGCGCCCATGACCGCCTCGACCGTCACCTGCAGGCCCAGCGTCTCGCGGACCGCGAGCGCGACGTTCTCGGCGTGGCTGCCGCCGCCGAACCGGCTCGCGAGGCTGGCGTTGTCGAAGGCGAGGGTGAGTACGCCGCCCTCGATGGTCGCGACCTGGGCGCTCTGCTTGACCATGGTCCACGTGACGCGCCGGCGCTCGAGCGTGCCGAGCACCTCGTCCCACCGCCGGCGCACCAGCTCGGTGTCCTGGGCGCCGCCGGCCGAGCCCGACGGAGCGGGTGCGGCGGGGGCTGGTGCGGAAGCAGCGCGGGCGGGCTCCGGCGGTGCGGCCGGGGCGCGGTCAGGCGATTCGGACGGAGCCGTCTGGGCGGCAGGAGCGGCCGTGGCGGGTGCCGCGGTGCTCGCCTCGACGGGCGTGGCCGCGACGGTCGGCTCCGGAGCCGCGCGCACGGGGGCCGGGGCAGGTGTGGGCGTCGGTGCAGGCGCCGCTGCGGGCCGCTCGGGGGACGCAGCGGCCGGCCGCGCCACGGCCTCGCGCGGCGCCTCCGACGCCAGCAGGCGCGCGCACAGGAGCTCGAGGTGGAGGCGGGGGGACGTCGCGCCGACCATGTGGGTCAGCGCCTGGTTGACGTGGTCCGCGGCGACCGAGCCGCGTGCGAGCCCGAGCCGACGGGCCTGGTCCTTCATGCGGCCGAGCTGGTCCTCCGGCATGTCGCCCAGCGCCCGCGCCCCGCCCTCCCCCGCGGCGGCCAGCACCAGGAGGTCCCGGAGGCGCTCGAGCAGGTCCTCGACGAAGCGTCTGGGCTCGTGGCCCGTCGACATCACGCGGCTCACGACGTCGAACAGCGAGGCGCCGTCGGCGGCCGCGATCGCGTCGATCGCGTCGTCCAGCATGGTGGCGTCGGTGAAACCGAGAAGCGAGATCGCGCGGTCGTAGGTCACGCCCGAGTCGTCCGAGCCGGCCATCAGCTGGTCGAGCACCGACAGGCTGTCGCGCACGGAGCCGCCGCCCGCGCGCACCACCAGCGGCAGCACGCCGGAGGCGACCTCGACCTGCTCGGCCTCGCACAGGGTCTGCAGGTAGCCGGTCAGCACCGGAGGCGGCACCAGCCGGAAGGGGTAGTGGTGGGTTCGCGACCGGATGGTGCCGATCACCTTCTCCGGCTCGGTGGTGGCGAAGATGAAGCGCACGTGCGCCGGAGGCTCCTCGACCAGCTTGAGCAGCGCGTTGAATCCCTGCGGCGTCACCATGTGCGCCTCGTCCAGGATGAAGATCTTGTACCGGTCCCGCGCCGGCGCGAAGGCGGCGCGCTCGCGCAGCTCGCGCGCATCGTCCACACCGTTGTGCGACGCGGCGTCGATCTCGACCACGTCGACGGATCCGGCGCCTCCCCGCGCGAGCTCCATGCAGGACTCGCAGCGGCCGCAGGGGGTGTCGGTGGGGCCCTCCGCGCAGTTGAGGCATCGCGCGAGGATGCGAGCCGAGGTGGTCTTGCCGCAGCCGCGCGGTCCCGAGAAGAGGTAGGCGTGGTTGACCCGGTCCGCGCGCAGGGCCTGCATCAGCGGCGCCGTCACGTGCTCCTGGCCGACGACGTCCGCGAAGGAGTCGGGGCGGTAGCGGCGGTAGAGCGCGGTGGTCACGGGTACCAATCTAGTGGCGGCCTCCGACACCGCCACCCGCCCGTCCACCGGGCGTGCGCGCGGCCCGCGCCCGGGCATGAGAGGACCCCCCACGCACCCGACAGAGCCCGCTTACCCTTGCTTCATTCCTGACCTGGGGGAGTTGGGCGAGGTATCGCCACGTGAGGGGTCGCCGACCAGTCTAGCGGGCGCCGGAGGCGATTCGTCGCCCGCCTGAACCCCGTGTACCATTGGCGGGCCTGGAGGATTCGCCTAGTGGCCTATGGCGCACGCTTGGAAAGCGTGTTGGGTGCAAGCCCTCGGGGGTTCGAATCCCCCATCCTCCGCCAGATGACGTGTTCCGCGACGGGATGGTGGGTGTGACTCAGCCAGCAGCCGGCCGCCCCGGTGGGCGCCGTGCGAAGGTGCGCCGCCACCGTCGCGAGCGTCAGATCATCGTGTTCGGCGCGCTGGTCCTCGCCACCGGATTCGTCGCGCTGTTCGCGGCGGGCGTCTACAAGGGCACGATCGACGGCCCGTTCTCGGAGCCCTTCGTGACGCCCGAGGGTGCGTTCGATTCCGACGTGAACCTCGTCTGCCCGCCGGTCGACTCCATGCCGCTGACGCCGACCGAGGTCGCGCTGCGCGTGCTCAACGGCACCGACACCGGCGGCCTCGCGGGCAGCCTCTCGGAGGACCTGGCCGGTCGCGGCTTCGTCACGCTCGACCCGAGCAACTGGAGCCGGTCGTACTCCGACTACATCCGCATCGTCTTCGGCGCGGACGGCGTTCAGCAGGCCTACACCCTCGCCCGTCAGTTCGACGGAGCCGTGGACCTGGTGCTCGACAACCGCGAGGGCACGCTCCTCGACGTGATCGTGGGCGACGCGTACGTCGACGACCCGGGCCTGCGGAGCTCGCTCGCGCCGGAGCTGTCGCTCGATCTCGCGCTGTCCGCGAACGCGGAGTGCCTGCCGGTCAACCTGGTCACTCCGGAGCCGGCCCCGCGCAACCTCCCGGACAGCCCGCTCGACCCCGTGACCGACGCGTCGGCGAGCCCGTCGCCCAGCGCCTCGTCCTGACGCGAAGCGCCGCACCGCCCGCCGGTGCGGACGATGCGGCGACCCGCGCCTAGCGGAGGCTTCCGGTGAAGGCGGTCCAGGACTCCGGGGCGAGGCGCAGCGTGAGCGCGTCGCCCTCCTGCGCGACCGGCAGCGCGTCCACCATCCCGTAGGCCTCGGCGGCCTCGCGCCCCTCCCGCGGGCCCACATGGTCCGCGAGCACCGCGGACCCGCCGTCGAGCCGTGCCGTGGCGCCCGGGGTCCGGAGGGTCACGGTCTGCTCCACGTCGGTGCGGTTGGTGACGAACAGCGCGAGCGCCCCGGTCTCCGGGTCGACGGTCGCGGCCGCGGTGACCGCGGGCACGTCGCCGTGCCGCGCGGTCGTGAGGGTCCCGGTGTCGACCTTGACCTGCAGGGCGTCGCCGCGAGCGAGGCGCGCCGCCGTGGCGAACGGGTGGAAGGTGGTCTGCCTCCAGGCGGGACCGCCGGGCTCGGTCATGATCGGCGCGATCACGTTGACCAGCTGGGCGAGGCAGCCGACGGCGACGCGGTCGGCGTGGTTGATGAGGGTCGACAGCATGTCGCCCACCACGACGGCGTCGAGCGCCGAGTAGACGTCCTCGATGATCCGCGGCGCGTCCCTCTGGATCGGCAGGTTGGTCTCGCCGACGAACCGGCTCACGAGGTACCAGACGTTCCATTCGTCGAAGGAGATGGTGATCTGCTTGTCGGAGCGCCGCTCGGCGCCGATCGCGTCCGCGGAGGCGGCGACGCGATCGATGAACGTCGCCATCGCGGTCGCCGACCCGAGGAACGAGGCGCGGTCGCCGTCGAGCTCCTCGTAGTACGCGTGCATCGAGATGTGGTCGACCACGTCGTAGCAGTAGGACAGGACCGTGCGCTCCCACTCGCCGAACGTGTCCATCATCATCGAGCTCGACCCGCACGCGACCAGCTCGATCGACGGGTCCACCTGACGCATCGCGCGCCCCGTCGCGGCGGCGAGCCTGCCGTACTCGTGCGCGTCCTTGTGGCCGATCTGCCACGGCCCGTCCATCTCGTTGCCCAGGCACCACAGCGCCACGCCGTAGGGCTCCTCGCGGCCGTTGGCGATGCGCAGGTCGGCCCACTTCGTGCCGGCCTCGCCGTTGCAGTACTCGAGCAGCGCGATCGCCGCCTCGATGCCGCGGGTGCCCAGGTTCACGGCCATCATCGGCGCGATCCCCTCGCGCTCGCAGTACTGGAGGAACTCGTCCGTGCCGACCAGGTTCGGCTCGACGGTGCGCCACGCGAGGTCGAGGAACGGCTTGCGCTGCTCGACCGGTCCCACCGCGTCCTCCCACACGTAGTTGGACACGAAGTTCCCGCCCGGGTAGCGGAGCACCGTCGCCCCCAGCTCCTGGGTGAGGTCTGCGACGTCGCGGCGGAAGCCGTGCTCGTCCGCGGTCGGGTGGTCCGGCTCGTAGATCCCGGTGTAGACGCACCTGCCCAGGTGCTCGACGAACGATCCGAAGACCCGGCGGTCGACGGGGCCCAGCCGGAAGTCGGGGTGCAGCGTGATGGTGGTCATGGGGCCTCTCCTTCGAGGATCGGGGGACGATGCGGTGGTCTAGTCGGCGAGCTCCTCGGCGGTCCAGGCGACGGGCCAGCCGTCGTCCGTCCAGCCGAGACGGCGGATCTCGAGGCGGAAGTCGCCCCCGTCGTCGCCGTCGTAGTAGTGCAGGGCGAGGTAGCCGTCCGAGTAGGACTGGCCGCCCGGACCGATCATCGATCCGCGCGTGGACAGCAGCTCGTCGCCGCCGTCGTACCTCATGTCGTTGCCCCAGCTGTCGAGGTAGGGGCCGGTGATGGTCTCCGCGCGGCCCACGGCGATCGAGTAGGTCGACTCCGTGCCCTGGCAGCACGAGTCGCGCGAGACGAACAGGTAGTACCACCCGTCGCGGTAGGCGAGGTAGGGCGCCTCGATCGCGTTGGTGGCGGTAGTGCGGTGGGCGATCATCACCGGCTCGGCCCCCGCGATCGGCTTCCCGCTCGGCCACTCGAGCTCGATGAGCTGGATGCCGCCCCAGAAGGAGCCGAACGCCATCCACGGCGTCCCGTCCTCGTCCGTGATGACGCCGGGGTCGATCGCGTTGTACGTGCTCTCCCCTGGGGTGGACCGCCACACCAGGCCCTGGTCCGTCCACCCGTAGTCGGGGTCGTCCGGATCGAGGGTCGGCGAGGTCATGAGCCCGATCACCGAGGCGTTGGAACCGAACGTCGAGGCGGAGTAGTAGAGGTACCAGGTGCCGTCGTGCTCCAGGACCTCGGGCGCCCAGAAGTTGGAGAGCCCCGAGACCTCCTCGTACACCCACGCGACGTCGTCCGGCTTGTCCCAGACGGTGCCCACGTACTCCCAGGTCTCGCCGTCCGTCGAGCGCCGGATCTGCGGGGAGCCGAAACCCTTCTGGACGTCTCCGGTGGAGTACACGTACCAGTCGTGGTCCTCCGTGCCGGCGACCAGGGCCGGGTCGTGCGTGCGGATGTCGCCGTCGACGTCGATCCGCACCCCGGCGGGATCCGCCTCGTCCCAGGGCGCCCACCACCAGGTCCCGACGCCGACCGCCGTCAGGGCGACCGCGGCGGCGGCGCCGAAGAGCAGGGTGCGGCGGCGAGTCATCGCACCGGATCCAGGGCGGCCCAGGCGACGCCGTGGGGCGCGACAGCGGCGACCAGCGCACCGTCCCTGACCCGGACGGGCGACGACGCCCCGCCCCAGAGGTCCGCGAGCGAGATCGTGCCGTGGCCGGTCCCGAGGATCGAGGCCAGCGGCACCTGCGCCTCGTGAGCCTCGTCGCCGGTCCAGAACACGGCGGCGTAGACCCGGTCGGAGCGGGTCGAGCGCGCGGACCAGACGATGAGCTCCCCGCCGTCCATGGGCTCGCGCAGCAGCTCGCGGTTCGCGGTCGAGTCCGCGAGCACCTCCCGCAGCGCGGGGGTGGCGAGGATGTCGAGGGTGCCGGGGTCGGTGGATGGGAGGTCGCCGCCCAGCATGAACGGGGAGCGTCCCATCGCCCACAGGGTCAGCAGCGTGCGCTGCTCGTCACGCGTGAGCCGCGAGTCGCGGGGCTCGCCGCGTTCGGCGCGGATGCCGATGCGCCCCAGGGGCAGCATGTCGGCGTCGGCCCAGCCGCCCTCCTGCTGGAACGGGGCCCAGCGCGCGAGCCGCGCGAACTGCGCGTGCACGTCCTCCCACCGGTCCCACAGGTCGTCGGAGATGCGCCACATCTGCGCGTGTCGCCGCAGGTGCGCGACGTGCTCGGTCGACAGGTGCGTGCCGGGGGACAGCGACAGCACGATCTCCCGCCCCGAGCGTTCGATCGCGCGTGCGTAGGCCTCGATCTCGTCCGCGTAGTACGGCGCCTGCATGTCGTCGGCCTTGATGAAGTCGACGCCCCAGGAGGCGAACTGGGCGACCTGGCCGTCGTAGTAGGCCTGCGCGCCCGGGTGGTCGTGGTTGAGGCCGTAGTTGTCGGGATTCCACGCGCATACCCGCGTGAGGTCGGCGATGTCGCGCGCGGTGTAGGGGGTGCCCAGGACTGGAAGGTTGCGCTCGACCGCCAGGCGCGGGATCCCGCGCATGATGTGGAGGCCGAACTTCAGCCCGAGCGCGTGGACCTGGGCGGCGAGCGGTCCGAAGCCGGCGCCGTCGGCCGCGGAGGGGAAGCGGTTGGGAGCGGGCAGCTGCCGCCCGTGCGCGTCGAGCGACAGAAGTGCGCCGGCGTTGTAGCCGTGGGACCGCGCGGTGGGGTCGTACCAGGCGATATCCACCACGACGGTGTCCCAGCCCGAGGGCAGCAGGCGCTCGGCCATGATCCGTGCGTTCGCGAGGACCTCGTCCTCGGTGACCGTGGTGCCGAAGCAGTCCCAGCTGTTCCAGCCCATCGGGGGGCAGGGCGCGAGCGTCATTGCGGCGTCTCCCATCTACATCGTTGTACGGCAATCGTCGCCCCGATCCCCTCTTTTCGTCAAACTCGGGGCCGATCACAGCGTCATCGACGATCCTCTCACCGGCGCTCGTCGACGCGGCGTCGCGTTGCGCCAATGTTGCAGAAAATTTATAAAGCCTGGCAGAGGTGCAAATTGATGGATGGAAGGGGTGGTGAACCCGAGTGTTCCGCTTGACGGGCGCCCCGTGGGCATGCGAATGTTCCATCGTTGTAAAACGACGGCGGCGCGGTGCCGACGTCATGAGACAGGGGTCGACGACGACCGGGGTCCCCGTCCCGATCAACGGTCCATGGCAGGACCGGCGATCGACGGAGGCTCAGGCTGGACCCTCAGCTCATCAACGACGATGACAGGGAGGCAGCAGTAATGAACAGGAAGCTGACCACGGCGGTGGCCGTGACCTTCGCGGGAGCGCTCATGCTCTCCGCGTGCAGCTCGGGCGGGTCCAGCGGCGACTCGAGCGACAACCCGGACACCTCGGGCGGTGATGCTCCCAACGAGCTCACCTTCATGTTCCGTGGCGGCGAGTACGACAAGCTGGCCTACGAGGCCGCGATCGCGAGCTTCGAGGAGGAGACCGGCGCCGACGTGACGATGATCATCACGGACGCGGACCAGTACAACACCAAGCTGCAGGCCGCGATCGCGGGCAACAAGGTGCCGGACGTCTTCTACGTCGACCCGGCGAACATGATGGGTTACGTCTACGCGGGCGTCCTCGCGGACCTGTCCGGCTACGTGGACCAGTCCGTGGTCGACAACCTGTGGAGCTTCGGCGTCGACGCCTACCGCATGAACATCGAGACCGGCGCGCGCGGCGTGGACGGCGACCCGTTCTACGGCCTGCCCAAGGACGTCGGCCCGTTCGGGTTCGGCTTCAACACGGTCCTGTTCGACAAGCTGGGCCTCGAGCACCCGAGCCTCGACGAGCCGATGACCTTCGACGAGTTCACCGAGCTCGCGAAGCAGCTCACGGTCGACATGGACGGCGACGGCGAGCTCGACCACTGGGGCACCGGCCTCAACGTGATGTGGAACTCGCAGGCCTTCATCTGGGGCGCGGGCGCCGACTGGATCTCGGAGGACCAGAAGACCATCACGGTCGACACCCCGGAGTTCGCCGAGGCGCTGCAGTGGTTCGCCGACCTGGGTCTGGTCGAGGGCGTGACGCCCTCCGCCGAGCAGGCGCAGACGTTGGACACCTACCAGCGCTGGATGGCCGGCGAGATCGGCTTCTTCCCGGTCGCCCCGTGGGACATCGCCACCTACAACGACAAGGCGGCGAACGACCCGGAGAACTTCGGCTACGAGGTCATCCCGTACCCCGTCGCCAACGAGGGTGACGACTGGGCCACCTGGCTCGGCTCGCTCGGCATCGGCGTGTCGGAGAACTCGGCCAACAAGGAGCTCGCGGCTGAGCTCGCGGTCTACCTCTCGACCGACCTGGACGCGCAGAAGACCCTCGCGGACGGCAAGGTGCAGATCCCGAACCTGATCGACTACGCCACGGGCGAGTGGATCGAGACCGACGCGGCCGCCTCCGGCTGGCCCTCCAACTCCAAGGCGTTCCTCGAGATCGCGCAGGAGAAGGGTCGTCCGCTGCCGATGATCTACACCTACACCCCGCAGTGGTACGACAACTTCTGGATCGGCATCGAGAACGTGGTCGACAACGGCTCGCAGACCGCCGCCGACTTCCTCGCGGCCAAGCAGCCGGAGATGCAGCAGCTGCTCGACCAGTCGTGGATCTCCGCCGACCAGGCGAAGGCCCAGGGCTAGCAGCACACTCGAGTGAGGAGGGGCCGGCGCTCCGGCGCCGGCCCCGTCCCTCACGAGGAAGGACTGATGATGGCGACCACGACCGAGGCCGAGCGGACCACCCCCGTCTGGACCAAGGCGGACGCGAAGGCGTCCCGCAAGGCGAACAACAAGCTCCATCGCAAGGAGCACGCGTGGGCGGCGGCCTTCATGGCCGCGCCGGTCATCGGCTGGGTCGCGTTCCTGCTGTTCCCCATGGGGTTCTCGATCTACGCGTCGATGACCAACTGGAACGGCATCGGCAACATGACGTTCATCGGCCTCGACAACTACACGAGGCTCCTTCAGGACCCGTACTTCTGGAAGGCGCTGTGGAACACCGTCTTCTACATGATCGGCATCCCGATCGGACTGGCGATCTCGCTCGCGCTCGCGCTGGCGCTGAGCCGCAACATCCGGGGCCGCACCTTCTTCCGCACCGTCTACTACATCCCGGTGATCTCGTCCCTCGCGGCGATCGCGATCCTGTGGCAGTGGGCGTACAACGGTGACTTCGGCCTGGTGAACCAGGCCCTCGCCCTGGTCGGGATCCAGGGCCCCAACTGGCTGATGGACCCGCTGTGGGCCAAGCCGGCGCTCATCATCATGGCCGTCTGGAAGGGCCTCGGGTACTCGACGCTGCTGTACCTGGCCGCCGTGCAGGCCGTGCCGCGCTCGCTGTACGAGGCGGCGTCGCTCGACGGGGCCACCTCGTGGAAGCGCTTCACCAAGATCACCTGGCCCATGGTGCGCCCGGTCACGTTCTTCCTGGTGGTGACCAACATCATCGCCGGCTCGATGATCTTCACGGAGATCAACATCATGACCCCGACGGGCGGTCCGTCATGGAGCACCGCCTCGCTGGTCTGGTACGTCTGGAACCAGGCGTTCAGGAACCTCAACATGGGCTACGCGACCGCGATGGCGCTGGTGCTCGGGATCCTGGTGCTGATCGTCACGATCATCCAGTTCCGCATCAATCGTGCCAACGACTTCTCGATCGACTGAGGCGAAGGAGACTGCGATGAGCCTCAACGTGAACTCCGCCCGCGCGGCATCCCGCGCGCTCGCCGGAGCCGGCAACCCGACACCCCAGCTGAAGCGCGGGATGTTCCAGAAGAAGGGCGCGACCCAGGAGAGCCCGGCGGTCAACCTGGTCCTGACGCTCGTGCTGTCGATCGGCGCGATCGTGATGGCGGCGCCGCTCGTGTGGATGGTGTCGACCTCCCTCAAGACCAAGGACGGCGTGTACGCGCTGCCCCCGGAGTGGATCCCCGACCCGTTCGTCTGGGACACCTACGTGCGGGTCTTCCAGGACACCTACGTCCTGTCCGGAATCAAGAACTCGCTGATCGTGGCCGTCTCGGTCACCGTGATCGGGTCCGTGTTCTCGGCGCTTGCGGCGTTCGCGCTCGCGAAGCTGCGGCTGCCGGGCAAGAACGCGATCTTCCTGCTGCTGCTGTCCGGCATGATGGTGCCGTTCCCGACGCTGATGATCCCGCAGTTCGTGATGTTCTCGCGCATCGGCTGGGTCGACACGCTGCTGCCGCTGATCGTCCCGGTGATCCTCGGCAACGTGATCATGATCTTCTTCCTGCGGCAGTACCTGCACAACGTGCCGGACTCGCTGGTCGAGGCCGCGAAGATCGACGGCGCCTCGTACTGGAAGATCTTCTGGTCGATGATCATGCCGCTGATCCGCCCCGCGGTCGCGGCCCAGTTCATCCTCTGGTTCATGTTCGTCTGGAACGACTACCTCGCGCCGATCATCTACCTGAACTCCCCCGAGCGGCAGACGCTGCAGGTGGTGATCGCGAACATGAACGTCCAGTACGCCACCCAGCGCGACTACCCGCTGATCATGGCGGCCTCGGTCATCTCCGTGATCCCGATCCTCATCGTGTTCCTCGTGTTCCAGCGGCAGATCATCGAGTCGATCGCCCTCACCGGATCGAAGACCTGACATGACGGAGATCGAGGCGGCCCCGGCGTCCACCGGCGGGGCCGCGGGCGAAGCACTCCCTGATCCCGCCACGTGGGGCGCGCGCAACTCGCACGACCCGACGGCGGTGAGGGACGACGACGGCGTCTACTGGCTGTTCTCCACGGATGCCGACGCCGACGGGCCGCTCCGGTCCTCCGGGGCGCAGATCCGCCGGTCCACGGACCTCGTGAGCTGGGAGTTCGTCGGCTGCGCGCTCGACGGCGTGCCCGCCCCCGCCCGCGCGCATGCCGGCGCGGAGGGGCTCTGGGCGCCCGACGTGGTCCGGGTCGAGACCGCCGCGGGTGTGCAGTGGCGCATGTACTACTCGGCGTCGTCGTTCGGCTCGCGCACCTCGGCGATCGGCCTCGCCGTCGCCCCGCACCCCGCCGGCCCGTGGGAGGACCGGGGCATCGTGGTCGCGACGGTGCACGACCGCGACGGCCACAACGCGATCGACGCGCAGCTCGTGATCGACGGTGCCCGGCACCACCTGGCCTACGGCTCGTTCTTCGGCGGCCTCCACCTCCTGGAGATCGACCCGGCGACCGGCTTCGCGCTGGACGCCCCGGCGCCGGGCGCCCCCGCATCGTCCCCCGGGACGCTCATCGCCCGACGCCCGCGCTCGGTGGACACCGCGATCGAGGGGCCGTTCATCCTGCCGCGGCCCGGCGGCGGGTGGGCGCTGATCGTCTCCTACGACTCCCTGGTCAGCACGTACCACGTGCGGGTCGCCGTGGCCGAGGACCTGTACGGGCCGTACGTGGATCCGGACGGCCATGAGATGACCGACCTGGACGCGGATCCGCTGACGGTGGGCCTCACGGTGCTCGCCAGCCACCAGCTCGAGGGGGGCCGCGGCGTGCTGGCCCCGGGCCACGCGTCGGTGCTGACGGAGCCCGGCCATCAGCTCCTGGTCCACCACACCCGGTTCGTCGATCAGCCGCGCCAGCACGAGGTGCAGGTCCGGCGGCTGGTCTGGACCCAGGAGGGCTGGCCGCTCGTGTCGATCCAGCCGTGGGGCGGGAGCCATGAGGACGATGACGAGGCCGCCTGGCCGTCGGACGTCGCCGCGCTGCGCGGCGACTGGGAGATCGTCGACCTCGGCGGCCCCACGGACCAGGTCGCGCCGGCGCGCCGGGTGACGGTGGACGATGCCGCGCTCGCCGGCCTCGTCCCGCACGGTCGCGGGCGGTTCACCAGGAGCGGTGACGCTCCCGTCGACGCGGTCGTGTTCCCCGCGTGGGACACGGTGCGCGGTCGCGAGACGCTCGCGTTCGCGGCGCGCGGCCCGCGTGGCACCGTGGTGGTCGGGACCGCCGTGCCCGAGGGCGCGGTGGGATGATGGTCACCATGGCCGAGCGCGAGGACAAGCGGCGTCGGGTCCCCCTCGAGGGGTCTCCGACCGACATCGGCGAGGTCCCGGGATGGTCGGGACGCCTCATGGTGTGGCTCCGCGTCGCCGCCCAGCTCGCCGCGATCCAGCTCATGATGGTCGCCGGCACGCTCCTCGGCCTCGTGATCGTGGGCCTGGGGCCGGCGCTCGCCTCCGGCGCTACGCTGCTGCGCCGGATCGTGGACGGCGACCCCTCGGACGCCCTGTGGCGGGACTTCTGGCGCGGCTATCGCGAGGAGCTGCGCCGCGCGAGCCTGGTGACCGCGCCGTTCCTCGCCGTGATCGTGGTCGCCTGGTACGAGGCGCTGGTCCTGCTCGCCCACGGCCAGGGGCCGCTCGCGGCGGTCCTCACCGGCGCGGTGGTGGCCGTGGGCGCCTACGCGGTCGCCTGCCTCGCCTATGCGCCTCACGTGCTGCGGCGCTACGACGACGGACCCGGCCGCACGCTGAGGTTCGTCGCCCTGTCGCCCTTGCTCTCGCCGCTGACGGCGGTGGGCACCGTGGTCACGGCGGTCGCGATCGCGGCCATCGGCCTGCGGTTCCCGCCCGCGTTCCTGCTGGTCGGGCTGTCCATCCCGGTGCTGCTCGGCGGCCTGATCGTCGACCGGTGGCTGGACAAGGTCGACGCGCGGACCGCTCAGGCCTGAGCGCGCGGTCCCCTGCCTCGGCGGGGCGCCGTCACACGCGCGTGGACTCGCGCTCGACCACCTCGAAGTCGGAGACCACGCGCCGGAACGGCTCGCCGTCGCCGCCGATCCGGGCGACGAGCTGCTCGACCGCGGTCGCGGCGATCTGCTCGCGCCCGGGTGCGATGGTGCTGAGCGTGGGAGACGAGTACGAGGCGTCCTCGATGTCGTCGAAGCCGATCACGGCGATCTCGCCGGGCACGTCGATCCGGCGCGCGTGCAGCGTGTGGAGCGCGCCGAGCGCGAGCGCGTCGTTGAGACCGAAGATCGCATCGACCGTGGTGCCGGACTCGAGCAGGCGGGTGGTGCAGTCCGCGCCGGTGGCGCGGTGCCACAGGCCGCCCTCGACCACCAGCGACGGGTCCATCGGGATGCCGTTCGCGGCCAGCGCCGCCTGGTAGCCGAGCAGGCGGAGCGCCGCGGATCCCATCGTCTCCCCGGCGTGGGCGCCGATCACCGCGATCCGGCGCCGGCCCTGGTCGATCAGGTGCTGGGTGGCCGCGCGTGCCGCCTCGACGTTGTTCATGGTGACGTGGTCCCAGTCGCCGCCGAAGATGCGCTCGCCGAGGACCACCAGGGGGTAGTCGACCTTGAGCGCCTCGGTGTCCTCGGGGCCCAGCGCGAGCGGCGAGAAGATCAGGCCGTCGGTGAGCTGGCGCCGCTCCGAGGTGAGCACCTCGAGCTCGTGCTGGCGGTCCGCGCCGGTCTGCTCGATCAGCACCACCACGCCGCGCGCCTCGGCCGCGCGGATGACCGAGTCGGCGAGCTCCGCGAAGTACGGCAGCGAGAGCTCCGGGAGCGCGAGACCGATGATGCCCGTGCGGCCCTGACGCAGGTTCCGCGCGGAGATGTTCATCTTGTAGTCGAGCTCGGCGATCGCCTTCTCGACCTTCTCGCGCGTCGCGGGCCGGATGTGCGGGTAGTCATTGACCACGTTCGAGACGGTCTTCACGGAGACGCCCGCGAGCTTCGCGACGTCGTGCATCGTGACAGCTCCGTGCGATCGGCTTCCGCTCACGTGCTCGTGCCCTCCTCATCGACGGGTCCGGCGACGCGCCATCGCCGTGCCCGCGGCCCTCCAGGGAAGCATGCCAGATCCCTGGGGCCCGGTCGCGTACGCGCGGTGGCGGCGCCCGATCTACAACGATGCACAGTCTATCGCGGCAGGTCAGCGGGCACCGCAGCGGCGCGTCGGCGCCTCCTGCGGAAGGATGGAGGGGGAGGCCGACGATGGAGTCAGGGTGGGTGGCCCGCTGGGTCCCGGGCGTGCGGGTCGCACGCGGCTACCACCGCGCGTGGCTGTGGCCCGACCTGCGGGCCGGGCTGATCGTCACGGCGCTGCTGATCCCGGCCGGCATGGGCTACGCGCGCGTCGCCGGGCTGCCGCCGGAGACCGGCCTCTACGCGACGATCGTCCCGCTGGTGGTCTACGCCCTGGTGGGTCCCTCCCGCATCCTCGTGCTGGGTCCGGACTCCGCCCTCGCGCCGATCATCGCGGCGTCGATCCTGCCGCTCGCGGCCGGCGACCCGGGACGCGCGGTCGCCCTCGCGGGCCTGCTGTCGATCCTGGTGGGCCTGCTGATGCTCGTCGGCGGCGTCCTGCGCCTGGGCTTCGTCACGGACCTGCTGTCGAAGCCCGTGCGTGTCGGCTACCTCAACGCGATCGCGGTGATCGTGATCCTGTCGCAGGCGCCCGCGCTGCTCGGGATCACGCTCGAGGCGTCCGGTCCGGGCGGCCGCGCGGTCGCGCTCGTCGCCGCGGTGGCGGACGGCGACGCCGTGCCGTTGGCGGCCGCGCTCGGCCTCGGGTCGCTCGCGGTGATCCTGGTGCTCCGGCGGCTGCGGTCCCCGGTGCCGGGCGTGCTGGTGGTGGTCGTGCTCGCCACGGTCGCGACCTGGGCGCTCGGATGGGACGGCTCGCTCGCGGTGGTGGGCGCGCTGCCCCCGGGCCTGCCCGCGCCCGCGCTCGCGGGCCTCGCGTGGTCGGACGTGGGCGCGCTGGTGGTGCCGGCCGCCGGCATCGCGCTGGTCGCGTTCACCGACAGCGCGGTGCTCTCGCGCACGCTCGCGGCCCGCCGCGGCGAGTCGGTGGACGGGAGCCAGGAGCTCATCGGCATCGGTGCCGCGAACGTCGCCGGAGGACTCCTCGGCGGCTTCGCCGTCTCCGCCTCCTCCTCCCGCACCCCCGTCGCCGAGCAGGCGGGATCGCGCTCGCAGCTGACGGGGCTGGTGGGCGCCGCGCTCATCGTGCTGTTCATCCTCGCGGCGCCCGGCCTCACCGGATACCTGCCCGTCGCGACCCTCGCCGCGGTGGTGGTGGCGGCCGCGCTCAGCCTCATCGACGCACCGGCGATGGCGCGGCTGTGGCGCATGGACCGGCTCGACCTCGCCCTGTCGGTCGCGGCCTTCGTCGGCGTGCTCGTCGTCGGCGTGCTGGAGGGCATCGCGGCCGCGATCGTGCTGTCGCTGCTCGCCTTCGTGCGCCGCTCGTGGCGGCCGTACCGCGCCGAGCTCGGCCGCGTGCCCGGCCTGCGCGGCTATCACGACCTCTCTCGCTACCCCACCACGGGGAGGCGCCTGCCCGGCATCGTCATCGTCCGCTTCGACGCCCCGCTCTTCTTCGCCAACGGCGAGTCGTTCGACGACTGGGTCCGCGAACGGGTCGCCGAGCGGCCCGACGTGCGCACCGTGATCCTCGCGGCCGAGCCCATCACGGCGATCGACACCACCGCGGTCGAGCAGCTCGTGGAGCTCGACGACCACCTCGCGCGGCACGGGGTCGCACTGGTGCTCGCGGAGATCAAGGACCCGGTCCGCGACACGCTCGCGCGCTACGGCTACGCCGAGCGGTTCGGCGCCGAGCGCGTGTACCCGACGGTCGGCGCCGCCGTCGACGCGATCACCGGCGAGTTCCGCACGGACCTCGACGGGTGAGTCAGGACTCGGCGAGCGCCTCGTCGCGGCCCACGTCGGCGTCGAGCGCGCCGACGGTCCGCAGGAACAGGATGATCCACGCGAAGATCAGCACCCCGGCGACCAGCTCCACGGCGGTCAGCGTGTAGTAGCCGATCGCGAACATCACGGCGAGCACGAAGATCACGCCGAAGAACAGCCAGCCGACCGGGAGGAACGCGCGGGAGATCCCCGGGATCCACGCCTTGAGCCGGATGGTGAGCACCGCGAAGGCGATCGCCATGCCCGACGCCACCGCGGTGTGGATCCAGAACTGCGTGTCCACCTTGAAGATGCCGACGCAGCCGAGGAACACGCCGATGACGATCAGGGTGAGCCGCACCCGGCCGACGCTGCTGTCCTCCGCGGTCGGGATGGCGCGGGTGGCGTAGCGGGCGAGCACCGTCAGCAGGAAGCCGGCGACGATCAGCGTCAGGTTGAACGCCAGCGCCGACAGGTCGGACGTGATGCCCAGGGAGCTGAGGTTCTCCTCCCACCAGTGCGGATCGCTCGCCGTGAGCATGCTGGCGATGATGCCCAGCACGAGGAACGTCGCGAGCACCACCGCGAGCAGCTGGGCGTCCAGGTGGGTCGCCGAGAGGAACGCGACGTAGGCGGAGACGGCGGCGGCCGCCCCGCTCAGCGCGAGGATCGGGAGCCAGAACACGGTCGCGTCGATGAACGACTCCGCCATGATGCGCGCGACCAGCGTCCATCCGAGCAGGGCGATCACGCCGTGCGCGAGGGCGAGCACCGCGACGTCGATGACGTCGAGCGCGCCGGTGATGCGCGGCCCGCCGCGCAGGTGCAGGGCGTAGCGTCCGGCGGCGAACGCCAGCATGGTCGCCACGGCCGAGGCCAGCGCCGCGTACGTGCCGACGGACCCCTCGCCCGCGATCGGCGCGTCGTCGAACCCGAACACCAGCAGGGCGATCCCGGCGACCGCGGTGTAGGCGACGGCACCGAGGCCCATCGCGGTGAGCTCGGTCGCGGTGTTGACGCGCGTGGACATGGGCTGTCCCGAGGAGGCCGGCGAGGTGCTCACCCTCGGAGGATAGTGCGCCCGGTCCCCACGGCGCCGGGGGACGAGGCGCGCGCCGTGTCTCAGGCCGAGGGCAGCGGGGCCAGGCTGTACGCCGCAACGCCGCGGCCGGGCTTGACCAGCACCATGACCTCCTCGACCAGGCGCGCCCGCCGCCGCGAGATGCGCCCGGCGAAGGTGCCCGGCGCGCCCTCGACGGGCCCGAGGATGTGGCCGTCCGCCCACACCTGGACGCCCTCGGCCGGGTCGTCCACGCGCACCGTGACCTCCCAGAACGCCTCGCCCGCGGCGATCGCGACGGAGTGCGCGGCGGACGATGCGGCGGTCGGGTCGGGCGCGCGGCCTCCCGGGGCGGCGGCCGGGATCAGATCGCTGGGCAGGCCGGGGGTGAGGAACGCGGGAAGGCGGTGCCGGGTCGCCTGCTCGTAGGCATGCGCGCGGTCGATCAGCACGTCGTCGCGGTAGGCGGGTCCCGCGAACGTCAGCCCGACGGGCATCTGGGTGTCGCCCATGAAGCCCATGGGGACCGTCACCGTGGGGATGCCCAGGTGGCGGATCACGCGGTTGCCGTTGGAGTAGACGACGCCGTTCCGCGACGCATGGGCGAGGCTCTCGGGACGGGTGAACAGGTCGTCCCGGCCCACGTCGCCGGCGGCGGGGAAGACGATGAGGTCCAGCCCCTCGTCGTCGAGCCATCGCTCGAAGTCCTGCCGCCGCGCCTCCTCGAGGCCCGTGAGCAGGTGGTCGAAGCCGGGGACCTCGTCGAACGACGACGGCACGCCCGCCTTGACCAGCTCGGCCAGCCGCTGCCAGTCGAAGCCGCCGCGAGCGCGGGTGATCCACACGGGCCACAGCGCGTCCTCGATCGGGAACACGGAGTCGCCGTCCACGTCCGCCCAGGTGCCGAGGTCGGGGTCGCCGTTCACGCGCAGGAACTGGTCGAGCACCATCGCGGTGACCGGGCCGCCCTCCATGGTGCGCCAGTTCGGCGGCACCAGGCCGCGGGACGCGAGGCCCTGGGCGCCCGGTCGATCCTCCTCGTAGTTCTCCCACGCGGGGAAGCCGACCTCGACCACCTCGGCGCCCAGGGAGCGGAGGTCGTCCGCCGCCCGGTCCCACAGGGCACGCACGCTCGGCCGGATGACCGGGGGCTCGAGCGGCGCATCGTCCTCCCCGATGAAGATCCGCGGCACGCCGATCCGCAGGCCCTCCAGGCGCGTCGGGCGCTCGCGGACCAGCGGCCTGGGCATGACGTCCTCGGGGCGGGGGAGCGCCACGGCGGTCTGCTGGCGCCAGAAGTCGCCGGTCGTGTCGGGGTCCTCGGCCACGAGCACCTCCAGCAGCACCGTCAGGTCCTCGACCGTGCGGGTGTGGGGGACCACCACGTCGCAGGTGGGGCGCAAGGGCCAGTTGCCGCGGATCGAGATCAGCCCGCGCGACGGCGTGTACGCGACCAGGGCGTTGTTGGAGGCGGGGGAGCGGCCGGAGGAGACGGTCTCCTCCGCCATGCCGAACGCGGCCATGGAGGCGGCGGTCGAGGTGCCCGAGCCGTTCGACGAGCCGGAGCCGTAGGCGGCCGTGATGTAGTCGGGGTTGTACGGGCTGCGGGCGTAGCCGTAGACGCCGGGCTGGATGCCGCCCGCCGCCATGGGCGGCATGTTCGTCTTGCCGAGCAGCACCGCGCCGGCCCCGCGCAGCAGCGCCACGGTCGCGGCGTCGTCGGTGGCGACCAGGTCCTTGAGCGCCGGGCTGCCGGAGGCGACCGTGAGCCCCTTCGCCTTGTAGCTGTCCTTGATCGTGTAGGGGATGCCCTCGAGGGGGCCGGCCTCGCCGCGCGCGCGCCGCGCGTCGGACTGGGCGGCATCCGCGAGACAGTCGGGGTTGAGCACGGCGATCGCGTTCAGGCAGGGGCCGGTGCGGTCGTAGTACGCGATGCGGTTGAGGTACGCGCAGACCAGGTCGACGCTGGTCACCTCGCCCGCCGCGAGGGCGGCCCTCATCTCGGCGATGGTCATCTCGACCACATCGATCGTCCGCATCATCATCCCTTCCGTGCGCCCAGGTGCCTCATCCTTCACCCCGGTGGACCGTGCGGGAAGCCCGGCGCGCTCGAGACGCACGATGCGTGCGCCGGATCGATAGCATCGTCATGACGGAGGGACGACGATGACGCTTCTCGATGCCGACGCCGGTGTGGACGAGGAACGGATCCTTGCCGCGATCGAGGCGGAGCACGGGCCGGACGAGGATCTCCGCCGTCGCGTCGGCGACCAGTTCGCGCGCCTCCACTCGCTGTTCGGGCGGCTCTACGGGACCAGGGACGATGCGTTCGAGCAGCTCGCTGCGGTAGTCGCCGAGGCGGCCGCCTCCGCGCGTGCCCGCCCGGCCGACCTGCGCGAGCGGGATCGCGCCCTGGAGGCGGATCCCGGGTGGTTCGAGTCCGAGCGCATGGTCGGCGGCGTGTGCTACGTCGACCGCTACGCCGGGACGCTCGCCGGGGTGCGCGAGCAGATCCCGTACTTCCGCGAGCTGGGCCTCACCTACCTGCACCTCATGCCGCTGTTCGAGAGCCCGGAGGGCGACGACGACGGCGGGTACGCGGTGTCGAGCTACCGGCGCGTCGACCCGCGGTTGGGGACGATGCAGGAGCTGGCCGAGCTCGCGACGGACCTGCGGGCCGCGGGGATCTCCCTGGTGGTGGACTTCATCTTCAACCACACGAGCGACGAGCACGAGTGGGCGCGCAGGGCGGTCGCCGGGGAGGAGGGCTACGAGGACTTCTACCTGATCTTCCCCGACCGGGAGATGCCGGACCTCTACGAGCGGACCACGCGGGAGATCTTCCCCGACGACCACGCCGGGTCGTTCATCCAGCTGCCTGACGGCAGGTGGATCTGGTCGACCTTCTACCACTTCCAGTGGGACCTCAACTATGCGAACCCGGCGGTGTTCCGCGCCATGGCGGGCGAGATGCTGTTCCTCGCGAACCAGGGCGTCGCCGCGCTCCGGATGGACGCCGTCGCCTTCATCTGGAAGCGCATCGGCACCGCCTGCGAGTCGCTGCCCGAGGCCCACCTCCTGCTGCAGGCCTTCAACGCGGTGGTGCGGATCGCGGCGCCCGCGATGCTGTTCAAGTCGGAGGCGATCGTCCACCCGGACGAGGTCATCGAGTTCATCTCGCCCGACGAGTGCCAGCTCTCGTACAACCCCCTGCAGATGGCGCTCACCTGGGAGGCGCTCGCGACCCGCGACGCCCGCCTGCTCCAGCAGGCGCTCGACACGCGTCACGACCTTCCGCCGGGGACCGCGTGGGCCACCTACGTCCGCGGCCACGACGACATCGGCTGGACGTTCGCGGACGAGGACGCGATCCAGTTCGGCGTGGTCGGCGGGCCGCACCGGCGCTTCCTCAACGACTTCTACGTGCGGCAGGCGCTGGGCTCGTTCGCGCGCGGCGTGCCGTTCCAGGAGAACCCGCGGACGGGCGACGCGCGCGTGACCGGCACCACCGCGTCGCTCGCGGGAGTCGAGTCGGGCGACGCGGGCGGCGAGGACCGGGTGGTGCTCGCCCACGCCATCGCGATGTCGACCGGCGGGATCCCGCTCATCTATCTGGGTGACGAGGTCGGCCAGGTCAACGACTACTCGTACCGGGAGCGGCCCGACGAGGCGGGCGACACCCGGTGGGTCCACCGGCCCTACCGTCCGGTCGGTCTCTACGAGCAGCGCCACGATCCGACGACGGTCGCGGGCCGCCTGTTCCACCGGATCTCGCGGCTGATCGCCGTGCGCGCGGCGACGCCGGAGCTCGGGGGCAACGCGTTGATCCCGTTCCACGTGCAGGACCCGGGGGTGCTCGGCTATCAGCGCCCGGGTCCGACCGCCGATGACCCTCGGGTGCTGGTGCTCGCGAACGTCGGGGACGACCCGGTGACGGTGGAGGCGCTCACGCTCTCGGGCCTCGAGAGCGGAGCGGTCGACCTCGTCACCGGCGCCGCGGTGGAGATCGGCGCGGGGATCGTGCTCCCGGCGCACGGCTTCGTGTGGCTGCGGGTGCGCGCCCTCCGGTGACCCCAGGCGGCGGTACGCGGAGGTGAGGACGGCGGCGCGCGAGCGGCGCGGGGCCGCGATGGCCCTCGTTGCGTGCTTCGCGTCCTGTTCCGCTCGGAGCACTCCGCAGGTCGGCGTTCTCCCCGGGGGGCACCCGGGGAGCGTCCACGTTCCGCCTGGGTGGTCGCGCGATTCGCCTAGAATCGATCCGCGAGCTGGAGGCAGCAGGGGGCGAGAGACCGCATCGTCCGGCATCGGGCGACCACAGGTACGTCGTCGGTCTGCCTTCGGAGGCTCGTGGAGGTATCTGGCACCAGAGAGCGGAGAGGCGGCGTGGCCGTAACACGGGCCGATGTGGCCCGCCGAGCAGGAGTCTCGGCAAGCACCGTGTCCTACGTGCTCAGTGGTGAGCGCCCGATCTCCGAGGCGACGCGCGACCGGGTGCGGGCTGCGATCGCCGAGCTCGGCTACACGCCCAACGCTCTGGCGCGGGGCCTCGCGGGAGGGTGGCGCGGCATGATCGGCCTGCACTGGCCCCTGGGCGATCGACCGATCAGCACCACGGAATCCGAGTACATCGCCGCGGTGTCGGACGCGGCCCGTCGTCGTGGCTTCCACCTCCTCCTCTGGTCGAATCCTGTCGATGAGACTGACGAGTGGAAGCTCGTCCTCTCGCAGGGCCTCGTCGACGGTGTCGTGCTCATGGAGGTGGTCACCGACGATCCGCGCCTGCCGGTGCTCGACAAGCTCGGCACGCCGTACGTCATCGTGGGGCGGGACGATGCGCGTCCCGAGGCCAACCACGTGGACGCCGACTTCGACGACCTCGCTGAACGCGCCGTGGCCTACGTGGGGGAGCATGGCCATCGCGAACTGGTCCTCCTCAGCCAGACCGAGCAGATCGACCGCAGCGGATACGGGCCGGTGTCACGGATGCGGCGGTCGCTCGAGCGTGCGTCCGGGCGGGCAGGCGCTCGCCTCCATACCGTCCACGCCCCGCTGTCGATCCGCGGGGGACGGCAGGCCTTCCTCGACATGAGGCGTATCGCGCCAGAGGCCACCTGCGTGCTCGAGGTCAACGAGCCGGCGACGATCGGTCTGCTCGAGTCCGTCACCGCGGCCGGTCTCGACGTGCCGCGGGACCTGTCGGTTCTCGCGCTCAACCAGGGTCGCGTCGCGATGGAGATGGTCGTGCCTGAGCTGTCGGACGTCTCGGCACCGCCTCACGAGATCAGCGCGCGCGCCGTGGGCGCCCTCATCGACAGGGTCGAGGGCGCGTCGGCCCATCCGATCGCCGAGCTGGTGCGAGCGGCCACCACCGAGCGGCAGAGCGTCGCTCGCGCACCCGCCAGCCGACGCTGAGCACCCGCCGACCGACGTCGCGCACCCGCCGACCGTAGCGATCCCACGTCGTTCTATCGACGCGCGTCGACTTTGGTGTTATGGTTCATCGACGCGCGTCGATAACTGCGGCGTGGCGGCGGCGGAGAGTCGCACAGGAAACAAGGAGGTTTCACACATGAGCACGACACGACGAATCATCGGCGGGGCGGCAGCGGTGACGGCGGGTGCGCTCGCCCTCGGGCTCGCGGGGTGCAGTGCGGATGCGGGGGAGCAAGCAGGAGGCGAGTCGCCGGACGAGCTGACGATCTGGTGGATCCAGTCGCCGGACTCGCCTATCGGACAGGGATGGCAGATGGCTCTCGATGAGTTCGAGGCTGCTCATCCTGAGGTCGAGGTGACCTTCGAGACGAAGTCCTGGGACCAGCTGCGCCAGACCGGACAGATGATCCTGAACTCACCCGAGGCGCCCGACATCCTCGAATACCCGAAGGGCAATGCGTCGGCCGGCACGGTCGTGAAGGCGGGCCTCCTCACGGACCTCGAGGATGTCGCCGTCGAGCGCGGGTGGACCGAGATCCTGCCCGAGAGCCTTCAGACGGTGGGCCGGTACGACGAGCGAGGGCTCATGGGGTCCGGCGCCCTGTACGGCGTGCCCGGCTACGGCGAGTATGTGTCGGTCTTCTACAACGTGGACGTGCTCGCGGAGCGCGGCTACGAGCCGCCCACGACCGTGGCGGAATTCGAGACGATCATGGCCGACTTCACGGCCGACGGCGTAACCCCGATCGCCCTGGGTGCATCCGACTATCCTCTGGTCCATCTGGTGTACGCCCTCGCCCTGAGCGAGGCCGACCAGCAGTGGGTGCGCGACTTCCAGTTCTTCGACGGACCTGTCGACTTCCACGACGCGGCCTGGACGTTCGCCGCCGAGAAGATCGCCGAGTGGACCGAGGCCGGATACATCGGCGCGGACGCCACGGGAATCGACTCGGTCGGTGCTGCGACGGGCTTCAAGAGCGGAGCGAATCCGTTCTTCGTGAGCGGCTCATGGTTCCACGGTGAGTTCGCCACGGACATCACGGACTTCGAGTGGGGCACGTTCAGGTTCCCCGGAAGCGGTCTGAGCCTCGGTTCGGGCGGCCACATCTGGGTCGTGCCCGCGCAGTCGGAGAGCAAGGAGCTCGCCTACGACTTCATCGACTACGCGCTCTCGCCTGAGGTCCAGACGGCCATCGCGAACCTCGGGGGCATCCCCGTCGCCGCGGACCGGGCGAGCGTCACCGATCCGGTGGGTCAGATGGCGGTGGACGACTTCGACCAGATCCTCGCCGACGACGCGCTCGGGCTGTACCCCGACTGGCCGGTCGCGGGCTACTACGAGGTCTTCCTCGCCGCCGGGCAGCAGCTCGTGCTCGGCAGCACGACGCCCGACGAGTTCCTGGACACGATCGGCGCGGCATACGAGACCGGCAAGGCCGACGCCGGCCTGTGATGGGACCGGGGGCGGGCGCCGACGCGGCGCCCGCCCCTCCCGAAGGGACGACCATGACACCGACGACGCGCACCCTCTCCGCACGACGGACCGACGGACGGCTCAAGCGCGGAGAAGCCAGTCGCTACTACCGCTACCTCATTCCCGGACTGCTCGGGCTCATCATCGTGGTGATCGTTCCGGCCCTCGCCAACCTCGGACTGAGCTTCACCCAGTGGTCCGGTGTGGGGACCCCCGAGTTCGTCGGGTTGGACAACTACTCCGCGCTGATGGGAGACGCGACCTTCTGGCGGGCATTCGGCAACAGCGCCGCCACGATCGTCGCGATGGCGATCATCCCGACGTTCGCCGGGCTCTTCCTCGCCGCGCTGCTCTTCGACTTCCTCGCGCCGCGCTTCGGCGGCGCGACATCGAGTCTCTTCCGGACGGTCATCTACCTGCCGCAGATCATCCCGATCGCGGTCGCGGGCGTGCTCTGGGACTTCCTTCTCCAGCCCCAGACGGGAGCCGTCAACGCGGCGCTCCGCGCGGTCGGACTCGACCAGGCGGCGAGCAACTGGCTCGGCGATCCGAGCCTGGCGCTTCCCACGGTGATGGTGATCCTGGTGTGGCTGCAGCTGGGCTACACGGTCGTGATCTTCGTGGCCGGAATGTCGCGAATCGATCCCGCCCTGCATGAGGCGGCGAGTCTGGACGGCGCGTCGTGGCTGCAGCGATTCCGTGTCATCACGGTGTCCTCGCTCGCGCCGGAGATCATCGTCATCCTGCTCACGACCACGGTGGCAGCGCTGAAGGTCTTCGCGCCCATCTACGTGCTCACCGCGGGCGGGCCGGCCAACGCCACGATGGTTCCTTCGTACTTCGCGTTCTACAACTTCTTCAGCACGCTGAAGGTCGGGTACGGGGCCGCGATCTCCACCGTGCTCGCCGTGCTGCTCACCGTGCTCGCGGTCGTGCTTCTTGCGATCCAGCACCGCCATCAGGAGGGATCACGATAGTGACGACGACAGCCTCAAACACGACGCCGGCGAAGGCATCGCCGCACCGGCCCGTCCGTCGACAGCGCTCGGCGATCAACCGTCGAACGCCGATGTCCTGGGTGATCCTCGGGGGCTTCGTCGTGCTGTCCCTGGCGATGCTCTCACCCATCGTGCTGGCGGTGATCAACTCGGTGAAGACGTCCGAGGAGTACGCCCGCAACGGCCCGTTGGCGCTTCCCGAGGGCTTCGACCTCTCCGGCCTCACAGAGTTCTGGGTCAGCGTCGACTTCACGAACAAGCTGCTCAACAGCGTGCTGATCAGCGTCGGCGTCGCGGCCCTCGGCGTGGTGCTCAGCCTGCTGACGGCGTATGGGCTCGGGGTCGGGAGGGTGCGGGGCCGATTCTGGATCCTCGCGCTGTTCATGGTCGCGTTCACCCTCCCCCAGGAGGCGCTCGTCTACCCGCTGTACTTCATGTCCAAGAATGTGGGTCTGTACGACTCGCAGCTCGCGGTCATCATCATCATCGGTGTCCTCCAGGCGGCCTTCGGCACCTACCTTCTGTCGTCGGTGCTCTCCAGCGTTCCGGACGAGGTGCTCGAGGCCGCGCGGGTCGACGGCGCGGGCCGCTTCCGCATCCTCACGCAGATCGTCACGCCGCTCGTCCGGCCGACGCTCATGGTGCTGGGCGCGTTCTTCTTCGTGTGGACGTGGAACGAGTTCTTCATCCCCCTGGTGCTCCTCCCGTCCGGCCGCAACCAGACCGTGTCTGTCGCGTTGGGCTCGCTCTTCGGCCAGTACACGAGCGACCCGGTGACCACGGCGGCAGCGGCGGTGGTCGGCATCCTGCCGGCGCTCGTCTTCTTCATCCTCTTTCAGCGCACCCTGATGCGCGGCGTCAACATGGGAGCGGTCAAGTGACATCTCAGCATGCGGCAGCAGTGGCCCTCGATCCCCTGATGGACCCCGACTGGTGGCGGGATGCGGTGGTCTACCAGGTCTATCCGCGGAGCTTCGCGGACTCCGACGCCGACGGTCTGGGCGACCTCCGCGGGGTCATCTCGCGGGTCGACTACCTGCGCAGTCTCGGGATCGACGCCGTATGGCTCAGTCCCTTCTACCCGTCGCCGCTGGCAGACGGCGGCTACGACGTCGTGGACTATCGTGACGTGGACTCCAGGCTCGGCACTCTCGCGGATCTCGATGACCTGATCGAAGCGCTGCACGAAGCCGGCATCCGGCTCATCATCGACATCGTCCCGAACCATTCGTCCTCCGAGCACCCGTGGTTCCGTGCTGCGCTCGCGTCACCTCGCGGGTCGGAGGAGCGCGAACGCTACGTGTTCATGGAGGGAGCGGGCGCTGACGGGTCCGAGCCGCCATCCGACTGGCAGTCCCACTTCGGCGGGTCGGCCTGGGAGCGGACCCCCGACGGTCAGTTCTACCTCCACCTCTTCGCCGAGGAGCAGCCGGACTTCAACTGGTCGCACCCGGACGTGAGGAAGGAGTTCCTCGCGATCCTCGGCTTCTGGTCCGACCGTGGCGTCGATGGCTTCCGCATCGACGTGGCGCACACGTTGGTCAAGGACCTTGCGCATCCGCTGCGCAGTCAGCCCACCATCGATTCGCTTCTCCCGGAGGATGGGTCCGACCCGCTCTACGACCGCGACGAGCTCCATCAGATCTATCGCGAGTGGCGGGAGCTCTTCGACCGGTACGACCCGCCCCGCATGGCGGTGGCGGAGGCGTGGGTCCCTGCGTCACGCCGGGTGCGCTACGCGTCTCCCGAGAGCCTCGGGCAGGCGTTCAACTTCGACCTGCTGCGTGCGCCGTGGGATGCGGCGGCGTTCGCGGAGATCATCGCCCGGAACCTCCGATTCGCGGACGAGGCGCACAGCTCCTCGACGTGGGTGCTGTCCAATCACGACGTGGTCCGGCACGCGACCCGCTATGCCCTCCCCGACGGTGCGGACCTCGACGCCTGGCTTCTCGAGGGTCGGCCGCTCAGCCCCGCGCAGGCGCTCCAGGGTGATCGGCGAGCACGTGCGGCCGCGATGCTGGTGTTGGCCCTCCCGGGCTCGGTGTACCTCTATCAGGGAGAGGAGCTCGGGCTGCACGAGGTGAGCGAGATCGGGATCCAGGACCTCCAGGATCCGATCTGGCGCCGTAGCGAGGGGCGGCAGAAGGGGCGTGACGGGTGCCGTGTGCCGCTTCCGTGGACGGCGGCCGGAAGGTCCTTCGGCTTCGGCGCGAATGGGAGCCACCTGCCGCAGCCGCGCTGGTTCGCGTCGCATGCGGCGGATGTCGAGGAGCGTGATCCAGGGTCGATGCTCAGCCTGTATCGCTCCGCGATCGCGTTGCGGCGACTGCTGAGGACGGAGGGCGGTGTGTCGGGGCTCCCCGCCGTGCGCCGGGACGGCGACCTCGTCGTGATCGAGCGCGAGGGTGGCCTGACGAGCGTGACGAACTTCTCGAGCGAGCCCGTCCGGTGGAGCCACGGCGGACGCGTGCTGCTCTCGAGCTCGGATCTCACCTCGGAGCCGACCATCCCGGGAGAGACCACGGTGTGGTTCGGCGAGCTCCACGAATCATCGATCGCCGAGGAGGCGGGATCATGACGGACCTGACGGAGGCGACACACGTCCCCCACCCGGAGTACGACCGTCAAGCCATCCGCGTGGGGATCGTGCACTTCGGGCTCGGGAACTTCCATCGCGCCCACCAGGCGATGTACCTGGACAGGCTGATGACTGCCGGCATGGGCCAGGACTGGGGGATCTGCGGCGTCGGGACGCGCCCGGCAGACCGGCGGATGCAGCAGGTTCTGGAGGACCAGTCGTATCTGTACACCTTGGTGCTCAAGTCGGGCATCGGCGAACCCTCCCCGACGATCATCGGCTCGATCGTCGACCACCTGATGGCGGCGGACGATCGCGATGCGGTGCTGGAACGTCTCTCCGACCCTGGCGTACGCATCGTCTCGCTCACCATCACCGAGGGCGGGTACCGCCGCGGCGGCCCACCTGCCGAGGGATCTGTCGACGTCTTCGACCTCATCGCGGAGGGACTGGAGGCGCGACGCACAGCAGGAGTGCAGCCGTTCACGGTGATGTCGTGCGACAACCTTCCGCACAACGGTGACGCCGCGCGACGTGCGGTCGTCGATGCGGCTGGTCGCCGCGAACAGGAGCTCGCGGACTGGGTCGATCGTGCGGTGGCGTTCCCCAACTCGATGGTGGATCGCATCACCCCGGTGACGACCGAGGAGGACCGCGAGCTCGTGCGGACGCGGTTCGGGCTCGACGACGACTGGCCGGTTCCCGCTGAGCCGTTCGCGCAATGGGTGCTGGAGGACCATTTCACCCTCGGGCGCCCTCCGCTCGAGGAGGCCGGTGTCCAGCTGGTGGCGGATGTCGCACCCTTCGAGCTGATGAAGCTGCGCCTGCTCAACGCGAGCCACCAGGCCATGGCCTACTCCGGGATCCTCCTTGGCCACTCGAGCGTGGCGGCGGCGGCAGGCGATCCCCTCGTGGAGGAGTTCCTCCGGCGGTACATGGCCGAGGCGCGCCCGACGCTGCCACCGGTGCCCGACACCGATGTGAGCGCATACGCGGAGTCGCTTCTCGAGAGGTTCCGGAATCCCGCGATCGCCGACACTCTCGAGCGTCTGGCGACGGATTCGGCGAACCGCCTGGCCGCGTTCCTCATTCCGGTCGTGCTCGACAACCTGCGCGCAGGTCGACCGGTGAGCGCCTCGACTGCGGTGCTCGCGTGCTGGGTTCACGCATGTGCGAACACAGTCGGCGACGCGCAGCCGCAGGTGCCGTCCGCGCTCCGCGCTGCGGCCTCGGCTGCCTCCGAGGACCCGTCGGGATTCGCCGAGGAGGTCGACATCCTCCAGCCGGTGGTCGGCTACGCGGAGTTCCGCACCGCGCTCGCCAGGGACATCGCATCGATTCGCGACCGAGGGGTGAGGGCGTTCCTCGAGGGGGTCGCATCGGAGCCAGGCTTCCGTTGACGTCACCTCGCGGACAGCGGCCGCAGCCTGGGGCCCACGCCCCGGGGATACGACGAAGGCCCTCCCATGGGGAGGGCCTTCGTCGACGAGCATGCGAGATCTCGTATGGCGGTGACGGTGGGATTTGAACCCACGGTACGGGGTTACCGTACACAGCATTTCGAGTGCTGCACCTTCGGCCGCTCGGACACGTCACCGCGGAAGAGAATACCCGTTGTTCACCCTGCGACCTAATCGGCCGGACGGGGCGGGGGGTTGATGCTGGGGCGTCCCGGAGGCCCGGGCGCGTGGACCAGGGCGGTCAGGACCGCGAGCCCCGCGCCGACCACCGTGTCGAGCACGCGCTCGCCGATCACGGCGTGCGTCCCGAAGTCGCCGGTCGCCGACGTGACGATCGTGAGGGCCAGCGGCGTGACCGCGGCGGTGGCGACCGCGTAGTGCCGGGTGATGGACATCTCCGTGATGAACTGCAGGGCGGCGAGGATCGCGGCGAGCAGCCACGGGTTCGGCGGCAGCGAGCCGATCGCGAGGAACGCGAGCGCCCCGGCGAGGGTCCCGACGGTGCGGTGCAGGCCGCGCGAGACGGCGATCCCGCGACCGGGGACGATCCCGACGACGACGACTCCGGCCGCCACGGTCCAGTAGGCACGCTCGGGGTCCGTGTAGAGGAGGCTCACGGCGGTCCCGACCACGGCCACGATCGCGGTGCGGATGACCAGCTCCCTCGCGCCTCGGTCCCACTCCGGCGGCGCGAGCAGCACGCGCAGGGGGCGCGGCTCGACGTGCCAGTGCGTGCGGCGGATCAGCGGGGCGATCGAGGCGATCACCGCGAAGGCGCAGCCGGCGGCGACCCAGCCGACGAGCGTGAGCGGGCTCTCGCCCCCCGCGACCGCATGCGCGGACATCCCGTAGACGATCACCGGGAACAGGGGCCCGGGCGGGCCGAGCCGGTAGCCGTGGACGGCCGCGCCGACGGCGGTCGCGACGGCCGCGAGCCCCGCTGCGGCGGCCAGCGGGTACGGCCCGAGCGCCGACCCCAGCGCGGACGATGCGATGAGCACGAGTCCCGCGAGGGGCCGCAGGCGCAGCCTCTCGAGGCGCGGCAGCGCCGCGAAGTACGGCACGGTGAACGCGCCCACGCAGGCGATCAGCCCGAGCTCGAAACGGTCGAGGGCGGCGCCGAGGATCAGGGGCACCGCGAGCACGATCGTCGTCTGAAGCGCGATGGGCCACCGCGGCTCCTTCGGAGGGGCGAGCGTGCCGAGGCTGGCGACCGCCCGGCGCATGCCGTCCACCCAGATGTCGCGGCGCCGTGCCTCCTCGCTCATCGGCTCACCGGCGGGCCTCGAAGAAGGCGGAGAGCAGCGTCGCCGACTCCGCGGCACGGACGCCCGGCACCACCTCGACCTTCGCGCCGAGCCGCGCGTCGCGCACCACGTCCCACTGCGAGCCGGTTGCCCCCGCCTTCACGTCCCACGCCCCGAGGACGATGCGCGGGATCCGCGACTGCAGGACCGCGCCGGCGCACATGAGGCACGGCTCGAGGGTCACGACGAGAGTGCACCCGTCAAGGTGCCACGTGCCGAGGGACGATGCGGCGGCGCGGATCGCGACCACCTCGGCGTGCGCGACCGGATCGCCCTCGACCTCGCGCAGGTTGCGTCCAGTCCCGATCACGGCGCGGTCGGGGTCGAGCACCACCGCACCCACGGGCACATCGCCCGCGTCGCCCGCCGCGCGAGCCTCGTCCAGCGCGATGCCCATCGCCTCGTCCCACCGTCCGTCCACGCGGCCAGGCTACCGGCGCATCGTCCCCTCCCAGGGGCGTGCACCGCCCTGTCCCGACCCCCGTGCAGGCGATACGCTCGACCCATGCAGCTGCACGTCGCCGATCACCCGCTCATCCGCCACAAGGTCACCGTCCTGCGCGACAAGGAGACCAAGTCCCCGACCTTCCGCCTGCTGGTCGACGAGCTGGTGACGCTGCTCGCCTACGAGGCCACGCGCCAGGTGCGCGTCGAGGAGTGCGAGGTCGAGACGCCGCTGACCGTGACGACCGGCACCAAGATCGCGGACCCCGCGCCGCTGATCGTGCCGATCCTCCGCGCCGGGCTCGGCATGCTCGACGGCATGACCCGGCTGATCCCGAGCGCCGAGGTCGGCTTCCTGGGCCTCAAGCGCGACGAGGAGACCCTCGAGGCGATCACGTACGCGAACCGCCTCCCCGACGACCTCACCGGCCGGCAGGTGTTCCTGATCGACCCGATGCTCGCGACGGGCGGCTCGCTCGTGATGGCCATCGAGTACGTGCTGCAGCGCGGCGCGACCGACGTGACCTGCGTCTGCCTGCTGGCTGCGCCCGAGGGCATCGACCACGTGCGCGAGGCGATCGGCGACCGGGCGGACGTCTCCGTGGTGGTCGCCCAGGTCGACGAGAAGCTGAACGAGGTCGGATACATCGTCCCCGGCCTCGGCGACGCCGGCGACCGGCTCTACGGGATCGTCGACCACTAGACCGCTCTTCTCCGGCGCCGCATCGTCCCTCGCGGACGGTGCGGCGCCGTCGTCTGCGCGGGCGATGTCAGACCCCGGTGAGAGTCTCGAGAGGTGGGAAGCCGGGCGGACGGAGCAGTGTTCAACAGGAACGCGCCTCGGGTGTGGAGGACACGCCGCACTGTCCACACTCTTTACACAGGTTTCTCCACAAGACCACAACATCTAGGGGCAGAAATGCAGGACACCCCCTATATCTAGTTCGACAAGCCTGTAATTCCGCGCTAGATTCAAGGCACGCCTCACACGGACGACGACGGCTGGTACCCCCGGGACTCGCCGTCCAGCGAGCGTCACCTCAACATCCGTTCGCAGGGCCTGGCAGGGCCCGTCTTTGAGCCTCTCGAGGGGGAGCACCGTGACGATCACCGAGAACAACGCAGCGGCGCAGGCCGCGACGACCACCGGGGCGGTCCCGGTCGTGGCCGGCGGCATCCACGTCACCAAGCGTGACGGCACGCGCGAGCCGTACGACGCCGATCGCATCAACAAGGCGATCGAGCGCGCGGCCGCGGGCCTGCCCGACCAGATCGCGATCACCACCCAGGTGGCGTCCGAGCTCGCGATCACCCTGTTCGACGGCATCACCACGGAGCAGCTCGACGAGGCCGCCATCGGCGTCGCCGTCCAGAACGTCAAGGACGACCCGCAGTTCGACATGGTCGCCGCACGCCTGCTCCGCAAGGTGATCTACAAGCGCGTCCTCGGCGGCTACGACACCGAGCTCGAGCTCGCTCTGCTCCACCAGGCGCGCTTCCCGGGGTACATCCGCGACGCCATCGAGGAGGGCCTGCTCGACGTCCGCCTCCAGGAGCTGTTCGACCTCGACGCCCTCGCGGCCGCGCTGGACCACACGCGTGACGACCTGCTGAAGTACATCGGCACGGTGACCATGCGCAACCGCTACATGATCACGGACCGCCACCGGAAGTCGCTCGAGGTGCCGCAGTACTTCTGGATGCGCGTCGCGATGGGTCTCGCGCTCAACGAGGCCGACCCGACCGGGACCGCGCTGAAGTTCTACGAGAAGATCTCGACGCTCGACTACCTGCCGGCGGGCTCGACCCTGGTGAACGCGGGCACCTCCTACCCGCAGCTCTCCAACTGCTTCGTCATGCAGATGGAGGACGACATCGAGCACATCGCCAAGTCCGTGCGCGACGTCATGTGGCTCACCAAGGGCACCGGCGGCATCGGCCTGTCCGTCACCAAGCTGCGCTCGGAGGGGTCGCCCATCCGGTCGAACAACACCACCTCGACCGGCCCGATCCCGTTCATGCACACGATCGACTCGACGCTGCGCGCGGTCAGCCGCGGCGGCAAGAAGTTCGGCGCGCTCGCCTTCTACATGGAGAACTGGCACCTCGACTTCCACCAGTTCCTCGACCTGCGCCAGAACTCCGGCGACCCCTACCGCCGCACCCGCACCGCGAACACCGCCGTGTGGATCTCCGACGAGTTCATGAAGCGCGTCGCCGCGGACCAGGACTGGTACCTGTTCGACCCCGCGGAGACCCCCGACCTGGTGGAGCTCGTGGGCTCGGAGTTCTCGGCCCGCTACGCCGAGTACGTCGCGCTGGCCGAGGCCGGCAAGATGCGCACCTTCCGCAAGATGCGCGCCCGTGAGCAGTACAAGCAGATCCTGGTCACCCTCCAGACCACCTCGCACCCCTGGCTGACCTGGAAGGACACGATCAACAACCGTGCCCTCAACACCAACACGGGCACGATCCACCTGTCGAACCTCTGCACGGAGATCTGCCTGCCGCAGGACCGCGACAACATCTCGGTCTGCAACCTCGCGTCCGTGAACCTGCCGCAGCACCTGGTCGACGGCAAGATCGACTGGGACCGCATGGAGCAGTCGGTGCGTCTCGCGGTGCGCCAGCTCGACAACCTCGTGGACATCACCCTGTCGTCCGTGCCCGAGTCCGAGTTCGCCAACCAGGAGAACCGTGCGGTGGGCCTGGGCGTCATGGGCTTCACCGACATCACCGAGCGCCTGGGCCTCGCGTACGAGTCGGAGGAGGCCTACGACCTCATCGACCAGATCGTCGAGTTCGTCAGCTACCACGCGATCGACGCCTCGGCCGACCTCGCCCGCGAGCGTGGCTCGTACAACAACTTCGCCGGCTCCGGCTGGTCGCAGGGCAAGGTGCCCTTCGACACGATCGCCGAGGTCGAGGCCGACCGCGGCGTGCCGGTCACGGTCAACCGCGTGACCCGCCTCGACTGGGACACGCTGCGCGACAAGGTCAAGGGCGGCATCCGCAACGCGACCCTCATGGCCGTGGCGCCCACCGCGTCGATCGGCCTGGTCGCCGGCACCACGCCCGGGTTCGACCCGCAGTTCTCGCAGATCTTCTCCCGCAACACCTCCTCGGGCAAGTTCCTCGAGGTCAACACGAACCTGGTGAAGGACCTCCAGGCGCTGGGCATCTGGGACGAGGTGAAGGACCAGCTTCTCGCCGCCCAGGGCGACCTGAGCAAGGTCGACGGCGTCCCGCAGCACCTCGTGGACGTCTACAAGACCTCCTTCCAGCTCGACCCGCACGCCTTCCTCGAGGTGGCGGCCCGCGCGCAGAAGTGGATCGACCAGGCCATCAGCCGGAACATCTACCTCGAGGACCGCGACGTCGACAAGATGATGGAGCTGTACGCCTTCGCGTGGGAGAAGGGTGTGAAGACCACCTACTACCTCCACATGAAGCCGCGCCACACCGCCGAGCAGTCGACGGTGCGCGTCAACAAGACGGAGAACATCAACCGCACCGGCTCCGCGTCGGGCCGTGCGGCCGGCGGCGCGGCCAGCGGCGGCGCCCGCAAGGGCTTCGGCGGCGCCCGCAAGGGCTTCGGCGGCGCCAAGGCCGCCGCGGCGCCCGCCGCGGACGCCCCGGTCGCGGAGGCTCAGGCGGAGGAGGCTCCGTCGACCACGGCGGCGGCCGCTCCCGCCTCGGCGTCACGCGGCTTCGGCGGCTTCGGCGGAGCGAAGAAGCCGGCCCCGGCCACCACCGAGATCCCCGCGGTCACGGACGGCGAGGCCGTGGCGACCACCCCCGAGGAGAAGGCTCCGGCGGCGGCCCCCGCGTCGGTCCTGTCCTCGATCGCCGCGCAGGCCTTCGCGACCGCTCCGCAGGAGCAGCCCGAGGTGCCGCCGGTCACCCTTCCCGAGCCGGCGCCGGAGCCCGCAGCCCAGCAGCTCTCGACCTCGGCGGCGGCGCCGTCGAGCGCGGCCCTGCTCGATGTGGTGGAGACCGTCGCCTCCGGGGACACTGAGATGATCGGCGGCGTCGCCTGCCCGGTGGACCCGATGGAGCGGCTCCAGTGCGAGTCGTGCCAGTAGCCGATCGATAGAGACAGGAGACACAGACCATGGCCATCCTCGGCAGCGGAGTCCAGGACGGGCTCCTCCTGAAGCCCGTGACCTACCAGTGGGCGATGGATCTCTACGACCAGGCCGTCGCGAACACCTGGTTCCCCAACGAGATCCAGCTCGGTGAGGACCTCGCGGACTTCAAGAAGATGACGGAGGACGAGAAGCACGCGCTCCTCCACCTCATCTCGTACTTCAACCCGAACGAGCTGCTGGTCAACAAGGCTCTCGCGTTCGGCGTCTACCCCTACATCAACGCTCCCGAGGGTCACCTGTACCTCGCGAAGCAGATGTGGGAGGAGGCGAACCACTGCATGACGTTCGAGTACATCCTCGAGACCTTCCCGATCGATCGCGACAAGGCCTACTCGGCGCACGTCGACGTCCCGTCGATGGCCGCCAAGGAGGAGTTCGAGTCGAAGTTCATCAAGCGGATGACCGAGGACACCCTCGACATCAGCACCACGGAGGGCAAGAAGGACTTCATCCGGAACCTGATCGCCTACAACATCATCCTCGAGGGCATCTGGTTCTACTCGGGCTTCATGGTGGCGCTGAGCTTCCGCCAGCGGAACCTGCTGCGCAACTTCGGCTCCCTCATGGACTGGATCATCCGCGACGAGTCGCTGCACCTCCAGTTCGGCATCAACCTCATCCTCACGGTGCTCGAGGAGAACGAGGACCTCCAGGACGAGGAGTTCGCCGAGGAGATCCGCGGCATGATCCTCCACGCCGTCGAGATGGAGGAGGCCTACAACCGCGACATGTTCCCGCGCGGCATCCTGGGCCTCAACGCCGACTACGTGAACCAGTACGTCAAGTACCTCACGGACCGTCGCCTCGAGGAGCTCGGCTTCGAGCCCGAGTTCAACGTCGCCAACCCCGCGAAGTGGATGGCGGCCGCGAACGACACGCTCCAGCTCGTCAACTTCTTCGAGCAGCAGAACACGTCGTACGAGGTCAACGCCCAGGCGACCAAGACCAGCTAGAGGGCGGGCCGCCGAGCCCGTATACTCTCGTCAAATACACGAGACGCCCAGCGCAGAGCGATCGCGCTGGGCGTCTCGTCGTCTCCGGAATACCGGAGCGTCGCGAATCGTTACGACTCGCGTCTCGTGCCCGGCGTGCCAACCGCGCCCCGCACCCGTCACATCCGGGCCGTCGAGACGGCCCCCGTCTCGCTCTTTCCTCCGGAGGCCCCTGCATGACCGCCACCACGGCGCCCACCCCCGTCATCGCCGATCAGCCGGTCGCTGTCCCGCGCCGGCACCAGATCGTCGTCGGCAGCACCATGACGCGGCGCCAGAAGCTGGTCTACATCCTCATGCTGGGCGCGCTCGTCGCGCTGGGCCCGTTCACCATCGACCTCTACCTCCCGGCGTTCCCGAGCGTCCAGGCCGAGCTGATGACCACCGCGGCCGCGATCCAGCTCACGCTCACGGCGACCACCGTCGGCTTCGGTCTCGGCCAGCTGATCGTCGGGCCGCTGAGCGACGCGTTCGGACGCATCCGGCCGCTGCTGTTCGCGACCGCGCTGCACATCCTCGCCTCGGTGGGCGTGGCCCTCGCCCCGACCGTCGAGTGGGTCATGGCCGGCCGTGTGCTCCAGGGCATCGGCGCGGCGGGCGGCGGCGTCGTCGCCATGGCGATCGTCCGCGACCTGTTCGCCGGACAGGCGCTGATCCGCATGCTGGCGCGGCTCGCGCTCGTCACCGGCCTCGCTCCGGTGCTCGCTCCGGTGATCGGCTCGCAGCTGCTGCGCTTCATCGACTGGCGTGGCGTGTTCGTGGTCCTCGCGATCTACGGCGTGCTGGTCCTGGTCGCCGCGCGCTTCGTCATCCGCGAGACCCACCCCGTCGAGCGGCGCGGCGGCACCTCGCTGCGCGCCTACCGCACCCGCTACGCACACCTCCTGGGCGACGCTTCCTTCGTGGGCATCGCCGTGGTCGGCGCGACCACGTTCACCGCGCTGTTCTCCTACCTGTCGGCGTCGTCGTTCGTGCTGCAGGAGGTGTTCGAGCTCTCGGCTCAGGAGTACGGCATCGTCTTCGGGCTCAACTCGGTCGGCCTCGTGATCGCGAACCAGACGTCGGCGCGCCTCATGCGCGTCTTCGCGCCGCGCGCGGTGGCGGGCGTCGGCCTCAGCGTCATGCTCACCGGATCGCTCCTTCTGTTCGTCACCGACGCGCTGTCGCTCGGGCTGTTGGGCGTGCTCGTGCCGCTCTTCTTCGTGGTCGCGTCGGTGGGTCTGATCATGCCGACCGTCCAGGTCACCGCGCTCGCCAACCACGGCGCGGAGGCCGGCACCGCCGCGTCGCTGATCGGCGCGCTGAACTTCGGCGTCGCCGGCGTGATCTCGCCGCTCGTCGGATTCATGGGCGTCTCCGTGGTCTCGATGGCGACCGTGATGGTGGGCGCCCTGGTCGTGGGCAACCTCATCTTCTGGCTGGTCGTGCGACCGCGCGTCCAGTCGTCCGTCATCGCCTGAGAACGGACGACGCGTACCGCGACGCGGCGCGCGCCGGTAGCGTGTGGTCATGACCATGCGCGTGGCGATCCTCCTGTTCGACGGCTTCGACCTGATCGACGCGGGCGGGCCCTACGAGGTGTTCCTGACGGCGTCCCGGCTCCTCGAGCGGGACGGCCTCCCGCCCGCCTACGAGGTCGTGCTGGCGACGCCCGGCGGGGACGATGTGGTCGCCTTCGGCGGCATGACGCTCACGCGCTTGACCGACACCGACGCGCTCGACTCCGCTGACATCGTCCTCGTACCCGGCACGATCGATGTCGCGTGCGCGCTGTCCGACAGCGCGCTGCGCGAGGCCATCGAGCGCCTCGCGGCGTCCTCGTCGCTCACCGCATCGGTCTGCACGGGAGCGTTCCTGCTCGCCCGTGCCGGCCTGCTGCGCGACAAGCCCGCGACCACGCACTGGGAGGACCTGGGCGACCTCGGCGGCTGCGGTGACGTCGCGGAGGTGATCGCGGGGGTGCGGTGGGTCGACGCGGGGGCGGTGCTCACGAGCGGCGGGCTGACGTCGGGCATCCACCTCGCGCTCCACCTGGTGGCGCGCACCACCTCGGTGGACCTCGCTCAGCGCACGGCGCGTCAGCTCGACATGGACTGGAGCCCCGACCCCGCGCGGTGACGCCTGGTGGACCTTCTCCGGCGCCGACCTACTCGTCGCCCTCGATGGTCACGACGATCGAGCTGAGCATGATCGCGTCGGACCGCCCGCTCGTGAGCTCGATGACGTGGTCCCCGGCGGACACGCTCGTGGTCTTGAACAGCTTGGCGTCGGTGCCCAGGCTGTTGGAGAACGGTGAGCCGAAGGCGGTCGAGTCCGCGGCGTTGTCGGGGTTGCCGCCGATGGTTCCGGTGCCGGACCAGCCCCACGGGTTGAGCGTGTCGTCGTCGATCGAGACGCGGGTGTCGTGGCGGCCGCGGTCACCCTCGAAGGCGACCATGCCGAGAGTCACCTTCGCCTTGCCGTCCGTGCTGAACGGGATCTCGGCCGAGTCGTCGTAGAGCCAGTGGGTCCCGTCGAGGACCAGCACGGTGGCCTCGGGCAGGCTCGCGTCCTCGTACACCACCGTGATCGCGAAGCCGGCGTAGTAGTTCGGGGCCAGCGACCGGAAGGTGTCGCTCAGCGCGATGTCCGCCAGCGCGTACCCGCCGTTGCCGGCGGCGGCGACCACATCCGTGATGTCCGCGGTGGCCTGGTAGAACAGGTCGCCCACGAACCAGTTCGAGGTGACCTCGTCGGCGGTGATCTCCTGGTACTCGCCGCCCGGGGCTCGGAGCATCGCGGTGTCCAGGTCCGACGACCACGAGTCGAACGGACCGCGGTTCGCTGACCAGGTCAGCGTCGCGCTCACGACTGTCGCGCCCTCCGGCAGCAGCGAGGTGCTCAGGACGGTCTCCGCGGAGCTCGACGCGCCACCCGCAAGGTTGAGCGGACGCATCTCCTGCGTGTTGTTGTCGTACTTGACGTTCGCGTCGGCGCCGCGGAAGCCCATGACGTCCTGGCACGAGGTCAGCAGGACGTTGCATCCCAGGAGCGGCGCTCCGACCACGGTCGCCGCGACGTTGCCCGTGATGCTGAAGTCGTGGTCGAGGCCGGGGACGCGCTCGCTGAGCGCCGTGCGCACGGAGTAGGTCACCGAGTCGTCGCCCGACGATGCCGTGAAGGTCGTCAGGGCGTCATCGCCCAGCACGGCGTCCGCGTCCACCGCGTCGAGTGAGAGGAGCAGCTCGGTCGACGCGCCGGCCGCGAGCGTGTCGAGCGTGCAGTCCGCGACACCGCGGTCGTCCGTGAGCTCGCAGGTCCAGTCGCCCGCCTCGATCGTGCCCTCGTTGGCGAACTGCAGGTAGGAGGCGATCGCCGCCGCGTCCGCGGGCTGGCGGGACCCGGCACCTGCGCCCGGAGGGGCGAACGACAGGCCGGCGGGGAGCGTGATGCTGGCGGCGATGTCGGTCGCCGCGGCGTCGCCGTCGTTCGACAGCGACATCGAGAGGCTGGGCGAGAGGCGCGAGACCGTGAGCACGCTCAGCGGCGCGGGCGCGATCGCCAGACGCGTCGTCGTGGTCCCGGAGCCCGTGCCGGAGCCAGTGTCGGTGCCCGAACCCGAGTCGGTTCCAGAGCCGGAGCCAGTGTCGGTGCCGGAGCCGGTGTCGGTTCCAGAGCCGGAGCCGGAGCCGGAGCCGGAGCCGGTGTCGGAGCCGGTGTCGGTGCCGGAGCCGGTGCCGGAGCCGGAGCCGGAGCCGGAGCCGGTGTCGGTGCCCGAACCCGAGTCGGTTCCAGAGCCGGAGCCGGTGTCGGTGCCCGAACCCGAGTCGGTACCCGTCCCGGAGCCAGCGCCCGTACCGGAACCCGTGCCCGCACCGGAGCCAGAACCCGTGCCCGACCCGGTATCGGTACCCGACCCGGTCACGCTCTGGGTTGCCGGGGGCACCAAGGCGGGCGTGCCGTCGTCGTCCGCGGCGGTGGTGGTCTCGGCGCCCGCGGCGGGAGCCTCGTCCTCGCCGATCTCCAGGTCGCCGCCGACCACCGGCTCGTCACCCGCATCGTCCGCCTGACCGGAGTCCGCCGACGGCGCGGTCGAGCTGCCCGTCACGGACTCCGCGGCGGGCGAGCCCGCGGCACCCGCCGGGGTCTGGTCGCCGGAGTCGCCGGTCCGCCCGATGAGGCCGAAGACGCTCGCACCTGTCACGGCGAGGGACACCACGCCGACCGTCGCGGCCACAGGGATGGCGATCGCGGCCAGGCCGTTCGCGATGGTGGCGAGCCCGCCGCCGACCAGGCCGGAGGTCGCGGCGGTCGAGGCGACGCCACCGCTCGCGGCCGCGGCGCCGCCGGCGCTGCCGCCGGCCGCGCCCGTACCCGCTGTCGCGGCGCCCGAGGCGAAGGCGCCGCCGACGGGCATCCCGCCCTCGAGCGCCTTGACGCCGAGCAGGCCCATGAAGATCGGCGCGATCACGGCGCGCAGGCCACGGTTGACATCCTCGAGCTCGGCGACCAGCGCCATGCACTTGTCGCACGAGCGGACGTGCTCGTCGACGCGCGTGTGCTCTCGCTTGCTCAGCCCCCCGCGCACGTAGGCACCGAGCTGCGTGTTGGCCTCGAGGCACCCGACCGAGTCGGCGGCGCCGAGGTGCTGCTGGAGGTACGCCTGGCGGAGCGCCTCGCGCGCACGGTAGGCGAGCGCCGCCACGCCGTTCGCGGACAGGCCCAGGAGCGGGGCGACCTCCTTCGGCGTCTTCTTCTCGACCTCCGTGTACCAGAGGACCGCCCGCCACCGCTCGGGCAGCGAGGAGAAGGCGTCCGCGACCATGGTCTGCTCGAAGCCCGCCATCGCCGGCTCGTCGGAGCCGCCCTCGAAGCCCATGGCGGATTCGTAGGGCGCCATGTCCTCGCTCGGGCGCGCACGGTTGGCGCGCTCGATGATGTCGAGGCCGGTCCGTCGCACGATCGTGAACAGGTAGGCGCGGAACGCGAGGTCCGGGCCATCGCCGCGCTGGAGCGCGCGCAGGATCCGGGAGAACGCCTCGGACACCACGTCCTCGGCGTCGGCGGCGCTGTTCGTGTAGTGGAAGGCCACCTTGCGGGCCGCATCCGCGTGCCGCTCGTAGAGCACGCCGAAGGCCGCCGGATCACCGGCGCGCACGCCCGCGATCAGCTCGGGGTCGCTGGACGTCTCGGTCCAGAGCGACAGGGCCTCCTGGCTCATGACTCGGCTGCTCCCTGCAGAAGGTGGAGTTATCCCATTGTTCCCGGTCCGTATCCCAGCGGACAAGGCGCGCCGTGAGGGATTCGTCACACGGCGCTTGCGGGGTGGTCGCCAGGCGGCCCGAAAAAAACTTTCGGAATCTGCGTCATAGCGGTGGGGGACCCCCCTCTCATCGGGCATGACCAGCGAGGTGAACACCCCAGGCGCGGAGTCGCCGTCGCCGCTGATGCGGCGATGGGAGTCGGCGAGCCTCGGCACGGTCTGGCGCCGTCCGGGCGACTGGTTCACCCCTGCGGGGGAGGCGCTTGCGGAGGCGCTCGAGGCGCGGCTCGACACGGCGCCTGCGGCCTTCCGACTCGGCACGGCGCGCGCGATGGCCGGCGTGGGCATCACCGAGGCTATCGACGACATGGCGGTGCTGTTCCGCGCGGCCGGCTACGAGTCGGCCCCCATCCGCACGCTGCGGTCGCTGTGCGAGGGCTGGACGGAAGGTGAGGCGACGCACCGCGTCGCGCCGCTGATGACCGACGCGGAGTCGGGCCTGGGCACGGTCGAGTACCTGATCACCCGGCTCGCTGAGATCTACGGCGCCGCGGAGCGCGACGGCGACGACGTCCCCGTCTCCCACGCGCTGGTGCTGGTCGACGTGGCCGCGGCCGACACGGACCCGTGGCAGCGCATGGCGCGCAACGCCGCGATCGGCCGCGCGCTGCAGGACGCGTACGGCAAGGGTCACCCGATGGCGCGCGTCTCCGACGGCGTCTACGCGGTGCTGGTGGCACGCGGGCCCGAGATGGGCTCCGGCGTGGCCAGCCTCCGCGATCACATCTCCCACCGCGCGACGCAGATGCGCGTCGGCAACCTGATGCGGCAGCCTCCGCGCGTGTGGATCGAGTCTCTGCCAGGAACGCACGACTACGTGAGAGACGTGCTGGAGTCCCTGCAGAGGTAGAGGGGGGCGCAAGGGGTCGGTACCGAGCTGAGGGCGGTGCCGACCCCTTTGCGTTGCCCCCGCGGCTGACTTGCATTAGTGCAACATGTGGCGCACTGCACAGGCCTTAGGACCTTGGTGCGAAAAATATTGCTGTTACATGAAATATCATTGATTCTCATGTTTGAGAACGAGAATTCCGATCTGAGGGGCCGGCTGCTCGAGGGGGCGCTGCGGATCGTCGACACCCAGGGTGCCGCCGGGCTGACCGTGCGCGCTGTCGCCGCCGCGGCCGGCTGCTCGACCATGGGCGTCTACACGCACTTCAAGGGCAAGTCGGGCCTCATCGACGCGGTCGTCGAGTGGGGCTTCGGTCAGCTGGATGCGACCCTCGAGGAGGCCCACGAGGCGGCGGGCGGCGGCTGCCACGGCCTGGTGGCCGGCGCGCGCGCCTACTGCGAGTGGTCCCTGGCGCACCCCACCCAGTTCCAGGTGATGTTCGTCGCCGCGATCCCGGGCTACGACCCGTCGGAGACCACGCGCGAGCGTGTGTGGGACTCGTTCTACTCCCACCGCGCGCGCGTGGCATCGGCGCTCGAGGGGCCCGACGCGGACCCGGCGAGGTGGCACGATGCGGCGGCATCGCTCTGGGCCAACGTCCACGGCCACGTGATGATCGAGATGCTGCGCCGCGCCTACGGCGACCACCGCCCCGAGCTGTGCGACATCCAGGAGGCCATCGAGGCCACCGTCGCCGGGCTCGACCCGTCCTGCGCGCGCTGACGCTCGGCGCGGCCCGCGCCTAGGGCGGCGCCTACCCGTCCGTCTGCTCGTCCTCGGACGGCAGCCCGGCCCACAGCACGATCGCCCGGCCCTCGTCGCGGCGGGCCCGGCGTCCGCGCTCGACGATCACGACGTTGCCGGTGGGCCCGGTCGTGAAGATCCGTGAGCCGACGTCGGCACGCGGACGGAGCCGCTCGACCTCGTGCTCGAGCTGCGTCACGCGCTTGGTGAGCGACAGGATGCGGGCGATGCCCGCGAGGTTGATGCCCTCGTCCTGGCTCATGCGCTGGACCTCGCGCAGCGTGGCGACATCACGAAGCGAGTAGCGGCGGCCGCCGCCGGGGCGGCGGCGCGGCACCACCAGGCCCAGGCGATCGTACTGGCGCAGCGTCTGCGCGTGCATGCCGGCGAGCTCCGCGGCCGCGGAGATGAGGAACACCGGCTCGTCGACGTCTGGCTGCTCCATGGTTCACCTTCCCGCTAGCGGGCGGCCTCCGTGTAGAGCGACGCGCGGGGATCCTCACCCGCGGTGGCATCGGTGAGCGCCTCAAGCGCCTTCTTGGCATCGCGGGAGAGCTTGCGCGGCACCGCGACCTCGACGGTGACCATGAGGTCGCCGGTGCCCTTCTTGGAGGCGAGTCCGCGACCCTTCACCCGGAGCACCGTGCCCGACTGCGTGCCGGACGGCACCTTGACCTTGACCCGCTCCCCCGACAGCGTCGGCACCTCGACATGGGCGCCGAGCGCGGCCTCGTCGAACCGCACCGGCAGCTTCATCTTGAGATTGAGCCCGTCGATGGTGAACACGGGGTGCCGCTGCACGTGCACCGTGAGCAGCAGGTCGCCTGCTGGTCCGCCGTTCGACCCGGGCCGGCCCTTGCCGGGCACGCGGATCCGCTGGCCGTCCTTGACGCCCACCGGCAGCCGGGTGGTGATGCGCTGGCCGTCGGAGCCGAGCGTCACGGTCGACCCCTCGGCGGCGTCGCGGAAGGTGACCTCGACGGCCGCGGCGATGTCGCCGCCCTTCTGCGGTCCGCGCTGGAAGCCGCCGCCGAACATCGACCCGAGGATGTCCTCGAAGCCGCCGGTGCCGCCACCCGAGGTGCGGAACTGCGCGCCCCCGCGTCCGCCGCCGCCGAACATCCCGCCGAGGATGTCCTCGAAGCCGGCCGCGCCGCCCGCGCCGCCGCCGCCCGCCTGGAAGCGTGCGCCGCCACCGCCCATCGCGCGGATCGCGTCGTACTGCTGGCGGTCCTCGGTGTCGGACAGCACGGCGTAGGCCTCGCCGACCTCCTTGAACCGCTTCTCCGCGGCCGCGTCCCCGGGGTTGCGGTCCGGGTGCAGGTCGCGCGCGAGCTTCCGGTACGCCTTCTTGATGGCGTCCGCGTCGGCGTCCTTGGAGACGCCGAGCGTCGCGTAGAAGTCCTTGTTGAACCAGTCCTGGCTGGGCATGGCGCCTCCCTCCTGGGGCTACTCGGGCTGCGCGACGATCACGCGCGCGGGGCGGAGCACGCGCTCGCCCACCTTGTGGCCGGGCTGGGCGACGTGCTGGACCGTGGGCTCGGCCACCTCGGTGCTCGGCTGGGACATGAGAGCCTCGTGCAGCTGCGGGTCGAACTCGTCGCCCGCGGTGCCGTAGCTCGACCAGCCCAGGCGGCCGAGCGCTCCCTCGAGCTTCTCCGCGATCGCGGCGAAGGGACCTTCGGCGAGGTCGCCGTGGTCGCGCGCCGCCGCGATGTCGTCGAGCACCGGGATCAGCGCCTCCACGGCCTTCGCGGTCGCGTTCACGGCGATGAGCTCCCGGTCCCGGTCGACGCGCTTGCGGTAGTTGACGTACTCGGCCTGGAGCCGCTGAAGGTCGGCGAGGTGCTCGGCGGCCTTCTGATACGCGGCGTTGAGGGCGTCGTCGGCGCCCGTCTCGTCCGCCGTGAGGTCGTCGACGCCGTCGTGGTCCTCGTCGAGGAACGTGCCCTCGGGGACCTCCTTGCCAGCCTCGTTCAGGATCGACTCCGCCTGGGCCAGCGCATCGTCCTGCGGCTCCTCGGGAGTGGGGGTGTTGTCGGTCATGTCACGCCTCCGTAGGGCGACGGCGGGCGGCGGCTCGGCATCGTGTGCCGTGGCCGCGCGCCCGCCGTCAGCTCGGTTACTTCTTCTCGTCCTCGTCGTCGACGATCTCGGCGTCGACCACGTCGTCGTCGGACGGCTGCCCGGACGCGGCCTGGGCCGCGGAGTCCGCGTCCACGTTCACGCCCTCGGCCTGCTGAGCGGCGTAGACCGCCTCGCCGATCTTCTGCGCCTTCTCGACCAGCGTCTCGTGCTTCGCCTTCACCTCGTCGGTGTCGTCGCCCTCGAGCGCGGTCTTGACCTCGGCGATCGCGGACTTGACGTCCTCCGCGACCTCCGCGGGCACCTTGTCCTCGTTCTCCGACAGGATCTTCTCGGTCGAGTACGCGAAGGTCTCGGCGTTGTTGCGGACCTCGGCGTCCTCGCGGCGCTTCTTGTCCTCCTCCGCGTGCTCCTCCGCGTCCTTGACCATGCGGTCGATGTCCTCCTTGGAGAGGGCCGAGCCGCCGGACACGGTGATGGACTGCTCCTTGCCGGTGCCGCGGTCCTTCGCGTGGACGTGGACGATGCCGTTGGCGTCGATGTCGAACGTCACCTCGATCTGGGGGACGCCGCGCGGGGCCGGGGCGATGCCCGACAGCTCGAAGGTGCCGAGCAGCTTGTTGTCACGCGCGAACTGGCGCTCGCCCTGGTAGACCTGGATCAGCACCGAGGGCTGGTTGTCCTCGGCCGTCGAGAAGACCTCGGACGACTTGGTCGGGATCGCGGTGTTGCGCTCGATCAGCGTGGTCATCACGCCGCCCTTGGTCTCGATGCCGAGGCTCAGCGGGGTGACGTCGATCAGCAGGACGTCCTTGCGCTCGCCCTTGATGACACCGGCCTGCAGGGCGGCGCCGACGGCGACCACCTCGTCCGGGTTCACGCCCTTGTTGGGCTCCTTGCCGCCGGTGAGCTCCTTGACGACCTCGGTGACCGCGGGCATGCGGGTCGAGCCGCCGACGAGCAGCACGTGGTCGATCTCCGACAGCTTGATGCCGGCGTCCTTGATGACCTGGTGGAACGGGGCCTTGGTGCGCTCGAGGAGGTCGGCCGTCATCTGCTGGAACTGCGCGCGGGTGAGCTTGCTGTCCAGGTGGACGGGGCCGTTCTCGCCGATGCTGAGGTACTGGAGGGAGATGGTGGTCTGCTGCGCGGAGCTGAGCTCCTTCTTGGCCTGCTCGGCCGCCTCGCGGAGGCGCTGCAGGGCCGAGCGGTCCTTCGACAGGTCCACGCCCTCGGTGTTCTTGACCTCCTTGACCAGGTGGTCGACGATCCGCTGGTCCCAGTCGTCGCCGCCGAGGCGGTTGTCGCCGGCGGTCGCGCGCACCTGGATGGTCGAGAAGTCGTCGTCGTCCTTGCCCACCTCGAGCAGGGACACGTCGAAGGTGCCGCCACCGAGGTCGAAGACCAGGATGTGCTCGTCCTCCTTGCCCTTGTCGAGGCCGTACGCGAGCGCCGCCGCGGTGGGCTCGTTCACGATGCGCAGGACGTTGAGGCCCGCGATGGTGCCGGCGTCCTTGGTCGCCTGGCGCTCGGCGTCGTTGAAGTACGCGGGCACGGTGATGACCGCGTCGGTCACCTGCTCGCCCAGGTACTCCTCGGCGTCGCGCTTGAGCTTGCCGAGGATGCGCGCGGAGATCTCCTGCGCGTTGTACTTCTTGTCGTCGATCTCCTGCGACCAGTCCGTGCCCATGTGGCGCTTCACCGAGGCGATGGTGCGGTCCACGTTGGTGACGGCCTGGCGCTTGGCGATCTCGCCGACCAGGACCTCGCCGGTCTTCGAGAACGCGACCACCGACGGGGTGGTGCGGGCGCCCTCGGCGTTCGCGATGACGGTGGGCTCGCCGCCCTCGAGGACGGAGACGACCGAGTTGGTGGTGCCGAGGTCGATGCCGACTGCTCGTGACATGTTCTTTCCTCCTACTGCGGCGGGGCGCCGCGTGAAACCTCCGCTCAGGACTTGAGCGACTGAGACTCAAGTTACGTCGCGAGCGAGGTTGCGTCAAGTCGACGAGGCAGAAGTTGAGCGAACTCTGCTCAAGTTCCCAGGAGCGCGCTGTGCTGTGCCGGGTCGGGGCGCTCATCTCCCCCGAGGAGGCGCGGACTCGCGAGAGATGGCGGTCAGTTCCCCGCACGAGGTGGGCGAGACAGGGGCCGGGGCGTAGGTGTGGGGACCACGCGCGGCCACGGCTTAACCCCGGCGAAATGTTCAGCCTCCTACGATACGAAAATCCGAGGCGGGCACGAGGAGTGGTGATGTCAGATCTGCAGGTCGGCTACGCGGCGATGCTCGAGCAGTTCGCCCCCATGGAGGCCGTCGCGCTGAGCGAGTACGCCGAGAGCAGGGGCTTCTCCGGCGTCATGGCCGCCGACCACTTCCAGCCCTGGGTCCCGCAGCAGGGCCAGTCCGCGTTCGTGTGGAACGTGCTCACCGCGATCGGCGAGCGCACCACGGGGGACATGGGCCCCGGTGTCACCGCCCCGACCTTCCGCTGGCATCCGGCGATGGTCGCGCAGGCGTCGGCCACGCTCGCCGCGATGTACCCGGGCCGGCACTGGCTCGGTCTGGGCGCCGGCGAGGCGCTCAACGAGCACATCGTCGGCCAGTACTGGCCCGAGCCGCCCGAGCGCATCAACCGCATGTTCGAGGCCATCGACATCATCAAGAAGCTGTTCGACGCCTCGATCGCGGGCAAGGACGTCAAGCACCAGGGGACGTTCTACCGCCTCGAGACCACGCGCCTGTGGACCATGCCCGAGGTCGCTCCGCCCATCTACGTCGCGACGGCGGGTCCGGTCGCCGCCCGCCGCGCGGGCCGCGAGGTCGACGGGCTCATCACGGTCGGCGCGCCGAAGGAGAAGATCGCGCACCTCTTCTCGCGCTTCGAGCAGGGGGCGCGCGAGGCGGGCAAGGACCCCGACTCCATGCCGCGCATCCTGCAGCTGCACATGTCGTGGGCGCCCACCTACGAGGAGGCGTTGCAGAACGCGATGGTCGAGTGGCCGAACGGCGGCATGAAGTTCCCCAAGGCCGACATCCGCTCGCCGTTCGAGCTCGAGCAGATCGCGAAGATGGTCCGCCCCGAGGACTTCGAGGGCCGCATGGTCATCAGCGAGGACCCCGACGTCCACCGCGAGTACATCCAGGGCTTCGTCGACCTCGGCTTCGATCGCGTCTACCTCCACAACGTCGGCCGCAACCAGCGCGAGTGGATCGACACCTTCGCCGCCGACGTGCTCCCGAAGCTGCACCGCTGACATGCTCACCGCGTGGGCCGTCCCCGGCCTGGGCGAGATCGCCCCGGGCGCGGACCTGCCTGCCCTGATCGCCGCGGCGGCCGCGACCGCGGGCACGCCGCTGGCCGACGGCGACGTGGTGGTGGTCGCGAGCAAGATCGTCTCGAAGGCGGAGGGTCGGCTGGTCACGGCGGCGGACCGCGAGGACGCCATCACCGCGGAGGCCGTCCGGGTGGTCGCGTCGCGGCCGCGCAAGGACGGCGGCCTCACCCGGATCGTGCAGACCACGCACGGCTTCGTCATGGCCGCCGCGGGCGTCGACGGCTCGAACGTGCCCGCGGGGCACGTCCTGCTGCTGCCCGTCGACCCCGACGGGTCGGCGCGCTCGCTCGCCGAGGGCCTGCGCGCCGCGACGGGATCGCGCGTCGGGGTGGTCGTCACGGACACGTTCGGCCGGCCCTGGCGCAACGGACAGACCGACCTCGCGATCGGCGCGGCCTACGTCGACGTGACCGACGACCACCGCGGCACGCCCGACGCGCAGGGTCGCACCCTCGAGGTCTCCGTGACCGCGCTGGTCGACGAGCTTGCGGCGGCCGCGGACCTGGTGAAGGGGAAGGTGCGGGGCCTGCCCGTCGCCGTGGTGCGCGGCCTCGACGCGGTGACGGACGAGGTGGGGACCGGCGTGCGTGCCCTGGTCCGGGACGCGGAGCACGACATGTTCCGCTGGGGATCGGACGAGGCGTACGCCCGCGGCTTCGACGCGGGGCTCGCCGCGGCCGCGCACGCGGAGGAGGAGGCGCCGTGACCGGCTGGACCGTGCTGATCCCGGTGAAGGGCGGGCCGCACGCCAAGTCGCGCCTTCCCGAGGTGGTGAGGGGCGCCTCGCGCGCCGCGCTGGCGACCGCGCTCGCGGCGGACACGGTCGCGGCGGTGGTGGGTGCAGCCGACGTGGCGCGCGTGATCGTCGTGACCGAGACGCCGGGCCTGGAGCTGCCAGGGATGGACGGAGTGGAGCGCTGGGTCCAGCACGCCGAGGGCCTGAACGCCGGGATCTCGGAGGTCGCGCGCATGCTGATCGGCCCCTGCGCCGTCGTGCTCGGGGACCTGCCCGCGCTCAGGCCCGCGGACGTCGACGAGGCGCTCGCGCGCGTGGCGCTCGCCCGCCGCGCCGTCTTCCCCGACGCCGCCGGGACGGGCACGACCCTGCTCGGAGCGATCGACGGGCGGCTGCTGCCGGCGTTCGGCCAGGGATCCTTCGCGCGCCATCGAGCGCTCGGCTATCAAGGTCTCGACGCGTCGCTCCGCCTGAGCGCGGACGTGGACACCGAGCGCGACCTCGATCGGGCGCACTCGCTCGGCCTCGGCGCGCACACGGTCGCCGCGCTCGCGGCGGTCCCCGTGGTCAGCGCAGGCTGAGGCCCAGCTCCACCGCCGCCGCCGCGATGGCGGCCGTCGTGTCGACGTCGGTCATCCACAACGGCCGCGCGAGCCCGGCGACGCCCGCGGAGGCGAGCTCGTCCAGCGCGCCGGCGTCCGCATCGTCGACCAGCCAGCCGTCGAGGAGGCCGTGGCGCGACCGGTAGTCGAGCGCCACGCCCGCGGCGGTCGCCGGGACCCCGAGCGTCGCGAGGCAGGCCTCCGCCATCCCGCGCACCGCGGCGCCGCCGATGATCGGCGAGACCCCCACGAGCGGCGCGGCCGCGGAGCGGAGCGCGTCGGCGATGCCCGGCACCCCCAGGATGGTCCCGACGGACACCACCGGGTTGGACGGCGGCAGCAGCACCAGGTCGGCCCCGGCGATCGCGTCGAGCACGCCCGGTGCCGGTGCCGCCTCGTCCACCCTGACCTGCACGAAGCGGCGCGCCGGCGCCGCCGCCCGCGTCCTCACCCACCACTCCTCGAAGTGCATCACCTCGCCGCCCGAGAGCTCGACGTGGGTCTCGACCGGCTGATCGCTCATCGGCAGCAGGGTGACAGGCAGGTCCCAGCGGGCGGCGAGCCGTGCGGTCGCCGCCGAGAGCGGCTGGCCTGCGTCCAGGAGCGACGTGCGGGCGAGGTGGGTCGCGATGTCGCGATCGCCCAGCGTGAACCACTCCCAGCCCACGCCGTAGGGGCGCAGCTCCTCGGCGACCGTGAAGCGCTCGTCCTCCCGACCCCAGCCCTGCGCCTCGCTGATCACCCCGCCGAGCGTGTACATCACCGTGTCGAGGTCCGGGCAGATCTGGAGCCCGTGCAGGCGCATGTCGTCGCCCGTGTTCGCGATCACGGTGACGTCGAGCGGCACCCCCGCGGTGGCGCCCCACGCGACCAGGCCGCGGAGGAAGCGGGCGCCGCCCACCCCTCCGGACAGGGCGACGATGCGCAGCGGGTCGGTCATGAGTCCTCCTCGGTCGGGTCGAGCGCGAGCACGGGTCGGCCGTCGCCGGGATGGTCGAGCACGGTCGCGGTGACACCGTAGACGCGGGCGATCAGCGCGGGGGTGAGCACCTCGCCGGGTGCGCCGAACGCGACCAGACCTCCGTGGTCGAGCACGGCGACATGGGTGGCCCAGGCGGCGGCGTGGTTGAGGTCGTGCAGCGCGGCGACCACCGTGATGCCGCGTGAGCGCACCAGCCGCAGCGTCTCGAGCTGCGCGCGGATGTCGAGGTGGTTGGTCGGCTCGTCCAGCAGCAGGAGGGCCGGGCGCTGCGCCAGCGCGCGGGCGACGCTGACGCGTTGCCTCTCGCCGCCCGACAGGCGCGCCCAGTCGCGGTCGGCGAGGTGGTCCGCGCCCACCGAGGCGAGGGCGGCTCGCGCCTGGCCCGCCGCATCGTGCGGGCGACGGTGCCCCCGGTGATGGGGCAGCAGCCCCAGCTCGACGATCTGCGCCGCGGTGAGCGCGATCGCCGCGTCGGCGTGCTGCTCGAGCAGCGCGACGCGGCGCGCGAGCGTGCGCCGGGACAGACGATGCGCGGGCTCGCCGTCGAGCAGGACCGCCCCGCTGGTGCGGGGCACGAGCGCGGCGATGGCGGCGAGCAGGGTCGACTTGCCCGCGCCGTTGGGGCCGAGCAGCGCGACCCGCGCGCCGGCGGGCACCGCGAACGCGACCCCGCGCACCGCGACCCGGCCGCCGCGATGCACCGTGAGGTCCTCGATCCTCAGCTCCATGACTGCCTCCGGGCCTGCCGCAGCACCAGGACGAACACGGGGACCCCGAGCAGGGCCGTCACCACCCCGACGGGGATCTCGCGCGGGTCGAGCACGGTGCGTGCGAGCGTGTCCGCCCAGACCAGGAAGATCGCCCCGCCCAGCGCGACCGCGGGGAGCAGGTGGCGGTGCAGGCCCCCGCTGAGCGCCCGCATGAGGTGCGGCAGCACCAGGCCGACGAAGCCGATCGCACCCGAGGTCGAGACCATCGCTCCCGTCAGCAGCGAGACGGTGCCGAGCAGCACCAGGCGGGTCCGGCGGGTGTGGATCCCGAGCGCGGCGGCGGCGCTCTCGCCGAGCGCGAAGGCGTCGAGCCGGGTCGCGTGCAGGCGGATCACCGGGTAGAGGCCGGCGAGCGCGATCCCCGCCACCGCGACCGTGGTCCACGACGAGCCGGCGAGGGACCCGAGCAGCCAGCTCAGGACCTCGCGGAACGAGTCGCCCTTCGCCGCCATCACGATCACGAGCGAGGTCGCGGCCGCCAGGAACTGGGACACCGCGAGGCCGGCGAGCACCAGCGTCGTGGGGGTGACGGCACCCGAGAGCCTCGCGATCGCGAGCGCGGCGGCGAGGGCGAACGCCGCCCCCGCGAAGGCCGCGAGCGGCACCGCGGCGGTGGCGGCGACGGAGGCGCCCAGCCCCAGGAGGATCACCGCGACGGCCCCGAGGGAGGCGCCCGAGGACAGCCCGAGCAGGTAGGGGTCCGCGAGCGGGTTGCGCGTGAGCCCCTGCATGACCGCGCCCGCGACCGCGAGCCCCGCGCCGACGAGCGCCGCCGTCAGCGCGCGCGGCACCCGGATGTGCCACACGATCGCGTCGGTGGTCGCGGACGCCGACGCGCCGCCGAGGCCCAGGTGGTGGGCGATCACCGACCAGGCGCCGGCGGGGGACAGGTCGGCCACCCCGATCGACACGGCCGCGACCAGGCTGGCGGCGAGCGCGAGCGCCAGCGCCGCCAGCAGCAGCACCGTCCCGCGCCCGCCGCGGACCGCGGTCATGACAGCCCGAGCGCGTCCAGCTGGGTCGTCAGCGACGCGACGGCCTCGACGTTGCGCACGCCCGCCTCGCCCGCGGCGAAGGGGATCACCAGGTAGCGCCCCTCGCGGACGGCGGTGAGGGACGCGGTGGCAGGATCCGACTCGAGCCGCTCGATCTTGCTCGCGGCCGTGTTCCACGAGGCGTCGACCAGCACGATCACGTCGGGGTCCGCCTCGACCACGGCCTCCCAGGTGGCGGACGTCCACGTGTCGTGGACGTCCGCGAACACGTTCGTGAGGCCCGCCGCGTCCATCATCATCTGGGGTGCGCCGATGCCGGCGCCGACGTACGGCGCGTCGTCGCCCGAGGAGTACCAGACGGCGGTGAGGCCGGAGGTGGATGGCTCGACCGCGGCGAGGCCGTCGCGCATCGTCTCCACCAGGGCGGCGGCGGCCTGCTCGGCGCCGAACACCAGCCCGGCCTCCTCGATCTGAGCGAACAGGAGGTCGAACGTCATCGGGTCCGGCTGGTAGCCGGCCTCCTTGCATGCCGACGGCGCGACGTAGGTGAGGATCCCGAGGGCGGCGAGGTCGGCTCGCTCGCCGACCCCGTCGGCGGCGAAGTTGGACTCCCAGCCGCCGACGATCGCGTCGGGGTCGAGGGCGAGGGTCGCCTCCTGGCCGGGGAGGAAGTCCGACATCACGGGGATGTCGACGTCGAGGGTCGTGTACGGCGGCTCGACCGGTCCGTCGAGGAAGGCGGCGCCGACGATCCGGTCCGCCAGGCCCAGCTCGACGAGCAGCTCGGTGGTGGTCGACTTCACGGTGACGATGCGGTCCGGCGTCCCCTCGGGGGTGACGACGGTCCCGCAGTTGTCGACCGTGAGCTCCGCCGCGGCAGCGGGGTCGGCCGAGGAGGGGGTGACGGGGGCGGGGTCTGCGCTGACGGACGAGCACGCGGTCGCCAGGACCAGCGGGGCCAGGACGATGCCGAGGCGGGCGAGGTGCGGGAGGTGGCGGGGCATGGGGCGGCCTTCCGGATCGGGGTCGTGCGCGTTCCCGGACCTGCCGTCGATACCCGACGGCCCACCATGCCACCTCCGGCCGGGGTCCAGGCCGCCAGCGTACGGCGGGGTGGTTACCTCGATGTTTCGCAGGCGGCGGCGATCGCCGCCGCGACGTCCGGGATCGCCTCGCGGAGCCCCCCGACGCTCACCCGGACGTGGTCGCCGACGTGGGGCCCGGGCGCATCGTCCCCCTCCGGGGTCGGCACGACGAAGGCGCTGCCCGGGCTCACCTGGATCCCCGCGGCGGCCAGGGTGACGCGCGCCGCCGCCTCGTCGGGCACCGGCACCCACACGTTGAGGCCGTCGCGGGCCTCGACGTCGACGCCGAGGCCGCGCAGGCACGAGGCCAGCTCGCGCTGGCGGGCGAAGTACGCGTAGCGGGCGGCGCTGATCGAGGCGATCGCTGGTCGGGTCGTGAGGAGGTCGTGCAGCACGGCCTGGAGGATCCGTGACGTCCACCCCGGGCCGAGCACGCGGTAGCCGACGATCCGCTCGATCGCCCCCGCGGGTCCGCTCATCGCGGCGACCCGTAGGTCGGGGCCGTGCGACTTCGAGAAGCCGCCCACGTGGAGGGTGCGGGCGGGGAGCCACGTGCCGAGGCTGACCGCGGGGGCGGCGGACACGAGGTTGGTGTGATCGTCCTCGATCACCACGGTGTCGCGCCCGTAGCGGTGGCGGGAGAGCACGGTCGCGAGCTCCTCGGCGCGCGAGGCGGTGAGGGACGCGCCGGTGGGATTGTGCGCGCGCGGCTGGAGCACCACCGCGGCGGGACGCGACGTGAGCGCCTCGTGAAGAGCCGCCGGGACCATGCCCCGGTGGTCGATGCGTGCGGGCACCGCCATCAGGTGGAGGTGGTCGAGCAGGTCGAGCAGCATCGGGAACGTCGGATTCTCCACCACGACCCGGTCGCCGTAGCGGGCCACGGCGCGCAGCGCCCGCTCGACGCCGTCCATGGCGCCATCGACCATCGCGAGGGCGGGCGGGGAGTACGGCCAGCGCTCGCGCAGCGGTGCCTCCAGCTCGGGCAGCAGCGGCGGCTGGGTGTACGAGGTGACGGAGGCGCGGCGGGGAGCGACCCGTTCGAGGCTCGCGGAGACGTCGGGGAGCAGCGTCGGGTCCGGCAGGCCGGACGCGAGGTCGAGCCGGGGTGCCATGCCGGGCGCAGCGGTGCCGCGGTCCGCGAGCCGCTGCGACCGCGGCGTGAGCCACGGCGTGGTCGGCTCGAGCACGAAGGTGCCGGCCCGGCCGCGTGCCTGGATCAGCCCGGCCTTGACCATGCCCTGCCAGGCGGTCGACACCGTCGCCGGGCTCACCCCGAGCTCCCGCGCGATGTCGCGGACCGTGGGCAGGCGGGTGCCGGGCGGCAGCTCGCCGCTGCGGATCAGCATCGACAGCGCGGACGCGATGCCCTGGGGCGTGGGGGTCTCGACGGCGTCGACGAGCGTCGCCAGCGGCATGGGTCCCCCTTCGCGCCCGCAGTTATCGCGCCCGTGTTCTGTCCGTAACCAGGCTTTTACCGGCGGTAACGACTCAGAAATGTTCAAGAGCCAGAGTAACAGTCAACCGGGGACGCGAGCCCCCACCCTCCAGCACACCCTCGAGGAGCGAGCATGACGGTGATCAGGGCGGCCATCACGCAGACCACATGGACCGGTGACAAGGAGTCGATGCTCGACAAGCACGAGCAGTTCGCGCGCGACGCGGCCGCCCAGGGTGCGCAGGTCATCTGCTTCCAGGAGCTGTTCTACGGCCCCTACTTCGGCATCACGCAGGACAAGAAGTACTACCGCTACGCGGAGCCCGCCGACGGTCCGATCGTGCAGCGCTTCGCGGCGCTCGCGAAGGAGCTGGGCATGGTGATGATCCTCCCGATCTACGAGGAGGAGCAGACCGGGGTCTACTACAACACCGCGGTGGTGGTCGACGCGGACGGCACCATCCTGGGCAAGTACCGCAAGAACCACATCCCGCATGTGGAGAAGTTCTGGGAGAAGTTCTACTTCCGCCCCGGCAACATGGGCTACCCGGTGTTCGACACCGCGGTCGGGAAGGTCGGCGTGGTGATCTGCTACGACCGCCACTTCCCGGAGGGCTGGCGCGAGCTGGGCCTCAACGGCGCGCACCTCGCGTTCAACCCCAACGCCACCAAGCCGGGCCTGTCGAACCGCCTGTGGGAGATCGAGCAGCCCGCTGCCGCGGTCGCCAACGGCTACTACGTCCTCGCCCCGAACCGCGTGGGCCTTGAGGACAACGAGTACGGCGACGAGGCGGTCAACTTCTACGGCACCTCGCAGATAGTCGACCCGCGCGGCAACTACGTAGGCGAGCTGGGCTCGGGCGAGCACGAGGAGCTTCTGATCCGCGACCTCGACATGGACCTGGTCCAGCAGATGCGGGACGACTGGCAGTTCTACCGCGATCGCCGCCCGGACAGCTACGGCGAGATCACGGCACCGTAAGGAAGGAGCGGACATGACCACCACCCTCATCACCGGCGGCACCGTCGTCTCGGCGACCGGCCGCATGCTGGCGGACGTCCTGATCGACGGGGAGACCATCGTCGCCGTCCTCGCGCCCGGCTCGACGTCGCTCGGGCACGACCTGCCGTCGACCGTCGACCGGGTGATCGACGCCACCGGCCGGTACGTCATCCCCGGCGGCATCGATGCCCACACCCACATGCAGCTGCCCTTCGGCGGCACCTCGGCCTCCGACACGTTCGAGACGGGCACCAAGGCCGCGGCTTGGGGCGGCACCACGTCAATCGTCGACTTCGCCGTCCAGAGCTACGGGGGCAAGGTGCAGGACGGCCTCGCCGCCTGGCACGAGCTGGCCGCCGGCAACTGCCACATCGACTACGGCTTCCACCAGATCGTGGGCGGCGTCGACGACGACTCGCTGGCGGCGCTGCCGTGGCTGATCGACGAGGGCATCACCAGCTACAAGATGTTCATGGCCTATCCCGGGGTGTTCTACGCCGACGACGCGCAGATCCTCAAGGCCATGCAGGTGGCGGCCGACAACGGCCTGCTGACCATGATGCACGCGGAGAACGGCCCGGTGATCGACGTGATCGCCGAGCAGCTGGTCAAGCAGGGCAAGACCTCGCCGTACTACCACGGCGTCGCCCGCGTCTGGCAGGCGGAGGAGGAGGCGACGCATCGCGCGATCATGCTCTCCGACATCACCGGCGCGCCCCTGTACGTGGTGCACGTGTCCGCGAAGCAGGCCGTCGCCCAGCTCGCGGCGGCGCGCGACAACGGCAAGAACGTCTTCGGCGAGACCTGCCCCCAGTACCTGTACATGTCGCTCGAGGAGCAGCTCGGCGCGACCAGCGAGGAGTGGGGCGACTTCGAGGGCGCCAAGTACGTCTGCTCGACCCCGGTGCGCTCCCGTGCCGAGGGCCACCAGGACCACATGTGGCAGGCGCTGCGGACCAACGACCTGCAGATGGTCTCCACCGACCACTGCCCCTTCTGCATGAAGGACCAGAAGGAGCTCGGCCTGGGCGACTTCCGCAAGATCCCCAACGGCATCGGCTCGGTCGAGCACCGCATGGATCTCATGTACCAGGGCGTCGTCACGGGCCAGATCACCCTCGAGAGGTGGGTCGAGCTCACGTCGACCACCCCCGCGCGGATGTTCGGGATGTACGGCAAGAAGGGCGTGATCCAGCCGGGCGCGGACGCGGACATCGTGATCTACGACCCGAACGGCCACACGTCGATCGGCGTCGACAAGACCCACCACATGAACATGGACCACTCGGCGTGGGAGGGCTACGAGATCGACGGCCACGTCGACATCGTCCTGTCCCGCGGCACGGTGCTCGTCGAGGACGGTGCCTTCCATGGCGCCAAGGGCCACGGGTCCTTCCTCAAGCGCGGCCTGTCGCAGTACCTGATCTGAGAGCGGAGGGGGAGACCGCATGGACTTCGGAGTGGTGCTGCAGACCAACCCGCCCGCGGCGCGCACGGTGGCGCTGGCGAGGATGGCCGAGGAGTACGGGTTCACGCACGCGTGGACGTTCGACTCGCACCTGCTGTGGCAGGAGCCCTACGTCATCTACAGCGCGATCCTCGCGCAGACCCACCGCATCAAGGTCGGTCCCTACGTGACCAACCCCGCGACCCGCGACTGGACGGTCACGGCCTCGACGTTCGCGACGCTGAACGAGATGTACGGCAACCGCACCGTGTGCGGCATCGGGCGGGGCGACTCGGCCGTACGCGTGCTCAACGGCAAGCCCGTGTCCGTGCGGGAGATGCGCGAATCCGTCCACGTGATCCGCGAGCTCGCGAACCGGCGGCCCGTCGAGCACAACGGCGCGACCCTGCAGTTCCCCTGGGCGCGGACCTCCGAGCTCGAGGTGTGGGTCGCGGGCTACGGGCCGCTCGCGCTGAAGGCGGCCGGCGAGGTCGGCGACGGCTTCATCCTCCAGTGCGCGGACGTCGACATCGCGAAGTGGATGATCGACACGGTCAAGACCGCGGCGGACAACGCGGGCCGTGACCCTGAGCGCCTCGAGTTCTGCGTCTCCGGGCCCATGTACATCGGCGAGGACTGGGAGCACATGCGCGACCAGTGCCGCTGGTTCGGCGGGATGGTCGGCAACCACGTCGCGGACATCGTCGAGAAGTACGGCAAGGAGGGCGCGATCCCTGGGGTGCTGGTCGACTACATCGAGGGCCGCCAGGGCTACGACTACAACGAGCACGGCCGCGCCGGTAACTCGCACACCGAGTTCGTGCCCGACGAGATCGTGGACCGCTTCTGCGTCCTCGGGGGCCCCGAGGAGCACATCGCGAAGCTCGAGGCTTTGCGCGACGTCGGCATGACCCAGTTCGCGGGCTACCTCCAGCACGACAACAAGGAGGAGACGATGCGCGTGTACGGCGAGCGCGTCATCCCCGCGGTGTCCGAGTCCATCACGGCGAAGGTCTAGGGACGGGGACGATGCGGCGGTCGCGGCTGAACGGGGTCCTGTGGGGGATCCTCGGCGTCCTCGCCGCCGTCGCCGTGTGGGAGGGCTACAAGGCGATCGGCCCCGCCGAGGGCGTGGTCGTCGGCGACATCGTGATCCTGCCGCGCACGACCGACATCGCCATGCCCCACACATGGGACGTGCTGGCGCGGCTGTTCGAGCCCGTCACCCGCGCCGCCGGGGCCGACGTGCTCTGGTGGGCGGTGCTCCAGGCCGCCGCGTTCTCGCTGGGCATCGCGGCGCTGGGATGGCTGCTCGGCGTGATCTCCGGGCTCGCGCTCGCGCTGCTCATGCAGCGGTGGGTGACCGCGGAGAGCGCGGTGCTGCCGTGGGTGGTGCTCAGCCAGACGGTCCCCCTGATCGCGATCGCGCCCCTGGTGCGCCGCTGGGGATCGGAGATCGAGATCGGCTCCTTCCAGTGGGAGAACTGGATGTCGGTCGCGGTGATCGCCTCCTACCTGGCCTTCTTCCCAGTCGCCGTCAGCGCGCTGCGAGGCCTCAAGTCGCCGCCCGCCGCGGACATCGACCTGTTCCGCGCGTACGCCGCGGGCTGGTGGACCACGCTGCTTCGGCTGCGCCTGCCGTCCTCGGTCCCGTACCTGCTGCCGGCGCTGCGCCTGGCCGCCGCGAACGCGGTGGTCGGCACCGTGGTCGCCGAGGTCTCGATCGGGCTGGGCGGCGGCATCGGCCGCATGATCATCGAGTTCGCCGCCACCGCGAGCGGCGACCCCGCGAAGACGTACGCCCCGATCCTGGGCGCGGTGCTGATCGGCCTGGTCTCCGCCGGGCTGGTCGCGCTCATCGGGATGGGGCTGAAGCGGTTCCGACGAGCAGAGGTGACGGCATGACCGACCCCCGACCGGCGGTGCGCATCGCATCGGTCGACAAGATCTTCCGTGGCCGCAAGGGCGCCGAGGTGCATGCGCTCAGCGACGTGAGCCTCGACGTGGCCCCCGGCGAGTTCGTCTCGTTGATCGGTCCGTCGGGCTGCGGGAAGAGCACGCTCATGCGCCTGGTCGCCGACCTGGACCAGCTCACGGCGGGCGAGATCGAGGTGTTCGGCAAGACCCCCGAGCAGGCCCGCAAGGACCAGGACTACGGCATCGCCTTCCAGCAGGCCGGCCTGCTGCCGTGGCGCACGGTGCGCGCGAACATCGAGCTGCCGCTGGAGATCCACGGCGTCGACGCGCGCGGCCGCGCCGCGCGCTCGGACGAGCTGCTCGAGCTCATCGGGCTCGCCGACTTCGCCGACCACCATCCGGATCAGCTGTCGGGAGGCATGAAGCAGCGGGTGGCGATCGCCCGCGCGCTCGCCGAGCGGCCGCGTCTCCTGCTGATGGACGAGCCCTTCGGGGCGCTCGACGAGATCACGCGCGAGCACATGCAGAACGAGCTGGTGGCGCTGTGCAAGGAGACCGGCGCCGCCGTCATCTTCGTCACGCACTCGATCCCGGAGGCGGTCTTCCTCTCCGACCGGGTGGTGGTCATGTCGCCCCGACCGGGTCGCATCAAGGACATCGTGACCCTCGACTTCTCCGCGCGCGACGAGGAGCTGCGCGAGGACTCCACGTTCTACGACGGCGTCACGGCCGTCCGCATGCTCCTGCACGACGGGGCCGCCGACGGCGCGCGGGGGGTCGAGAACCGATGAAGGCGCTCGCGGGCACCCGCACCGTCCTCGCCCCCGTGGCGTTGGGCGTGCTGGCGCTCGCGCTCTGGCAGGCCCTTGTGGTCGCCTTCGAGATCAAGCCCTTCCTGGTGCCCAGCCCCCTCGGGATCGGCGGAGCCTTCGTCGACACCGCGGACCACATCCTCGACGCGGCGGTCCAGACCGGGCTGAACGCCCTGATCGGCCTCGGGATCGGTGCCGTCACCGGCATCCTGGTGGCGATCCTCGCGAACGCGCTGCGGGTGCTCGACAGGATGCTGGTGCCGCTCGTCGCGTCGCTCGCGGTGATCCCCATCGTCGCGCTCGCGCCCATCTTCTACGCGATGTTCGGCGCCGCCGCCAACACCGGCCGCCAGCTGGTCGCGGCGGTGGCCGTGTTCGTCCCCATGTACCTCAACACGCTGCAGGGGCTCCGCCAGGTCGAGCCCGTGCATCGTGACCTGATGCGCTCCTACGCCGCCACGGCGGAGCAGGTGAACCGGATGCTGCTCCTGCCAGGAGCGGTCCCCTACGTCCTCAACGGACTCAAGATCGGATCCTCGCTCGCGGTCATCTCCGCGCTCATAGCCGAGTACTTCGGTGGACCGGCCAACGGGCTGGGGATCGCGATCACCTCCTCGGCGGCGGGCTCCAACTACACCGTCGCCTGGGCCTACGTCCTCGGAGCAGTGCTGCTCGGGACGCTGTTCTACGGAGTCACCGCGGCCCTCGAGGGCTGGTCGCGGCGGCGCCGGAGGACCTGAGAGACGTCCGCTCCAGAGGCGGTCGAACAACGGGGAAGCAGTGACAACATCACGGGAGAAGCAATGGCAATCATGAGGGGACGCGCAAGCGTCATGACGGCGGTCGCGGCGGCGGGCGTGCTCGCGCTGACCGCCTGCTCGAGCGGGGACGACGCGGAGACCACCAGCTCCGCCAGCGGCGACGCCGCACCGGCCGAGCTCACGCCGGTCTCGGTGCAGCTGCAGTGGCTGACGCAGGCGCAGTTCGCCTGCTACTACTCGGCGCTCGACCAGGGCTACTACGAGGACGCGGGGCTCGACGTCACGATCCTCCCGGGCGCGGTCGACATCGTGCCGATCGACGTGCTGACCTCCGGCAGCGCGGACTTCGCGATCTCCTGGGTGCCCAAGGTGCTCGGCGCGATCGAGCAGGGAGCCGCGGTCACCAACGTCGCGCAGATCTTCGAGCGGTCCGGCACGCTTCAGGTCGCGTTCGCCGACTCCGGCATCGAGTCGGCCGCGGACCTCGCGGGCATGAAGGTCGGCTCGTGGGGCTACGGCAACGAGTGGGAGCTGATCGCCGGCATGCAGGCCAGCGGCGTCACGCTCGAGGATCTCGACGGCGGCTCGACGGTCCAGCAGGCCTTCGACATGAACGCCTTCATCGCGGGCGACATCGACGCGGCGCAGGCGATGACGTACAACGAGTACGCGCAGGTCCTCGAGGTGGTGAACCCGGAGACCGGCGAGCTCTACACCGAGGACGACCTGGTCGTCATCGACTGGAACGACGAGGGCACGGCCATGCTGCAGGACGCCATCTGGGCGGACTCGGAGCGCCTCGCCTCCGACGAGGATTACGCGGCGAGCACGACGGCCTTCATCAAGGGCACCATCGAGGGCTGCGTCTTCGCGAAGGACGACCCGCAGGCCGCGGCCGACATCGTCACCGCCGCGGGCTCGACCCTCGGCACCTCGCACCAGCTGTGGATGGCGAACGAGATCAACAAGCTGATCTTCCCGTCCACCTCGGGCGTGGGCCACATCAACGAGGACCAGTGGGACGCGACGGTCGCCATGGCGCTCGAGACGGTCAACCCCGAGGGCTCGACCATCATCACCACCGAGCCGCCGGAGACCGCCTACTCGAACGAGTACGTGGACGCGGCGCTCGCGGAGCTCGAGGCTGACGGCGTCGACGTGATGGGCGCCGACTACGCGCCGATCGAGGTCACGCTCAACGAGGGCGGCGAGTAGCCCTTCTCATCGGCGGGGGGGGGGGGGGGGGGGGGGGCCCCCCCCCCCCGGGGGGCGCCCCCCCCCCCCCCCCCCCCCCCCCCCCACCCCCCCCCCCCCCCCCCCCCGCCCCCCCCAGCGGGCCCC
>NZ_JAUHPZ010000014.1:0-54368 GCF_030418375.1 Demequina lignilytica
CCGGTCGCTCGGGCGGCAACGGCGGCAGCGGCGCCGGTGCCGGTCGCTCCGGCGGCGCCGCGCGCCACCCCCACGCCGGCGGTCACTCGCGCGCCGCATCGTGCGCCGCCGGTGGGGGCCGCCGCCGCGGTCGCTCACCCGCCCGCGCGCCGGCGCCCCAGCAGGGCACGCGGGTCCGGAATCGACCGATGCCGTACCCTCGTGCACTCTCCGGACACGGCTCGGGTCAGGACCCGTCGCCCGCGTTCCGCGCCCGCAGGTATGCGGCGAGCTCGGCGCGTGTGAGGAAGCCGCGCTCCCACGGGGTGAGCTCCCCGGGCGGCGGGCATTCACGCCAGTGCTCGGGGGTGGTGTACGAGACGGCCGTGCCGTTGATGGTGGCGAGCGAATGCGTGTGGTCGATCACCTCGGTGACGCCCGCCCGGAACGCGCGGCGGGCCACATCCCGCCACTGCTGGTGCATGCACCAGGTCTCGACGGGGGACGTCGCATCGCGGCGCACCACGTAGATGCCGTCGGGATGCTCACCGAGCAGCTCGTACTCGATCTCGGTCGCCGCGTTCCGCGCGAGCCGCAGCTGGATCGGGTGCAGGGCGTGCCCGGCCTGCGACAGGATGCACGGGGGCAGGGTGGCGTCAGCCATGGTTCTCTCCTTCAGAGAATCCGTCCTTCCGCGCGCCGGTCGACGCGCGGCGGATCTTCCTCCAGGGGCACCGTGTCGGGACGCGGTTGCCAGCTGGCCGGCTGGAGGGCTTGAGGCCAGGCTTCGTGATCCACTCCCGACTGTAGCGGCCGACGCCGACATCGGGCTCGCGGGCCCGGGACCTCGCCGCCCTGCACCGGGACCTGCCTGGCACTAGCGTGATCTCCGTAGCGCCAGCACGGGGAGGCACCCATGAGCGACCAGCCTGAAGCCGCAGCACCGCACACCCACGAGAAGCGCGAGCACTGGTCCGGCCAGACCGCGTTCATCCTCGCCGCGATCGGCTCCGCGGTGGGTCTGGGCAACATCTGGCGCTTCCCCGGCGAGGCCTACGACAACGGCGGGGGAGCGTTCATGATCCCCTACGTGGTGGCCCTGCTCACCGCCGGCATCCCGATCCTGTTCCTCGAGAACGCGATCGGCCACCGCTTCCGTGGCTCGTCGCCGCTCGCGATGCGCCGCGTGCACAGGCGCGCGGAGGGCGTCGGCTGGTTCCACGTGGCCATCTGCTTCGTGATCGGCCTGTACTACACGGCCGTGATCGCCTGGGCGCTCAGCTACTTCTTCTTCAGCTTCACCCTGGCCTACAAGGACGACCCTGCGGGCTTCTTCACCGGCGAGTACCTCCAGCTGGGCGAGGCCGGCACCGTCAGCCTGAGCTTCGTGCCCCATGTCCTGATCCCCCTCGCGGCGATCTGGATCATCACCATCGTGGTGCTCGCGCTCGGCCTGCACAACGGCGTCGAGCGGCTCAACGTGATCGGCATCCCGCTGCTCGTGGCGACCTTCGGCATCCTCGTGGTGCGCGCGCTCACCCTGCCCGGCGCGGCGGACGGCATCGACGCGCTCTTCACCCCCGACTTCAGCGCGCTGACCGACCCGAACGTGTGGATCGCCGCCTACGGTCAGATCTTCTTCTCCCTCTCGCTCGCCTACGGCGTGATGCTGACCTACGCGTCGTACCGCCGTCGCCGCTCCAACATCACCTCGCCGGGCCTGGTGATCGCCTTCGGCAACAGCTCCTTCGAGGTCCTCGCGGGCATCGGCGTGTTCGCCACCGTCGGCTTCCTCGCGCACCAGCAGGACGTCCCCGTCGCGGAGCTCGACGGCCTCGCCGGGCCCATCCTGTCCTTCGTGACCTTCCCCGCGGTGATCGCGCAGATGCCGGGCGGGCCGTTGTTCGGAGCGCTGTTCTTCGGATCGCTGGTGGTCGCCGGGCTCACCTCGTTGATCTCCGTCATGCAGACCATCTCCGCGGCGCTGCAGGACAAGTTCGGCCTCCACCCGCGGGGCTCCGCGGTCGCGGTCGGCGTGGTCTCCGCGGTGCTGTCCATCATCGGCTTCGGCACCACCACGGGCCTGTACCTGCTCGACGTGGTGGACCAGTGGTCGAACCAGCTCGGGATCGTGGCCGGCGCCATCGCGATGATCGCGGCCGCCCTCTGGTTCGGGGGTCGCTCCCGCGAGCTGCAGCGGCACCTCAGCGCCGTGTCGACCCTCAAGCTCGGCACGTGGTGGCTGGTGCTGGTCAACGCCGTGTCCGTGCTGCTGATCTACATGTTCGCGACCAAGGCCGTCTCTCTCGCGCGCGACGGCTACGAGGGCTACCCCACGTCCTACCTGGCGATCTTCGGGTGGGGCACCGCGGCGTTCCTGCTGGCGGCGGCACTGGTGATGCCGTGGCTCAGGTGGCGGCGGGACATCGTGCACTTCCGGCCGTGGCCGACCCGTCAGCAGCTGGGGCTGCCGCCCGGGAGGGACGATGCGCCGGTCGAGGGGAGCGCGTCATGAGCGCCGCGGCGATGACCCTGATGGTCGTGGTGATGGTCGTGATCTGGGGCGGGCTGGTGGCCTCGATCATGTTCCTCAGCCGGCGACCGGAGGCCGCCGACATGCCACCCGGAGGCGAGGACACGCAGGTCCCGGACTGAGGTCCGGCGCAGCGCCGCCCCGTCAGGCCTGCAGCTCCTGGCCGACGTCCACGACCTCGCCGACCAGCCTCTCGATGACGTCCTCCAGCATCGCCGCGCCCAGCACCACACCCCCCTCGCCGCGCACCAGCGCGATGTGGGTGCCGCGTGCCTGCATGCGCCCGAGCGCCTGCTCGAGCGACGACCCGGAGGGGATCGACGTGAGCGGACGCACCGCATCGTCCGGGATGGGCCGCGTGGCACCGCCGCGCGGCACCGTCGCGAAGTCCTTGAGGTGCAGGTAGCCGACGAGCTCGTCGCCGTCCGTGAGCGGGAAGCGGGAGAACCCGGTGCGCACGGTCGCCTGCTGCGCCTTCTGGGGCGTGACGTCGACGGGCAGCGTGATCAGCTCGTCCCGCGGCACCATGACCGAGTCGACGGTCTCGAAGCTGAGCGTGAGCGAGCCGTCGAGCACGCGCCGCTCCGCCTCGTCGAGCAGACCCTCCTGGTGCGACTCGGCGACCAGGCCGGCGACCTCCTCCGCGGAGAACGTGGTGGCGACCTCGTCGCGCGGCTCGACCCTCAGCACCTTGAGCCCCAGGTTCGCGAGCGCGTTCATCAGCCAGATCAGGGGCCGCAGGATCCACACCAGCCCGTACAGCGGGGGAGCGAGCAGCAGCGCCGCGCGCTCGGGGCCGGCGATGGCGATGTTCTTGGGCACCATCTCGCCGAGGATCATGTGCAGCGCCACCACCACGACCAGCGCGACGGCGAACGCGATGCCGTGCAGCCACGCGCCGGTGATCCCGATCGCCGCGAGCGGCTTCTCGAGCTGGTGGGCGACGGCGGGCTCGCCGATCGCACCCAGGCCCAGCGAGCAGGCGGTGATGCCCAGCTGTGCGCCGGCCATCATGAGCGACACCCGGTCCATGCCGCGCACGGTCACGCGAGCGGCCCACGAGCCCTCGGCAGCGCGCGGTTCGATCTGGGTGCGGCGGGCGGAGATGAGCGCGAACTCGGCGCCCACGAAGAAGGCGTTGCCCACGAGCAGCGCGATGGCGATGAGGATCGCGACCCAGTCAGCCACGGGACACCTCCTCGCCCTGCGCGTCGTCCTCGTCGTCGACCGCGACCACCTCGATGGCGACGCGGTCGACGCGGTGCCCGTCGAGGCGGGTCACCTCGATGCGGACCTGCACGGGGGTGGCGATGCCGTCCTCGTCACGGTTGGCCTCGTCGCGCGCGTCCAGCTCGACGGTGTCGCCCACCTCGGGGAAGCGCTCGAGGTGCTCCGTGAGCAGGCCCCCCAGCGTGTCCGACTCCCGCGCCTCGGGCAGCTCGAGTCCCATGAGCTCGCCCGCCTCGTCGGGTCGCAGCAGGCCCGACAGCGACCAGCGGCCGTCCTTGAGGCGTCGGTGGCGCCGCACGGGGCGGTCGTGCTCGTCCTCGATCTCGCCCACGATCTCCTCGACCAGGTCCTCGAGCGTCACCACGCCGTCGGTGCCGCCGTACTCGTCGACCACGACGGCGATCTGGGAGCCGGTGCGCAGCGCGTCGAGCACGGAGCTGAGCGGCATGGTCGACGGCACCGAGTCGATGGGGAGCAGGATCTCGGCCACCGTGGTCCTGCCACGCTGCCGCGCGGGCACGGCCAACGCGCGCTTGAAGTGCGCGACGCCCACCACATCGTCCACGTCCTCCCCGGTGACGGGGAAGCGGGCGTGGCCGGTGCGGGACGCGATCTCGAGCACCTCCGACACCGGCGCGTCGGCCTCGAGGAAGTGGACGCGGGTGCGCGGAGTCATCGCATCGGACGCCGACCTCTCACCCATCTCGGCGGCACGCGCGAGGCGGCGGGCCACCCTCGGCTCGAGGTCCCCGGACTCCGCGGAGCGCTCCGCGAGCGAGTGCAGCTCCTGCGCGGAGCGCGCCGACGCGAGCTCCTCGCGGGGTTCGATGCCGAGCGCCCGCACGATCCGGTTGGCGCTGCCGTTCAGCACGCGGATCAGCGGTCCGGCGAACCAGGTGAACGCGCGCTGGGGTCCCGCGACGGCTCGGCCCACCCGCAGCGGCTCGGCGATCGCCCAGTTCTTGGGGATGAGCTCGCCCGCGACCATCTGCGTGATGGTCGCCAGCAGGAAGGCGGCCGTCAACGAGGCGGCGGTCGCCGTGCCTGCGGGCAGGCCGGCGGACTCCAGCGGGCCGCGCAGCAGCGTCGCGATGGAGGGCTCGGCGATGAATCCGACCAGCAGGCTGGTCACGGTGATGCCCAGCTGCGCGCCCGACAGCTCCGTGGAGAGCCGCTTGAGGGCGGCCTGCAACGATGCGGCGCGACGGTCGCCGCCCTCGGCGGCCTTCTTGACGGTCGGGCGGTCGACGGTGACGAACGCGAACTCGGCCGCGACGAACAGCGCGTTCGCCGCGATGAGGATCAGCGCCAGCAGGAGCAGCAGCCACGCGGCGGTCATGCTCGACCTCTCCGGGGACGGGGCGCGCGGGCGCGCGAGCGGTGGGCGGGGGCTGGCGCCGGCGGGAGCCCCCGCCCACCGGGCCGGCGCCCCTGACTATGACCGTCGGACATGGCCTCAGATCCTAGACGATCCCGCCCGCCGCGCCTCAGGCGACCCTGAGCACGGCCTCGACGTCGAGGCGGTCCGCAGACGCCCCCGCCGCGATCGTGTACGTCCCCGGCTGCACGCGCAACGCCCCCTCGTGGAGCCAGTCGGACGGCGCACCCTCGAGGCGCAGCTCGTCGTCCCACACCGCGAGCCGGTCGACCGCGAACGTCAGCTCGACCTCCCTGGTCTCGCCGGGCTCGAGGCGGACACGCCGGTAGGCGAGCAGCAGGCGCAGCGGGGTCGGGATGCGCGTCGTGCCGTCGCCGACCGCGTAGACCTGCACCAGCTCCTCGGCGGCGCGGGCGCCGCCGTTGCGGACCGTGACGGTCGCGGTGACGGTGGTCTCGTCGGACCGGGGCGTGAGCGCAGGGTGACGATGCGTGGGCGCGGGAGCGGCCACCTCGCCCTCCGACAGGGTCACGCCGGCGTAGGTCACCTCGCCGTACGTGCAGCCGTGGCCGAAGGCGAAGGCCATCGGCGCGGGCTGGTGCCGGTACGTGGCCTGCTGGCGCAGCGTGTCGTAGTCGAACAGGTCGCCCGCCTGGTCAGGGTGCGCCGGCCACGACTGCGCGAGGCGGCCGGTGGGCTCGACGTCGCCGGCGAGCACGTCGACCAGGCCGCGGCCGAGCTCCTGGCCGCCGTGGCTCGACCACACCACGGTCGGGGCGTCCGCGACGCCTTCGCCCAGCACGTACGGGAAGCTCGACACGACGGCGAGGACGGTGCGGGGGTTGGCCTCCCGTGCGGTGCGGTAGACCTCGGCGGCGGCCTCGGGCAGGTACAGGTGCGGCCGGTCCTCGGTCTCGCGTCCGGCCAGGTGCGGGTCGTTGCCCACCGCGACGATCACGGCGTCCGCGGATGCGGCGGCGGTCGCCACCGCCTCCGCGCCCGAGCGGACCACGCGCGCCGTGAACCGCTCGGCCGCGTCGAGCGTGACGGCGTCCGCGGAGACCAGGCCGGCCTCGCGCATCACGCGCAGCCAGCGGCCCGAGCCGAGGTGCAGCAGCGACCAGGTGCCGTCGGCATGGGTGACGCGGCGGAAGCTCTCCTGGGCGACCCAGCCGCCGACGCGCTCGGCGTCGGCGCGGACGGGCCAGTGCCCGCCGGTGAGCAGCAGGCCGCTCGCGTGGGAGCGCAGCGTGAGGACCCCGTCGCCCCAGTCGGTGATGTCGAACAGCGCGGCATCGCCCGCCGCGTCGGCGTCCGCGATCACGGTGGCGCCGTCGGCGCTCGCGGTCACATAGCGGCCGGACGATGCGGCGCGCAGGGCCACGGTGTCGGCGCCCGTGGCGACCTCCACGGCGGCGTCGGGGAAGCGCTCGGCGAGCGCGCCCGCGATGGTCGACTTGTAGGGCGGGGTGCCGGCATACCAGTCGGTGAGGATGTCGTCCGCGAGCGGCCCCACCACCGCGACCCTGGTCGGCGCGGCGAGGGGCAGGACCTTCGCATCGTTCCGCAGCACCACGACGGAGCGCGCCACGGCCTCGCGCGCGAGCTCGCGCGAGGCGGGCAGGTCGATGTCCTCGGCGGTGATCCCGGCGTAGGGGTCGGCGTCGCCGTCGAGCTCGCCCGTGCGCACGCGCAGCTCGAGCAGGCGCAGCACGGCCGCGTCGACCTCCGCCATGGTGAGCAGCCCCTGGTCGAGCGCGGCCGTGATCTGATCGATGGTGGGCTGCGAGTTCGCGTCGTTGTCGGTGAACGAGTCGAGTCCCGCGCGGACCAGGGCGGCCGCGCCGTGGACGAAGTCGGGCTCCTCGCGCTGGGTGGTCACCAGGAAGGTCGGCGCGGCGGCGTCGGACACGACCGCGATGGACCCGGGCGCCCAGGAGCGCGCCACGGAGACGAGCTCCGGCTGCGTGTGCGCGGCCTTCCCGTTCACGCGGTTGTAGGCGAGCATCATCCCGCCCGCGGCGCCCGTCTCGAGCGCGCACCGGAACGCCGGCAGCTCCTCCTCGTGAAGCGTGCGCAGCGACATCTCGGAGCTGGTCACGGAGCGGTCCGACTCGTTGGAGTAGCCCAGGAAGTGCTTGAGCGCGGGCACGGTGCGCCAGACGCGCTCGTGGTCGCCGCGCAGGCCGCGCGCGTACGCGGCGCCCATCTCGCCCGTGAGGTGCGGGTCCTCCGAGTAGCCCTCCTCGTTGCGACCCCACAGCGGGTGACGCAGCGTGTTCACCACGGGCGCCCACACGTTGAGGCTCACGGACGCCTTCTCCGCACGCTTGGCGCGCACCTCGGTCGCGGCGACCGCGCCCACGCGCTCCACCAGGTCCAGGTCCCACGTCGCCGCGAGGCCCACGGGCTGCGGGAACACGGTCGCCGTGCCCATCCAGGCCGCGCCGTGCAGCGCCTCGCAGCCGGTGTGGAACTCGCCCAGCCCGAGCCGCTCGACGGGCTGCACCACCTGGTGCAGCATCGCGATCCGCTCCTCGGGCGTCAGGCGGTCCAGCAGGTCCTGGGCGCGCTCCGCGACGCTCAGGTCGATGCGGCGGTAGCGAGGGGTCTCCTCGGTCACGGGGTCTCTCCTTCGATGAGAACGATGGTCTGGCCGGGTGCGAGCACCGCGGCTCCCTCCAGCACCTCGCCGGAGAGCAGGTCACGGCCCGGGGTCGCGAGGGCCACGGTGGCCTCGGTGTCGCCGTGATTGAGCAGGAACAGGGCGTCGCCGCGGCGGACCGCCTCGACGTCGGCCGGCTTGCCGGGGACGATGCCGGAGACGCCCGCGGCGTCGAGCGCCTCGGTGAGCAGGGCGTCCAGCGCGCTGTCGCCGAGCACCGCACCCACGTACCAGGCCGCGCCATCGCCGGCGCGGCGACGGGTGATCGCGGGCAGTCCCGCGAGGTGCCCGTGCCCGAAGGTGGCGAGCACCTCTGCGTCGTCGGCGCGCAGGCGCTCGCCCAGGATGCCGGCGGTGAGGCCTGCCGGAGCGGTGGGCCACGCGTCGGTCGCCGCCAGCGCGGTGTCGCCGTCCGGCAGGCATGCCCACTCCTCTCCGCTGGCGCCCAGCAGGTCGGCGATCCTCACGGGCGAGCGGCCGGTGAGGACGTGGCCGCGCTCGTCGGCGACACCCGAGTACGGCCCCACCACCACCGTGGCGCCCGCCGCGACGGCGGCGCGCAGCGTCTCCGCCGCATCGTCCCCGATCACGTAGCTGTGGGGCGCGAGCACGGCGCGGTAGCCGGAGAGGTCGGCGCCGGGACGGACGATGTCCACCGCGATGCCCGCGCGCCACAGCACCCGGTACCAGCGCGTCAGCTGCTCGACGGTGCGCAGGCGGGTCGTGAGCCCGCCGGGCTCCTCCGCCGCCCACCACGACGGCCAGTCGAAGAGCATCGCGACCTGCGCCTCGACGCGTCCGCCCGTGACCGGCGCGAGACGAGCCAGCCCCGCGCCGAGCTCGCAGACGGTGCGGAACACCTCGGAGTCGGCGCCGGCATGGGGGAGCATCGAGGAGTGGTGACGCTCGGAGCCGGCCGAGGCCTGGCGCCACTGGAAGAAGCAGACGCCGTCGGCTCCGCGGGCGACCGCCTGGTACGAGTCGAGCAGCCCGCGCTCGCGGCTCTTGGGCAGGTTGTGCGGGCGCCACGAGACGGCGTTGATCGCCTGCTCCATCAGCAGCCACGGCCGGCCGCCGCCCAGGGAGCGCATGAGGTCCTGAACCAGCGCGATGTCCGAGGGGGAGTGCGGGTCGCCGGGATCCGGGTACTGGTCGTCCGCGATCAGGTCGACCTGGTCCGCCCACGACCAGTAGTCGACGTGAGGGAAGAAGCCCATGAAGTTGGTCGTGATGGGCTGGGTCGCGCCGGCCTCGCGGATCGCGTCGCGCTGCTCGCTGTAGACGGCGAGCATCTGGTCCGAGCTGAACCGCCGGAAGTCGACGGCCTGGGTCGGGTTCATCACGTAGGGCGCGGCGCGCGGCGGCACGACGTCCTCGAAGCTCCGGTACCCCTGCGACCACACGGCCGTGCCCCAGTCGCGGTTAAGCGATTCGATGGAGCCGTACCTGTTCCGCAGCCAGATGCGGAACTCGCGGGCCGCCTCGTCGCCGTGGTCGACCTGGCCGTACTCGTTGCCCACGTGCCACATCCGCACCGCCGGGTGGGCGGCGTACCGGGCCGCCAGGTCCCGGGTGATCGCCAGCGCGGCGTCCCGGTACACGCGGGAGGAGGGGGAGAACTGGTTGCGGGATCCGGCGCTCATCCGGACCCCGTCGGCGGTCACCGCGAGGGTCTCCGGGTGGTCGATCCCCAGCCACGGCGGCGGGGACGCGGTCGGGGTGGCGAGGTCGACGGCGATGCCGTTGTCTGCCAGGAGGTTCAGCACCTCGTCCAGCCACTCGAAGGTGCGCTCTCCGGGGGCCGGCTCGAGGCTCGACCAGCTGAAGACCCCGACCGTCACCAGGTTCACGCCGGCCTCACGCATGAGGGCGACGTCCTGGTCCCACACCTCCCGCGGCCACTGCTCGGGGTTGTAGTCGCCGCCGAAGACGATGCGGCCGTCGAGGGCCACGGGGAACGGCCCGGAGGCGGGCGTCGGGACCTGGTGCGTCATGGGTGGTTCAACCTCGTCGTCAAACTGTCGAAGCGCTTCAACACGGAGACCCTATACTACCCACATGACCGTGTCGACGCAGACCGATGACGTGCTGCACACCTTGCGCTACTCCACGCCCGCCGCGGGCTGGCTCGACGGCCTGCCCGTGGGCAACGGCCACCGCGGCGCCATGTGCGCCGGGCGTCCGCTCACCGAGACCCTGTGGCTCAACGACGTGACCGCGTGGTCCGGCCCGTACCCCGGCGGCGCGCTCGCCGGGATCGCGCCGGAGGTGCGCGGCCCCGAGCACCTCGCGCTCATCCGCGCCGCGATCGCCGCGGGCGACCACGCGGAGGCGGAGCGGCTGGTGCAGGAGCAGCAGGCACCGTGGGCGCAGGCGTACCTCCCGCTGGGCACCCTCACGCTCGAGGTCACCGGCGTCGACGGCGCGGCGCTCGGCGGCGAGGTCGCGGACCTCGAGCGCGAGCTCGACCTTCGCAGCGGCGTCGCCGAGCACTCGTACCGTGTCGGGGGCGTCGCGGTCCGGCACCGCACGTGGGGCGACCGGCCGTCCGGGGCGATCGTCCACCACGTCACCGCGGACGTGCCCGTCGAGGTGCGGGCGAGCCTGTCCGGCCTGCTGCGCCCGCGGGGCGACGACCACGACGTGGCCGGCGCGCTGGTCCGGGAGGTCCACCTTCCGGTGGATGTCGCGCCCGGTCACGAGCAGCCGGCCGAGCCCGTGGTGTACGACCTCGTGTCGGGCCGCGTGGGCGCCGTCGCGGTGCGCGGCGGCGCCGGCGCGCGGGTGCTGGACGGCTCGCTCGTGTCGGAGGCCGCGACGGAGCACGTGATCGTGGTCGGCACCGCGACCGCGGACGCCGGCGGCGACGCCGCGGACGCCGCACGCGCCGTGACCGACGCGGCGAGCGCGCCCGCTCGCGTGCTGCTCGCCGCGCATCGGGCCGCCCACGCCGAGCTGTACGAGCGCTGCGCCCTCCACCTGTGGTCGCCCGCGGACGCCGGAGCGCTCGACACGGATGCCCGCGTCGCGCAGGCGCTCACCCGGGAGGACCCGGGCCTGGTCGCGCTCGCGTTCCACTACGGGCGGTACCTGCTCATCGCATCGTCCGCCCCGGGCGGGCTGCCCGCCAACCTGCAGGGGCTGTGGAACGCGGAGCTGCCGGGGCCGTGGTCGAGCGCCTACACGATCAACATCAACCTGCAGATGGCCTACTGGCACGCGGAGACCGCGAACCTGGCCGAATGCCACGAGCCGCTCCTCGACTTCGTGGCGCGCCTCGCGTCCGGTCCCGGCCGCGAGGTCGCGCGCGAGCTGTACGGGGCGGACGGCTGGGTCGCGCACCACAACTCCGACGCCTGGGGCTTCGCGGCGCCGGTCGGGGACGGCCACGGCGACCCCGCGTGGGCGTTCTGGCCCCTCGGAGGCGTGTGGCTCGCGCTGCACCTGTGGGACCAGTACGCCTTCGGAGGCGACGTGACGCGGCTGCGCGAGCGCGCCTGGCCGGTGCTCGAGGGCGCCGGAGCCTTCGCGCTGTCGTGGATCCAGGGGGATGAGGGTGGCGCCTGGACCAGCCCGTCGACGTCGCCCGAGAACCACTTCCTCGACGCCGAAGGCGCCGAGCACTCCGTCACCACCTCGGCGACCATGGACGTCGCGCTGCTGCGCGAACTCGGCGCCGTGTGCGCGGCGGCGGCGCGCGAGCTCGGGCTCGAGCCCGCGTGGGTGCGGCGCCTGACCGCGCTCACCGCCGCGCTGCCCGACCCTGTGATCGGCGAGGACGGCCGCATCCTCGAGTGGGACCGGCCGTTCGACGAGCCCGAGCCCCTGCATCGTCACCTCTCCCACCTGGTGGGCCTCTTCCCGTACGCGCAGATCACGCCGGACGGCACGCCCGAGCTCGCGGCGGCGGCGGAGGCCTCGATCCTCGCCCGCGGCCCCGAGTCGACCGGCTGGGCGCTGGCGTGGCGGACCTCGATGTGGGCGCGTCTGCGGGACGGCGCGCGGGTCGAGGGTCAGCTGCGGCTGGCCCTGCGCCCGGCCGAGGAGCACGGTGCCGAGCATCGGGGTGGCGTCTACGCGAACCTCCTGAGCGCCCACCCGCCGTTCCAGATCGACGGGAACATGGGACTGACCGCGGGCGTCGCCGAGTCCCTGCTGCAGTCGCACGGCGGCGTCCTCCGGCTGCTGCCCGCCCTCCCGCCGGGGTGGCGCAACGGTGCCGTGCGCGGGCTGCGTGCCCGCGGGGGAGTGACGGTGGACCTCGAGTGGCGCGGCGGGCTGCTGACCCGGGCCGTGCTCCACAGCGACGCCCGCGCGGCGACCGTGACCGTCGCGACGCCGGACGGCGCCGAGGTCGAGCACCGCATCGTCCCCGGCAACCCGTCGGTGATCGTCGGCGAGGGGGCCCACGCATGGTGACCATCAGCGACGTCGCCCGCGAGGCGGGCGTCTCGACCTCGACCGTGTCCTACGTCATGAGCGGGAAGCGCGCGATCTCCGCCGACACCAGGGGCCGGGTGCAGGCGGCCATCGCACGGCTCGGCTACCGGCCGCACGCGGGGGCCCGGTCCCTCGCGTCCCGCTCGACCCGGGTGATCGGGCTCCAGGCGCCGCTGCGCACCGGAGTCGACGTGCCCGTGATCATGCAGGTGGTCGCGGGCGTCGTGCAGCGCGCGCGGGTCCACGGCTACGACATCCTCCTGCTGTCCAGCGACGAGGCGGAGGGGCTCGCCCGCGCCTCGCGCGGCTCGATGGTGGACGCCCTGCTCATCATGGACGTCGAGTCCGAGGACGCGCGCCTCGCGACCATCGCGGAGCTCGACCAGCCCTCGGTGCTCATCGGGCTGCCCGCTGGGCGGCGGTCGATCCCGTGCATCGACTTCGACTTCGAGGCCGCGGGCTGGCTCGCGGTCGACCGGCTGGTCGGGCTGGGCCACACGCGGCTCGCGCTGTTCGGCGCGCCGGAGGCCGTGATGGAGCGGCACACGTCGTACGCGGACCGCCTGATCCGGGGCTTCCTGGAGGCATGCGAGGCGCGCGGCGTGGAGGGCTCGACCCACCCGATCCCGGACTCTGCGGAGGCGTTGGCCGAGGTCGACGCGGTCCTGACCGCCGACCCCGGCATCACCGGGATCCTGGTGCACAACGACGGCGCCCTGCCGTTCATCGCCGACCGCATCCGCGCCCACGTGCCGAGCGCGACGGCGCCCGACTGCCTGGCACTCACGTCTCGCGAGGGGGCGCTGCGGGCTCACGGGCTGACCGACACCATCGCGGTGCCGGCGGAGGCCCTGGGCGAGTCCGCCGCGGAGATGATCTGCGCGATGCTCGCCGGGGGAGCGCACCCGTCCGTCCAGCTGCTGCCCCCCGAGCTCGCGGTGGGCGAGCCGTCACGTGCCAGGATCGACTCATGAACATCGACCCGGAGAGCAGGTCCGTGCAGGGGCTGACGATGTTCCTGCATTTCGTCGCCCTCAACGTGCTTTTCATCGTGCTGTGCATCCCCGTGGTGACCATCGGTGCCGCGACCTCGGCGCTGCTCGAGGTGATGATCAAGTACTCCGACGACGAGCGGGGGCGTCCCCTCGAGGACTTCCTGCCGGCGTTCAAGCGCAACTTCCGGCCCGCGACCGCGGTCTATCTCGCGCTGCTGGTGCCGTTCGTGCTGCTGACCTTCGCCGCCGTGTTCTGGTTCGCGCAGGAGACCACCGTCTCGACCATCCTGTCGCTGGTCGCGCTGCTGGTCGCCGCGTACCTGGTGGCGGCCTTCACGCACGGCATGGCGCTGGTCGCGCGGTACCGCAACACGTTCAGGCAGACCCTGCGCAACGCGCTGCTGCTGCCCGCCGCCGAGCCGGTCCGCACCATCGGCCTGCTGCTCATCCCGGCGACCGTCGCGTCGATCACGATGATCTTCCCGCCGTTCGCGTTCATCGTCCTCAGCATCGGGTTCGCGATGATGGCCTACGCCTCGGCGTTCCTGTACCGGAACATCTTCAGCCGTCACGCGTAGCCTGGACCGCCACGTCCTTCTCCCTCGGCTCCCCACACCCGCTGCGGGGAACTGACCGCCCCTCTCGGCGCATCGTCGCCTCCTGCGGGGAGACCACGGACCTCGCGCACGCTCAACGCGAGGCCAGCGCCGCCAGGATCTGCTCCGACGAGGGGCTGTTCGCCGGTCCTGCACCCGTCCGGTAGACCCGGCACGCGAGATGCGCCAGCGGTGGCGTGCCGGGGAACAGGTCCGTCCCGTCCACGAGGATGGTGGGCGAGCCGGCGAATCCGGCCGGGATCGACCCGGCGCCGACCCGCACCTCCTCGATCCGCGTCGCGGCGAGCCCAAGCGAGTCCAGCGCGGCGCGCAGACGGCTCGCGGCCCGCTCGTGCCCCGGGCAGTCGGCGATGTGCAGCAGCTCCACCCTCACCCTTCCAGTGTGCGCCGTTGGCCCCTCGACTCTCATGCGTCCTGTGAGGACATGAGTGCACGTTTCGACTCGAAACGTGCACTCATGTCCTCACAGCGCGCGAACCGGCGGGGGAGCGAGACGCGGAAGGCATCGTCCCCGGGCACGACGGAGGCCCCGGGGCATGCGCCCCGGGGCCTCCGTGTGATGACCGTCAGATCACTGGAACGCGGCGGTCACCGCGACGCGAGCGTCGTTCTGCATCTCGGCGTTTGCCATGTCGGTCTCGAGGACCTTCTCGTAGCCGAGGCCGTTGGCGGTGTCCTGCAGCTCCTTGAGCAGCGACTCGAACTGCGCCTCGTCGCTGGCGAAGACCATCTGCCAGGAGTACTGGATGACGATCGCCTTGATCTGGTTGCGGAGCGTCTCGACCTCCGACGAGTCGGTCGGGATGGTGAAGCTGGCGCCGGGGGCGACCAGGAGCTTGTCATTGGTGGAGAGGTAGTCCATCGTCGACGTGGCGTCGCCCATGTTGGCCGACCAGTCCTCGCTCAGCGGGGTGGCGGTCGCCTCCTGGTACGAGGGCCAGAAGGTGTAGCTGTAGGGGAAGCCGGTGTTCGGGTCCACGTCGATCGGGAGGACCGAGATGGTGTTGAGAGCGGAGACGCCGTCGAGGTAGTCGCCGCCGCCCCACTCCTCCGGGGTGGTGGCGCCGCCACCGAGGAACACCTCGTTGCCGAACTCGGTGAGCTCGGGCTCACCCGCGTCGTTGATGTCCCAGGTCAGGCCCTGCGGACCGGCGGAGCCCAGCGTCTGCGCGGAGTTCGCGTACGCGCCCTCCGGCGAGTACAGCCAGTCCACGAAGGCCGCGATGCGCTCGGGGTCCTCGGCCTTGGAGCCGATCGCGAAGACCTGCTTGCCGCCGTAGGCCTCGGCGCCGTAGGAGAACACCTCCATGTCGTCGACCGGGGCGATCTCGAAGCCCTTGCCGGCGGCCATGTTGTCCTCGGTGTTGTACGCGGTCTGCGCGAGCCACGGCCACCACGCGAACAGCACCTGGCCGTTCTGGAACTTCGAGTACAGGGTGTCGTAGTTCTGGGTGGTCGACTCGGGGTCCACCAGGCCCATCTGGTTGGCGTCGAAGTACAGGCGCAGGCTGCGGACGTACTCGGAGTCGGAGTCGAGGATCGACTGGTAGTCCGAGCCGTCGGCCTTCGCGAGCACGAAGCCGATCTCGTCGTAGCCGTAGAAGCAGGCGGGCTGCTTCGCGGTCACCATCATGTTGCCGTCCCAGTCCTTGAACAGGGAGAAGCCGTAGGTGGGCTGGCCGTTGTCGCCGGTCGGGTGGTCCTCCTGCATCTGCTTGAGGACGGGGAGGAGGTCCTCGAGGGTGTCGAGCGACGGGTAGCCCTGCTCCGCGTAGTAGTCCCAGCGGATGAACGGGCCGAACGTCGGGTTGAGGCCCTCGGAGGCGTCCGTCGGCATGAGGTGCGACACCGAGGTCGGGAACGCGTAGACGCCGCCGGACTCCGCGTTGAGGTTGTCCATCGCGGTGTCGAACTGCCCGACGTTCTCCATCAGCGGGTAGTACTCGGACATGTCGCCCACGAGCCCGCCCTGGATCAGCTCGTCGAGCTTCTGGCCCTTGTCCGTGACGATCAGGTCGCCCAGCTCGCCGGCCGCGACGCGCGTGTTGTAGAGGGTGTCACCACCACCGGCCACGTTCGGCGCGATGATGTTGAGGTTCATGTTGAACTTGTCCTTGACGATCTTCGCGAACCAGCCCTGCTGCATGCCCATGTAGTTCGCGAGACCGGCGAAGACGTCGATCGTGATCTCCTCGTCCCACGAGGTGGGGAAGGCTCCGGTCTCGGAGCCGGTCGCGGAGGTCGGGGTCTCCTCGGAGCCACCGCCCGAGGAGCACGATGCCAGCGCCCCTGCCGTCACCACCGCCGCGACGGCGAAGGCCGCGGTCGTCCTAGTCAGCTTCATTGCTTTCCTTTCTGATGGTTTCGAGCGACGTCAGCCCTTGACGGCGCCCAGCATGATCCCCTTCACGAAGAAGCGCTGGAAGAGGGGGTAGATGAAGATGATGGGGAGCACGACGATCACGGACACGGTCATCCGGATCGACGTGGGCGTCTGGGTGGTCGCCGCGGAGGCGATCTGACCCAGGTTGCCGCCGGCGTTCTGCGCGGCCTGCGCCAGCGAGCTCGCCTGGTTGATGAACATGTAGAGCAGGTACTGGAGGGTGTACAGGCTCTGGTCGGTGATGTAGATCAGGGTGTCCTGGAAGCTGTTCCACTGCGTCACCGCGGAGAAGATCGCCACGGTCGCGAGGATCGGCGTCATGTTCGGCAGGTAGATCTTGAAGAACACCTGCAGCAGCGACGCGCCGTCGACCTCCGCTGCCTCCTGCAGCGAGGCGGGCATCGACTCCACGTAGGTCTTGACCAGGATCACGAAGAACGGCTGCACGATGAACGGCAGGATGTAGACCCAGAACGTGTTGGTCAGCCCCAGGTTCTTCATGATGATGAAGATCGGGATCAGGCCCGCGCTGAAGTACATCGTGATGATCAGGAAGCGGTACCAGAACTTCCGGCCCCACATCCGCTGCTGGGTGAACATGAAGCCCAGGAACGCGGAGGCGAGCACGGTCAGCAGGGTGCCGATCACGGTACGACCGACGGAGACCGCGGCCGCCATCGGCAGGCCCTGGAGCTGGAACACCTGCTCGTAGTTCGACAGGTGGAAGCCCTGGGGGAACAGGCGGACGTCGCCGAGCGCCGAGATGTCGTTCGCCGAGACCGAGTTGATGATCAGGTAGTAGAAGGGGTACGCGCAGATCACGACGAGCAGCGCGAACAGCGAGTAGTTCGCCATCGCGAACAGGATGTCGCCGAACGTCCGGTCGTGGTCGTGGCCCTTGCGACGGCGCGCCTTCGCGGGCTTGGTCGGCTTCGCGACGGTGGTGGTCGTGGTGGTCATGATGTTCGCCTCCTAGACCAGCGACTCGCCGCGCACGCGCTTGGCGATCCAGTTGACGGTGAGCAGCAGCGCGACCGAGATGAGCGACTTGAGCATGCCGATCGCGGTCGCCATCGACAGGCTGTTGCCCGTCATGCCGATGTTGTAGACGTACAGGTCGAGCACCTGGATGTACTTCTGGTTGAACGCGTTCTGGAACACGTAGTACTGCTCCATGCCGTTGTTCAGGATGTTCGCGACCGAGAGCAGCAGGAGCACCAGGTAGGTGGGCATCAGCTGCGGGATGGTGATGTAGCGGATGGTCTGCCAGCGTCCGGCGCCGTCCATGCGGGCCGACTCGTACAGCGACGGGTCGATGCCCGAGATCGCCGCAAGGTAGATGATCGCGCCCCAGCCCAGGCCCTTCCAGACGCTCCAGAGGGTCATGGTCAGCCACACGTGCTGATCGGTGTCGAGGAACTTGATCGGGGCGGTGATGAGGCCGCCGTCCATCAGGATGTCGTTGACCAGGCCCGAGGTCGAGAACAGCGAGAACGCGATCATGTAGACCAGCACCCACGAGATGAAGTTCGGGAGCGTGGTGAGCGTCTGCACGGCGTTCTTGAACCACTTCGCGCGGATCTCGTTGAGCAGGACCGCGAAGCCCAGCGGGAGGATCGAGGTCGCGATCCCGAGGAAGCTGATCGCCAGGGTGTTGACCAGCACCTGGCCGATCTGCGCGAGCTGCGTGGGCGAGCTCACCAGCAGGCGGAACCACTGGAGCCCGACGAACTCCGAGCCGGACAGGCCCAGCGCCGGCTTGTAGTCGTACAGCGAGTAGACCCAGCCGAACAGCGGCAGGTACGCGAAGACGAAGGAGAGGATGAGGAAGGGGAGGATCAGGAAGAACGGCGTGAACGACTTCTTGCCCGGGCCGCGCTCGCCCCGCTTGGGCTTCTTGCCGCGCTCCTCGATCTGCTCGGCGGTGGTCTCCGCCAGGATCATCGATGACGTCATCGCGCCACCCCCGTAGCGGAGGGGCGCGCGGCGTCGTCCCCGACGCCTGCTGAACGCTCGTCCATACTCACTCCTTCGTGCGAGGACCTTGCCGACCTTCCGACATTCGTTGGCGGCGGCAACTTTCGAATCGCTTCGACTGACAGTAGAGCGGGGGACGCCGTTTCGTCAAATGCCCGGCGTCACGGAAATGTAACGATGCCGCGGCGTCGGGAATATCGGGCGAGAGCGCTCTCTCGTGCGCATCCGCCGCTACCAGGGGCGGGACGATGCGCGGGTCGCCGTCGCGGCGACGGCTCAGTCGGCCACGACGTCGCGCAGGAACGCCGTGACGGCGGCGACGGTGGCGTCGAAACGGTCGCGGTGCACGCTGTGGCCCGCGCCGTCGATGCGGACGACGCGCGCGGCCGGCGCGAGAGCGGCCGCCTCGGCCGCGACCTCAGGCGTCACGATCGCGCCGGCGTCGCCCGTGACCAGCAGCGTCGGACACGCGATCGCGGCGACGGCCGCCCGCCAGTCGCGGCCCAGCCCGCCGTCGAGCAGCGTGAGCGCGGAGGTGTCGAAGTCCGCCTTGGTGTCGGCCCACGGCGCCAGCTCGTCGTCGTGCCAGCCGGGGTTCGACGCGCGCGCCATCGCCATGCGCTGCTCCGGGGTCATGTCGCCCACGCTGTGAAGCAGCTCGACGAACGCGGCGAGGTGCGGGTCGTCGTCGCCGCCCGCCGCCTCCGCGGGGGGCGCGTCGTGGAACGGCGGGTCCTCCAGCACGGCCGCGCGCACCAGGTCGGGGCGGGCGCCGGCGAGGCGGGCCGCCGTCTCCGCGCCCATGGAGTGGCCCCACACGAGCACGCGACCCGTCGCGAGGTGATCGAGCACCGCCGCGGCGTCGTCCACCAGCGTCTCGATGTCGATCGAGCCGGTGATCCGGCTCGAGCCGCCGTGGCCCCGCGCGTCGGGCATCACCAGCGAGTAGCACCCCGCCAGGCGCTCCGCGACGCGGCCCCAGGTCGCGGCGCCATCGGTGATGCCGTGCAGCAGCACCAGCGTGGGCCTCCCGGCGGCAGGGGACAGCACCACCCGGAGGCGTGCGTCGTCATGGGTGACGTGGAGCTCCGTGCCGATCATGGGTGCACCGTAGCGCCCCGCGGCGATCAGCCGAGCGCGCGCGTGAGGTAGAACGCCCGCTCGCCGGTGTCGGGCTGGCGCAGCGCGAACGAGTGGTGGACGTAGAAGCGCAGCGCGTCCTTGTCGCCCTCGTCGACGTTGACCTCGAGGAAGTCCACGCCGAGCTCGCGGCAGTAGTCCGCGACCGCGCGGATCAGGTCGGTGCCGATGGTGCGCCCGCGCAGGTCGGGGCGCACGTAGAGCTCGTCGAGCAGAGCGACCGGACCGTCGAACCACACGTTCGGACGTAGCGTCACCAGCGCGATCCCCACCGCGGGCGAGCCCGCGAGGTAGGCGAACGTGTCCCCCTGGTCGAGCAGCCGTGCCAGCCGGGCCGCCAGCACCTCCGGTCCCGGGGTGGGGGCGTCGAACTCCTTGTTGAAGTCGTGCAGCAGCTGCGCCGCGGCGCGGGCATCCGCGCGGGTGGCGAGTCGGACGGGGTGCTGAACCATGCGCCCACCGTACGCGGTGAGACCGCTCCCGGCGCGCTACCCCTCGAACGACGCGAAGTACGCCGCCGCCATGTCCTCGGAGCCGTGGCCGCCGCCGACGGCGCGGTGCAGGCGCCCGCCCGCCGCGGCGAGCGCGTCGACCCTCACCCCGGCCCGCGCGGCGGCGTCCACGATCAGGTCCGCGTCCTTCGCGGCGGTCTCCGTCGCGAAGGACGCAGGGGAGAGGCGCTCGTCGAGGATCAGCCCGGCCTTGAGGCGCAGGTAGCCCATGTCGAGCCCGCCGCCCGCGACGGCGTCGAGGAGCAGCCGCGGGTCGACTCCGAGGCCCGCGGCCAGCGCGACGCTCTCGCCGACAGCGTTGTTCACCGCGAGGACCCAGCTGTTGACCACGAGCTTGAGCGCCTGCGCCGACCCTGCCGCCGCATCGTCGCCCGTCCAGACGGTGCGCGCCGCGACGGCGTCGAACACGGCCTGCGCGACGGGACGGGCCTCGTCCGCACCGGCCGCAAGCACGGTCAGCTGGCCGGCCTCTGCCGGCTCGCGCGTGCCCAGCACGGGCGCGTCGACCAGCACGACCTCGAGCTCACGCGCGAGCTCGGCGATCCCGCGCTGCGCCTCGACTCCCACGGTCGAGGACTGGATCCACACCGCCCCCGGCCGCACGCCGGGGGCGGCGAGCCGCATGACCTCGGTCACCGTGTCGCCGTCGTGCACCATCGAGAGGACCACGTCCGCCTCGTGCGCGGCCTCCGCCGCGGTCACGGCGACCGTGGCCCCGTCGCCCGCGAGCTCGGCGGCGCGCGCGTGGGTCCGATTCCACACCCGCACACGGTGTCCGGCGCGCACCAGGGTGCGCGCCATCGCCGAGCCCATGATCCCCGTGCCGAGCACGGCGACGGTCACGGTGGCGGGGGTGTCGGACAGGGTGCCGGTGGGCATGAGCGCTCCTCGGGTCGATGGGGGACGATGCGGGTGGAACGAACGGGAGGCCTCCCGCCTTCCCGTCGCGTAGCCTCGTCGGGTGCTCCGCGCCCGTTCGATCGTCGCCCTCGCCGCCGCCGCGCTGCTCGCCGGCTGCTCCGGCGCGACCGCGCCTGACGCGTCCACCGCGACCCCGACCGCGGCGTCGCCCGCCGCGTCGGCATCGTCCATGTCCGCGCCCACGGCGAGCGACGAGCCCGCCGCGATCGTCGGCACGCTCAGCAACCCGGAGGTCGACGGTCACCGCTTCGCGGTGCTCACCCTCCCGCTCGAGGAGTGGGAGGTCCGCGTCGACTGGCCGCAGGAGGACGACGGCACCGATCTGGCCGTCTACCTGGCTGATCACCCGGAGATCGCAGCGCTGACCAATGCGGGGATCTTCTCCGACGACCTCCGACCCGGCGGCCTGCTGGTGAGCGACGGCGAGGTGCTTCGCGACCTCAACCTCGCCGACGGCGGCGGCAACTTCCATCTCAAGCCCAACGCCGTTTTCGCCGTCCACGACGACGGCACCGCGGAGGTGGTCGACAGCACGGCCTACGACCCCGCGGGCGTCACGTACGCGACCCAGTCGGGCCCGGCGCTCGTGCTCGACGGCGAGATCCATCCCGAGTTCCGGGAGGGCAGCGTGAACACGGCGGTGCGCTCCGGCGTGGGCGTCAGTCCGGATGGGACCACCGTTCACCTGGCCCTCTCGCTCGGCTTCGTCAACCTGTGGGACTTCGCGACGCTGTTCCGCGACGTCCTCGGCTGCGACGACGCGCTGTACCTCGACGGCCAGATCTCGCAACTGTGGATCACGGGGGCTCCCGAGCCGACGCCCTACCTGGGCCCGTACGCCGGCGTGATCGCCGTCTACCCTCGCTAGCCTCGTGCCATGACGCTCGATCCGCAGGTCGCCGCGTGGGTCGCCCGGACCCTCGGCGCGTCGCCGCACGAGGTCTTCTTCGAGGCCCGCTCCATGTCGGAGGTGTGGGGTGTCGAGCTCGTCGACGGCCGCCGCGTCGCGATCAAGCGGCGTGGCGACGACGGCCGGCTCGCGATCGTCGCCGCCGCGCACCGCGCCGCGGATGCCGCGGGCATCGACACTCCCGCCCTGCTCGCCGGTCCCGACCCCGTCGACGGCGACCAGCGGTTGACCGCCGAGGCGTGGCGTCCGGAGGGTCGGACCCGGCCGCCGCGCTCGCCTCAGGACCTCTACGCGCGGCTGTCGGCGCAGATCATCGCCGCGGTCGGCGACGTGAACGCCGCCGGGCTCGAGCCGCCCCCGTGGATGCACTACGACCACGCCGATCCGGACCGGGTCTGGCCGCCCGCCGCATCGTCGCGCTGGGACCCGCACCGCATCGAGGCCGATCTGCCGCCCTCCCTCGTCCGGCTGGGCGGTGCCGCCCGCGCCCGGCTGCTGGCGGCGGACCTGCCCCGGGTGCTGGGCCACGCCGACCTCAACGGTCAGAACGTCCGCTGGGTGGGGGAGCGGCCGATCGTGCACGACTGGGACTCGATCGCGGTCCTGCCCGAGGCGGTGCACGTGGGCAACCTCGCCGCGGACCACGTCGCGACCCTCGAGCAGGGCGCGATCGCGGACATCGAGAGCTGTGCGGCGCTCCTCGCGGCGTACGAGCGCGAGGCCGGGCGCTCGTTCACCGCGGACGAGACCGAGGTCGCGTGGGCGACCACCGTGTGGCTCGGCTGCTACAACGCCACGTTCGAGCACCTCCACGGCGCTCCGGGCGCCTGCACCGCGATGATCCTCGCCGACGGCGACGCCCGGCTCGCGCTCGCGGGCGCCTGAGTACCGTAGGTGCCATGGCCATCACGGACCTGGCGGAGCTGATCTCCTCCATGAGCGCGCGGCTCGACCCCGAGCCCTACGTGTGGGTCACGGGCGACGTGGCTCCCGCCGGCTGCGCGCCCGTGGTCACCGTCGAGGAGGCGGAAGGCACCACCTGGGTGGTCCCGGAGGCGCAGGCGCGCGCGGCCGGCGCCGCGCACGAGTTCCGATCCGCGCGCATCACCCTCGAGGTGCACTCGGCGCTCGAGGCGGTGGGCCTCACCGCGGCCTTCGCACGTGCGCTCGCCGACGTCGGGATCAGCGCGAACGTGGTCGCCGGATTCCACCACGACCACATTTTCGTGCCGTGGGACAGGCGGGACGATGCGCTGCGTGCCCTGGACGCGCTCCAGGCCTCGGGCTAGACGTCGAGGATGGCGTGCAGGCGCTCGCGGTTCGCGCGGATCGACGCCTCGTGGCCGGCGATCCAGTCGCCGCTGAAGCCCCGCGGATGGATCTCGACCAGCTGCACCGCCATCGACCACAGGCGGTACAGGGCGACCCGTCGCTCCGCGGCGCGGTCCATCGCCAGGGGGCGGCCGGTCGCGGCCTCGTAGCCGCGCACCTTCGCCGCCTCGAACGCGCCGGACGCGTGCGTCTCCCCGCCGGCCAGACCCCACAGCGGATCGCCGAACAGCGACCGCTCGAAGTCGACCACGCCGGTGACCTGGCCCGTCTGCGGATCCACCAGGACGTTCCCATGCCACAGGTCGGCGTGGACCAGCGACGGCGTCTCGACCTGGTCGAGCGCGTCGCCGGCCGCCTCCACCGCCTCGTGGAGGCGGTCGGCCTCGATGTCGACGCCCCAGGCGCGCGCATCGTCCGCCGCCGACGCGATCAGCGCGGACATGAACCCGCGCATCGTCGCGCCTCCGAGGACGAAGTCGCGGGCGGGCAGGCCGTACCGCGACCCCGTCTGGGCGGCGAGCGCGGCGACCACGTGGCCGACCTCCTCGAAGGCCCGGGCGTTGGCCTCGGGGGTCATCACGTCCCGGGCGGAATCCCACGGCATGCCCGGCGCGAGCGTCATCACCAGCGCGTCGACGTCGGCGATCGCACGGGAGAAGTCCTCCGCGAGGACGCGGGGCGCCGGCACGTCGGGCACCTCCGCCACCAGCGCGAGATGATCGCGCTCCGCGCGCAGCAGGTCATGCTCGTAGCCGAGGAGCCGTGACCGGCCGGCCTCGTCGAGCGCCTCCGGCACCGAGGTCTTCACCACGACCGTCTCGCCGGAGTCGAGCTCGACGCCCTGGACGGCGGAGAACGTCCCGCCCGACATCAGCCACGTGTGCGCGGGCCGGCCGAGCGGCGCGAGCAGCGCCTCGAGCTGGGGGCCCGAGAGCGGCCTCTGGGTCGGCAGGAGCCCGGTCACAGCGTGCGGAGGACCCGCGCCGGGTTCCCTCCGACCACCGTCATCGGCGGCACGTCCTTGGTCACCACCGAGCCGGCCGCGACCACGGAGCCGCGCCCGATGGTCACGCCGGGGCAGATCACGACGGAGCCGCCGAGCCACACGTCCGCCTCGAGCGTGATGGGGAAGGCGCGCTCCCAGCCCTCGCGACGGGTCTCGACGTCGAAGGCGTGGTTGACCGTGTAGAACCGCGCATCGGGGCCGATCAGCGCGTTGTCGCCGATCGTGACGATCCCGCTGCCCAGGATCATGAGGTTGGCGTTGATGAAGACGTTGCTGCCGAACCTCACCCGCTCGCGGTACTCCAGGTAGACCGGCGGACGGAAGTCCAGCCCTGGCCCGCACTCGCCGACCAGCGCGGCGAGCGCCGCGGTCGAGCCCTCCGGGTCCTCGAAGTACGCGCCGTTGAGGTCCCGCAGGCGCGCGAGGGTCGCTCGCTGCATGTCGGCGAGCTCGGGGCCGGCGCGGTAGCGGAACCACTCGTCGGCGGCGAGCTTGTCGTACTCCGTCCGTGCGGGGTCCTCGACGGGGACCTCTGCCATCGCCGCCTTGATCTCATGCGCGCGGGTCACGTCGCCTCCTCGGTGCTCCCGGTCAACCTACCGCCGCTCGGGCACGCCGGTCGCGGGACCTCAGGACCGCCTTGCGGACCTCGCTCACCGCCGGCACCACCATGGCGAGCGCCACGCACGCCGCCCACTGCCGCGCGTCGAGGGGAGCGGTCGAGAAGGCGCTGTTGAGCGCGGGCACGTGCACCACCGCGACCTGCAGGGTGAGCGACAGCCCGACCGCGCCCCAGAGCCACGGGTTGGTGAGCAGCCGGTGCGCGACGGAGACCGTCTCGGACCGCGCGGAGAACACCACCGTGAGGTTCGCGATGACCAGCACCGTGAAGGCCGCGGTTCGCGCCGTGTCGACGTCGGCCGTGCCCTCGATGAGGCCGCCGGGCAGGAGCAGGTCGAACGTCGCGAGCGTCACCACGGCCATCGCCAGCCCGGTGACCGCGATGCCGGCCCACATCCGACGCCCGATCAGCGGCGTGCCCAGCGGCCGCGGACGCCTGTCCATGAGGTCGTCGGCGTACTCCTCCGCGCTCACGGCGAGCGCCGGGCCCAGGTCGGTGAGGAGGTTGATCCACAGGATCTGTGTCGCGAGCAGCGGCGCGAGCACGGCGCCGTCCGCGGCGATCAGCCCGAGCCATGACGCCGCGAGCACGCCGAGGAAGACCGCGAGGACCTCGCCCAGGTTGGACGCGAGCAGGAAGCGCAGGAACCGGGTGATCGTGTCGAGGATCCCGCGCCCCTCGCGGACGGCCTCGACGATGGTCGCGAAGTCGTCGTCGGTGAGGATCATGTTCGCGGCCTCCCGCGCGACCTCCGTGCCGCCGCGCCCCATCGCGACCCCGATGTCGGCGCTGCGCAGCGCGGGCGCGTCGTTCACCCCGTCACCGGTCATGGCGACGACCGCGCCGCGTGCCTGCAGCGCGTCGACGATCCTCAGCTTGTGCTCCGGCGCCACGCGGGCGTAGACGGACACGTCGCCGACCGCGTCGGCGAGCGCCTGGTCGTCCAGGCCGTCGAGGTCCGCGCCCGTGAGCGCGGGTGCGTCGGTGGCGACGATGCCGAGGTCTCCCGCGATCGCGACCGCCGTGCGCGGGTGGTCGCCGGTGATCATCACGACCCTGATCCCCGCGCGCTGCGCCTCGGCGACGGCGAGTCGCGCCGCGTCGCGCGGCGGGTCCACGATGCCGACGAGGCCGACCAGCGTCAGCTCCCGCTCGAGCTCCTCGGACGCCGCGGGCGCGTCCCCCGCCTCCCGCACCGCGACCGCGAGGGTCCGCATGCCGCGGCCGGCCAGCTCCTCGAGGGCACGCTCGACGCGGCGGCGCCGATCCGGGTCGAGCGGCATGTCGCCCTCGGCCGTCTCCTGGCGCGCGGAGCGATCGAGCACCACGTCGGGCGCCCCCTTGACGACCAGGGTCCGGGCGCCGTCGCCGGCGCCCGCGAGGACCGACATGCGCCGGCGCTCGGAGCTGAACGGCACGGAGTCCAGGCGCGTGAGCGACCCCTGGTCCTCCGGTGATGCGTGCGCGCGTGCCGCGGCGAGGAAGGCGACCTCCGTCGGGTCGCCGTCGAGGCGGCCGTCGGCACGCTCGGTCGCGTCCGACGCCAGCGCGCCCAGCGCGACGGCGCGTCGTCCGAGGGGGTCGGCCCCGTCCACCGGGGAGCCGCCCGACGCCGTGACGACCTGGGTGATGGCCATCCGATTCTCCGTGAGGGTGCCCGTCTTGTCCGAGCAGATCACGGAGGCCGAGCCGAGGGTCTCGACGGACGCGAGATCCTTGACGATCGCGTTGCGGCCCGCCATCCGCTGCACCCCGAGCGCGAGCACCACCGACATGATGGCCGGCAGGCCCTCGGGCACCGCCGCCACCGCGAGAGCCACGCCCAGGAACAGCACGTCGACCAGGCCCGGCAGCCCGTCCACGTCCCGGGTGAGGAGCACCGAGCCCACCACCACGATCGCGATCACCACCACGACGAGGCCGAGCGTCCGGCCGAGCCGTGCGATCTCGCGCTGGAGGGGTGTCGGGTCGTCGGGCGTGGACTCGAGCATCGCGGCGACGCGTCCCGTCTCGGTGTCCATCGCGGTGGCCGTCACGATCGCGGTCGCGGAGCCGCGCGTGGCGGCGGTGCCGGCGAAGACCATCGAGCTCCGATCCCCGAGCGCGGCGGGGGCGCGCAGCGCCGCGGAGGACTTCTCGACGGGTGCGCTCTCCCCGGTGAGGGCGGCCTCGGCGACCCACAACGAGCCCGCGACCACGCGCGCGTCGGCGGCGATCGCGTCACCCTCGGCGAGCACCAGCAGGTCGCCGACCACGACCGCGGAGGCCGGCACCGTGACGCGGTCGCCTCCGCGGACGACCACCGCGTGCGGCGCCGCCATCCTCTGCAGCGCCTCGACGGCGCGCGCGGATCGGCGCTCCTGCGCGAAGCCGATCACCGCGTTCGCGACGATCACGAGCGCGACCACGATCGCGTCGTAGGGAGGGCCGTCCCGGCCCTCGACGGACCAGGCGAGCAGGGAGAGGGCGACGGCTCCGACGAGCAGGTACACCAGGGGGTCGGCGAGCTGGGCCAGCAGCCGCCGCCACGCGGGAACGGGCGGCGCGGCCGTCAGCGCGTTCGGGCCGTCGTGCGCGAGCCGCGCCGCGGCATCCTCCGGAGCCAGTCCCGCCTCGCGGTCGGTGCGGACGTCGGCGGCGACGTCGCCCGCGGCGCGCGTCGACGGTTCGGGACCCGCGGTCGCGGCCATCGCGCCTCCCAGCGGCGGCGTGGCCGCCTCGTCGAACGTCGGCGAGGCGGCCGGGGCGCCTCTCGCTCCACGCTATCGCGCCCTATTCGGGCTCGACCTGCTGGAACAGCGTGAGCTGCAGCCCGGCGGGCCCCTCAAGGCGCGCGTTGAGGGAGCCCCACGGGGTGGGGGTGGGCGGCGCGACCTCGACGGCGCCGGCGGCGACGGCCCGCGCGGAGGCGTCCGCCGCATCGTCGACCTCGAGCGCGACCCGGATCTCGCGCGAGGCGTCACGCCCCACCTCGAGGGAGTCGATGAGCGCGCGCTGCGGCGTGTTGACGAGCTCGAGCGTCGCCCGCCCGGCCCCGAGCACCACGACCCGCGCATCCTCGCCGGGGCCGTCCGTGGGCGAGGTGAGGTCGAGCTCCGCGGGCAGGCCGAGCGCGTCGCGGAAGAACGCGACGGCGGCGTCGAGGTCCTCGGCGTGGACGACGAGGCGCAGCTGGACGGCGCCGGCGGGTTCGCTCATGCGCCCACCGTGCGCCGCCCGGCGCGCGCCGTCAACCGCTACAGGTACATCGGCGTCAGCGCCTCGTAGTCCTCCACGGTGGCGTCGCTGAGGCAGGCCTCGATGATCCGCCGTCCCAGCGGGTCGAGATCGTCGGTGAGGTACTGCCCGAGCTCGGCCTTGAAGAATCCCGTGAGGATCGCGCAGCCGGCGTCGTAGGCGGCGGTGCCGACCTGCGACTGCAGCTCCGGTCGCAGCAGCGTGCGGCGAACGGGCTGGCCGTCGAGGGTGATCTCCCGCGGCGCGTACCCGAACAGCGCGCAGCGGGCGGGCTCGAGGTTCTCGGCGCGCATCCGTCCGCCACCCTTGCGGGCGAGCCACTCGCGCGTCAGCCACTCCGCCGAGAAGCCCACCTTGTAGGCGCCGACGTGCTGGTTGGGGGTGAGCACGTAGCGGGTGCGGGTGAACTCCGTGATCTGGGCGAGCAGCAGGTTCGCGGCCTCGACCTTGGTGCCGGTCGAGAAGGGCCAGTAGGAGCCCACGCCCTCCGAGACCATCCCGCCGTGCTCGAGCTTCTTCACGGCGTCGGCGGCCTCGCCGATCGAGGGGTTCTTGTCCCCCCGGGGAGCGATGAGGCGCCACAGCCACGCGATCGACGGCGGCACGAAGTGGGTGAGACCCATGATCCCGTAGCTCGGGGCGTCGGCCGTGCAGGCCGGCATCCGCACCCCGAAGGTGCGCACGTCGACGGGCTCGGGGTCGTTGACCACGCCCTTTACCATGCGGCGGGGGATCACCACGCGAGGGTTCGGGCACGGCTTCCCGGTGGAGTCCGGGGTGTGCTCCCACGGCAGCGCGGTCGCGTCGGCGACGCCGTCGATGCTGAAGAAGATCAGCGGCTCGTCGGGATGGATCACGGCGCGCTCGAAGTGCACGTCCTCGCCGTAGTTCTTGAGGTTGTCCACGCGGACGAACCAGCCGTCCTCGGCGTCCGCGACCACCATCTTGCCGCTGCCGTCCTGCACCGCCGGGTGGCACAGCGTCATGTCGTCGGTCACCGGCGCGAGGTCGGAGGTCTCCGACAGGGTGATGAGGTACGGCTCCTGGGTCACCACGTTGGTGCCGAGCAGGATGCGGCCGTCGTGCTCGCGGCGGAGCTCCTGGCACATCTCGGACTTGCCGCCGCCCGAGGCGCCCTCGTGCATGATCACCGTCTCGTTGTCGTAGGGCGTGGTGACGCGCACCGACGAGGCGTGGGCGGTGATCCAGCCCTCCTGCTCGCCGATGTCGAGCAGGATCGAGAACACGCCCTTCTTGGCGGACGGGCCCGGGTAGAGGTTGTAGGCGAAGATCTCGTGCAGCGTCTCGGAGCGGTCGTGGACCACGACCTGCCGGCCGTCGAAGTGGGTGTGACGGAACGGGGGAGCGACGTAGACGATGCCGCGCGGGGCGAACTCGCCCAGCTGCTCGAACGTGACCCAGCCCTGGAGGTCGACCAGCGCGGTCGCGAAGAACGCGGCGTTGCGCGGCACGATCGCGATCGACGGCGACCCGTAGGTGGGGCCTCCGGCCTTGAACGGCACCACGATCAGCTCCTGCCGCGAGAGCCAGTCGAGGGTCTCCTGCCGGGTCTCCGCGAAGCCGTGGCCGAACCGGTCCGCGAACCGGTCCTTGTCCGTCGGGCGGTCGTCCGCGATCACCATGCACTTCGGGTCACGCCGGCGCATGTAGTCCTCGGGGTAGTTGACGGCGGCGCCGTTGCGGCAGCGCGTCACGGTCGCCTCCGTGATGACCTCGCCGTCGACGTCGTAGTCGACCGAGAACACGGGTCCGCCGTCCGGGCCGAGCGTGAGCTCGTAGAGCTCGGCGCGCGTCGCGGGGATGATGACCGCCGGAGCGGTCTCCAGCGCGGCCCGCACCTCGGGGGCGAGGGTCAGCTGGTCCAGGTAGCTGCGGTGCTCCACCACGGTCATGCTCGGCTCCTTCGTCTCGCAGGGGAGGGCACACCACCCATGGTGCGCCCTCATCGGCGAGTCTGCCGTTCTCCAAGGGAAGGTAAAAGGGACGTAGGTCACGGGCCATGACCGTGCGGCGCCTCCGCGGCGCAGGAGGGTGCGGGCCCTATGCTCGGCGTGGGAGCGGTCGTGCGACCGCGGGCGAGGGGGTTGCGTGCGCGCGGTGGTGACGATCCTGGTGACGCTGGTGCTGGTCGCGATCGGCTGGTTCTGGTGGAGGTCCGACACGCTCGGGTCCGCGCCGGAGGTGCGCGCGGCGGCCGAGATGCCGCTGCCGGTGATCACGGGCGACTTCGAGCGATCCTCGGGGGAGTGCGTCGACACCGTTGTGTGGGCGTCGGTGCATGCGCGCCCGTGGCAGGCGCTGTCGCAGTCGTACTCCGGGGCGCTCGACGTCTGCGTCGAGGTCTACCGGAACCTCGACGCGGCGGACGCGTCGGGCGACTCCTACGTCGCGCTCGTCACCGGGGTCTGGTCCACGGGCGAGCGGGTCGACTCCTGGTGGCCGTGGGAGGGGCGCGACGACCAGCCGGATCCCATCCTGGTGCGGCTCACGCTCGATCCGGCGGCGAGCGGCGAGGCCTACGCGGCCTCGGATCCGACGGCGGCCGCGTGCTCGGCCACGGTGCCGTTCGCTCCGGTGGCTCTCGAGGACGCATCCGCCGTGACGGAGCCGCCGACGTTCATCTCGGGGACCTGCGGGGGAGACGCCGTGCGCGGTCGCCTCGCCGCCGACGGCGTGAGCTGGACACTGTCGCGCCCCGAGGAATGGGACGTCACCGTGCTGTCCTACGGCTTCGAGGTTCCCGCGGGTGCGTCGCCGCAGGTGTCCCTCGAGGTCGATCGCGTCGGCGTGGAGGGTTGACCTCGACTCGAACACCTGTTCGAATGGCGGCATGCGGTGGGAGGGTCAGGCGCTGCGCGCCGAGACGGACGATGCGCTGCCGGCGCTCGCGCGGCTGTCGACGGTCGTGCGGACGGTCCAGACGCCCGAGTTCGCCGGGATCACGTTCCATGAGGTGCTCGCGAAGAGCGCGCTGAACCGGGTCGGTCCCGGAAGCGCGGTGCCCTTCACCTGGACCATCAACCCGTATCGCGGCTGCTCGCACGCTTGCGCCTACTGCTTCGCCCGCCCGTCGCATCGGTACCTCGAGCTCGATGCCGGGCGCGACTTCGACAGCCAGATCGTCGTGAAGATCAACATCGTCGACGCGCTGCGGAGGGACCTGGCGAAGCCGTCGTGGGAGCGCGAGCACGTCGCGCTCGGCACCAACACCGACCCGTACCAGCGCGCCGAGGGCCGCTATCGGCTGATGCCCGGGATCGTCCGCGCGCTCGCGGACGCGGGGACCCCGCTGTCGATCCTCACCAAGGGCTCGCTGCTGCGCCGCGACCTTCCCCTGCTCGCGGCGGCGCGCGAGTCCGTGCCCGTCGACCTGGGGATCTCGATCGCGATCGTCGACGACGAGCTCCAGCAGGCCATCGAGCCCGGCACTCCCACCGCGCAGGCGCGGCTGGCCACCGTGGCGGCCGCGGCCGCGGAGGGCTTCGAGGTCGCCGTGTTCATGATGCCGGTCCTGCCGTTCCTGACCGACTCCGAGGCGCACCTCGACGCGGCGCTCGCGCGCATCAAGGAGGCCGGCGCGTCCTCGGTGACGTACACCGCGCTGCACCTGCGGCCCGGCGTGAAGGAGTGGTTCGCCCAGTACCTCCATGCGCATCGTCCCGACCTGATCCCGCGCTATCGCGAGCTGTACGGGGACGGCGCCTATGCACCGAAGGAGTACCGGCGCTGGCTGGCCTCGCGCATCAGACCGATCATCGCGAAGCATGGTCTGGCGCGGGCGCCGGAGGACCCGAACACCGGATCGGTGGCGTCCCGCGCGAACGCCCGTGACGACGCGGGGGAGTGGCGTCGGGCCGCCGCCGCGCCGTCGTCGGCGGTCGATCCCCTCACCCTGTTCTGAGGGGATCGGGCAGGCCTCGACGGGCGCAATATCACGATTGCGCAAAATGTCCTGGCGCTTTCGTCTGCCAGGGTGTTGACTGGCCCACGGCCCGGCGTCCGGTCGGGCCGGAGACACTACACGGAAGGGGGTGCGACCCTCATGATGACGTTCATCGACGATCTTGTCCTCAGCGGCTCGGTCGCGCCCACGCGCCTGACCGGCCCGGTGGTCGACGGTCCCACCTGTGCGCGATTCGCGCGCGAAGCATTCGGCCTCACGGCCTAGCGGACCGCCCGCCTCGCCGCCCCGTCCGGGGCCCTGCGCTCGCCTCACGGCGCAGCGCCTCCGCACTCCTGACGCGACGCTCGACCGTCGCCTCGGCGGTGCGATGCACATCGTCCTCTCCGTGGCACGGTCGTCCGTGCCCGGAGGCGGTCGCCACGCGACCGCACGCCCCGAAGGTGACTCTCATGCACTCCAACCCTCTCGAGCCTCAGTCCAGGCTCGCGCTGTACTACTCCCGTCATCCCGAGCTGCTTCACGCGGACCGCGCGGCCGAGCGGGAGGCCCCGCCCTCCCGTCGGTCCTCGTGGTCGCTCAGGATGCGTGCGCTGCGCGCGCACCTGCGCCTCGCCAGGCGCCTCCGCGCCGCACGCACCGCCCCGCTGGCCCCCGGTCGCGCCTCCCTGTGAGGCGCGACCGGGCGCCGGCCCTCCGGACCCCGTCCGGTCCATCGCCCGGTCCGCCCGGCGTGCCGCGCGGCGCGTCACGAGGGAGTCCCGCCGTCGCCGCTCCCTCCTTCATGCACGAGCGCGCGGGCGGCCCGCGCACGTCCGCTCGTGCATGAATTCAGCAGCGGGCGCGGACGGCACCCTCACCCGTGCCGCTCAGGTGCCGCTCACTCGCCCGTGGGCTTCTCCTCGTGGCCGCCGAATCCCTTCCGCATCGCGGACAGAGCCTTCTGGGCGTAGTCGTCGAGGTCCCGTGACGCGAACCGCGAGTACAGCGCGGTGGTGAGCACGGGCGTCGGCACGCCCTCCTCGATGGCCGCGATCGACGTCCACCTGCCCTCGCCCGAGTCCGAGACCTGGCCCGAGTACGCGGCCAGGTCCGGGTCCTCCCGCAGCGCGGCGGCGGTGAGGTCCAGCAGCCACGACCCGACCACGGACCCTCGGCGCCACACCTCCGCCACCGCGGCGGTGTCGATGTCGAAGCGGTAGTGCTCGGGATGCGACAGCGGGGCCGTCTCCGCGTCCTGGGCGTGCTCTCGCGACCCGATGTTCGCGTTGCGCAGCACGTTGAGCCCCTCGGCGTACGCGGCCATGAGCCCGTACTCGACACCGTTGTGCACCATCTTCACGAAGTGCCCCGCGCCCACCGGGCCGCAGTGCAGCCACCCCTCCTCGCCGGGGACCGGCTCGCCCGTGAGGCCGGGGGTGCGCGGTGCGGCGTCGACCCCGGGCGCCAGCGTCCGGAACACCGGCGCGAGCCGCGCGACCACCGCATCGTCCCCGCCGATCATCAGCGAGAACCCTCGCTCGAGGCCGTGGACGCCTCCCGACGTCCCGACATCGACCAGGTGGATCCCACGCTCGCCGAGCATCGCGGCGTGGTCGAGGTCGTCGCGGTAGTAGCTGTTGCCGCCGTCGATGATGGCGTCGCCCGGCTCGAGCACGTCGGCGAGGGACGCGATCACCCGCTGGGTGATCGCTCCCGCGGGCACCATCACCCACACGGCTCGGGGCGCCTCGAGCGCCTCGACGAATCCGGAGAGCTCGCGGATCGGCACCGCGCCGTCGACTGCGAGCGCGTCGATCGCGGCGGGGTCGACGTCGTGCACGGCGACGGTGTGGCCGTCCCGCAGCAGCCGGCGCGACAGCCCCGCGCCCATCCGTCCGAGTCCGATCATCCCCAGCTGCATGTCAGGCCTTCCTTCCCTTGGGCTCGTACCACGGCCCGTCCGCTCCGATCAGGGTGTCCGCCTCCGCGGGGCCCCAGGTGCCCGGCTGGTACCGGATGGCCGGCGCATGGTCGGTCAGCACGCGGTCGACCACGGTCCACGCCGCCTCCACCGAGTCCTCGGTGGTGAACAGCGCGCGGTCGCCCTGGAGGGCGTCGCCGAGCAGCCGCTCGTACGGACGGCGTGCCTGGGCGCCCGCGGTCGGCACCGTCAGCTCGCGCTGCTCGCCGACGAACTCCTCCCCGGGCGTCTTGATGCGCGCGCCCAGGGCGATCTCGCCGTCGGGTTGCAGGCGGAACCGCAGGTGGTTGGGCCGCTGCGCCATCATCGCGTCGTCGAACAACGGCTGCGGCGGCTTCTTGAACTCCACGACCACCTCGTGAGCGGTGGTCGGCATCTTCTTGCCCGTCCGCAGGTACCAGGGCACGCCCGCCCACCGCCACGAGTCGATGAACAGCCGCGCAGCGACGTAGGTCTCGGTGTCGGACGTCGGTGACACCCCCGGCTCCTCGCGGAAGCCCTCGAACTGACCGCGGACGATGTCGTGGCGGGTGAGCGGCCGCATCGCACGGAACACGTTGGCCTTCGCCTGGTGCACGGCGAAGTACCCCTGGTACGCGGGCGGCTCCATGGCGAGCAGCGCGACGATCTGGAAGACGTGATTCTCGATCACGTCTCGCAGCGCCCCCGCGGACTCGTAGAACGGGCCTCGCCCCTGCACGCCGAAGTCCTCGGCGATGGTGATCTGGACGCTCGCGACGTGGTCGCGGTTCCACACGGGCTCGAGGAACGAGTTCGCGAAGCGGAAGTAGAGGAGGTTCATGATCTCCTCCTTGCCCAGGAAGTGGTCGATCCGGAAGATCGACTCCTCGGGGAAGGCGGAGCGCACCACCGCGTCGAGCTCGCGTGCGCTCGCGAGGTCGCGGCCGAACGGCTTCTCGACCACCACGCGCGCGTCCCGGTCGAGATCGACCGAGGCGAGCCCCTGCACGACGGTCCCGAACAGCGCCGGCGGGATGGCCAGGTAGTGGACGGGACGATGCCTCCCCTCCAAGGCGTCGCGCAGCGCCTCGAACGTGGCCGGGTCGCGGTAGTCGCCGTCGACATAGCGCAGCAGCCCGATGAGCCGGTCGAGCACCTCGGGGTCCGCGTCCGGCAACGCCGCCGTCACCGAGCTGCGGGCGCGCTCCCGCAGGTCGTCGACGCTCCACTGCGAGAACGCGACCCCGACCACGGGCACGTCCAGCTCGCCGTGCGCCACCATGCCGTACAGCGCGGGGAAGATCTGCTTGCGCGCCAGGTCGCCGGTCGCCCCGAAGAACACCAGGGCGTCCGCGGCCGACGCCTGGTCCGTCACCGCGTCACCTCCGCGGGCACCTCGAGCGCGACGCCGGTCAGCTCCTCCGACGCCGTCCAGAGGGCGGCGATCGCTCCGTCCATGCCGCGTCGGGTGAGCAGCGGTCGTCGCGTCGGGGCGCCGGTCACGCCCCACCGCGGTCCGTACAGCGTGCCGCCCTCGGCGCGCGGGTCGGTGGCGGCCCGGAGCTGCGAGAGGGCCCCGCGCGCGGGGTCCATGCCGCGCCGCTCGGCGTAGCGCTCCCAGAAGGGTCCCTGGGTCCCGCCACCACCCTCGCGCACGGTGCGCTTCTGCAGGTCGGTGTGCGAGATGCCGGGGTGGGCCACGAGCGCGCGCGCCGTCGAGCCCGCCGCCCGCAGCCTCCGGTCGAGGCCGACGGCGAGGTGCACCGCCGCGAGCTTGGACCGCCCGTAGGCCTTCCAGTCCTCGTACTCGCCGTCCAGATGCGGGTTCGCGGGATCCACCGGGTCCGCGTTGAGGCGAGCGATCGAGGTGGTGGTGACGACCCGCGCGGCCGGGGCCTCCATGAGGCGCGGGAGCAGCTCCGCGATGAGCGTCCAGTGGCCCAGGTGGTTGACGGCGAGCTGGGTCTCGAAGTCGTCCGCGGTGCGGCCCTCGGGCATGGCCATCACCCCGGCGTTGGCGAGCAGCAGGTCGATCGCCCCGTGCCGGTCGGCGATGGTCCGGCCGGCCGAGCGGACTGACTCCTGCGAGGCGAGGTCGAGCGGGACCGTCTCGAGCGACGCCCCCGGCACCGCGGCGAGGACCGCGGCGTGCGCATCGTCCGTCTTCTCGGGGCTGCGCGCCGCCATCACCACGTGGGCGCCTCGGCGTGCGAGGGCGATGGTGCACGCGAGGCCCAGCCCACCGTTGGCGCCGGTCACCACCGCGACGCGTCCGCTCTGATCGGGGATGTCGGCCGCGGTCCAGGTCATGGGGTGTCCTCCGGGGGTCGTGGGGTGTCCTGAGAGGCAACTCCGCTCCGCGTGCGGATGTTCCGAGGTTCGCCCAGAGCGCGACGGCTGCCCGGGGGAGTCGACCGTCGGGGCGTCGCTCCGGTAGGTTCGCGCCATGACCGCCGTCATGGGGGCACGGCTCGCCGACATCACCACCCTTCCCGTCGACGCGATCGTCAACGCGGCCAACCAGTCGCTGCTGGGCGGCGCGGGCGTGGACGGGGCGATCCATCGCGCCGCCGGTCCGGGGCTGCTCGACGAGTGCCGCGCGCTGCGCGGCTGTCGGACGGGCGAGGCGAAGATCACCTACGGCCACGCGCTCCCGGCCAAGTGGATCATCCACGCCGTCGGCCCCGTGTGGGAGGGCGGCGACTCGGGCGAGGACGCGCTGCTCGCGTCCTGCTACACCCGGGCCATCGAGATCGCGCAGGACCATGGCGTGCACTCGATCGCGTTCCCTGCGATCTCCACGGGCGTCTACGGCTACCCGAAGGAGCGCGCCGCCCGCATCGCGACCCGCGCGGTCGCGCAGGCGCTCGCGTCGGCGCCGGACGTCAACGACGTCACCTTCTGCGTGTACAGCGACGAGGACCTCGCGATCTACCGGCTGCTGCTGGGCGAGCGCCGGTCGTGAGGGTCCTGCTCGGCTCGCACGAGGGGGAGTGGCTGGAGCGGCGCCTGCACGGCTGGGGAGCGGTCGGCGGCGTGGTCGGCACCGGCTGGGACGCCTACGCCCGGATCCTTCATCCCCTCGAGGGGCGGCTGCTCGACTGGACCGACCGCGGCGAGGGAGTGGTGCCGCGGGTGGTGGACGAGCGCGCGTGGACCTGGACCCAGGTCGCGGCCGCGGTGGGCGCCATCATGCACCCGGAGGTCCAGTACGGGTCCCTCGCCTCACGCGAGCACGAGACCTCGATCGGCGCCTGGGAGGTGCGGCCGCCTCAGGAGGGGTGGCTCGAGCCTGCGCTGCTCGCGCGGCTGGCGCCGCTGCTCGCGGCCGGCACGTCGACTCCGGACGATGCGGTGCTCGCCGTATGGGAGGGCTGGGGCAATCTCCACCCCGGCTCGGGGATGGTCTACATCGCCTGGGAGGGTGACGGCGAGGCGCCTCCCGCAGCGGTTCCGGAGCCGCCGGCGGTCTCGCCGGAGGTGACGCGGGCGCTCACGGACCCTCACCTCCTGCGTCTGCCGGGCCGGACCTACCTCCGGATCGCCTGCGCGCTGTCGGAGCTCGAGGATCCGGACTGGGGGTACGCGGTGGGCATCGGCTGGTCGCGCACATGGGGGAGGGATCCGTCACCGCAGCTGATCTGGCCGCGCGACCGCGCCTGGGTGCTCGGCACCGAGATCGACCTCGACTCGACCCTCGTGGGCGGCTCGCGCGCGCTGATCGACGCGATCCTCGCGGACGACGCGTTCGAGGCCTTCGAGGTGACAGCGGACTCCGACCTCACCTGCCTGGGCGACGCCGTCAACCCGCCCCGCGCGTCGTCCGACTGAGGCTCAGCCGAGGCCGCCTGCCGGCGCCAGGTCGGACTCCGCGACCTCGATGCCGCAGCGGTCGGCGATGTAGAGGGCCAGGTCCGGCGAGGCCTCGGCGGCCGCCGTCATGGCCTCCTGGACCGCCTCGTCCGCCGTGACGGCAGCGATCTCCGCGGCCGCGCCGTCGAGCGAGTCGAGGCCGGCCAGCGCCTGGCCCACCGGCTCCGTGAAGAGCTCCTCGAAGGTCACCATGGCCTCGAGGTCGGCCGCCGCGCCGGCGTCGCCCACCACGGCGGCGCCCTCGGCGTAGAGCGCGGCGGAGCGGGTGCCGTAGGTCACGATCGCCTCGCCGGCGGCGTTGACCCCCGCGGTGTCGTCGGCGGCCACCGCGTCCTTGTCGAGCAGCAGCCGCAGCCCGGCCTGGACCTCCTCGGCGGCGGTCCGGTGCGCCGTCATCGCGTCGATCATGAGGGTGCAGAACTCGTCGTCACCGGCATCGGCGGTGGAGCTGGACGAGGCGGCGGGTGCGGGGGTCTCCCCGCCGGGCGTCGGGGCGGGGCTCGCGGACGATGTCGGCATCGGCGCCTCGGTGGCGGGAGGAGCGCTCGATGTCGGGCTCGCCGCGCCTCCCGAGCCCGTGCAGCCCGCCACGACGAGGATCACGGCGGCCGAGACGAGCGTCAGACCCCGGTGGGTGCGGCCGGTGCGCGTCATGAGGAACCCCCTGCTGCGTCGGGCCCGCCAGGTGCGGTGCCGTCGCCGGAATTGTCGCATCGTCGCGTGACGATGCGCCCCAGGCGCGCCCGCTCGGCTCAGCCCACGAACGGGATCGCGATGCCCACCAGCCCGAAGGCCGCGCCGATGATCGCCAGCGTGCGGGTCGGAGCGTGCGGAGTGTTGAGGACGTAGGACGTGACCGCCAGAGCCGTCGCGACCCAGGCCAGCACCGGGACGGTGAGCCCCACCACGCCGAGCGCGGTCGACACGATCGCGAGCGGGAACGCGACCTCCGGGTCCCGACCGCGGGGTTCCTGGTCGCTCATCCCTCGTGGCCGCGCATGGCCGACAGGTGGTGCGCCCGCGCGAGCGCGTCGCGGTAGATCGCGGCGAGAGCGTCGAGAGTCTCGTTCGCGGCCGCGTCGACGGTCTGTCGGGCCGGGTCCGCCTCGAACCATGCGATCGACTCCGCGACGCCGCGGGCGAACGGGACTCGCGCCTCCCAGCCGAGGACCAGGCGGCGCAGCTTCGCCGTGTCGTACACCGCGGGGTGCATCTTGTCGCCGCGGATCGACCCCTCCTCCCACGGCATCGCGGCCATCAGCGCCTCCGATGGCACGTGGACGGTCTGCCGCGCGAGCCGGTCCGGCGAGAGCCCGGCGGCGCGCGCGATCGCCGCGTAGATGCCGCTCCAGGTCAGCGCCTCGTCCGACGTGATGTGCACGGCCTCGCCCAGGGCCGCCGCGTTGCCGAGCAGCCCGAGGATGCCGGTCGCGACATCGGTCGCGTGGGTGAGCGTCCACAGCGAGGTGCCGTCGCCGGGGACGATGATGTCGGCGCCGCGACGCATGCGGTCCACGAGCGTCCAGGGGTGCCGGGAGTTGGCGGTGAAAGCCGGGATCTTGGAGGGACCGTAGGTGTGCGCGGGCCGCACGATCGTCCATCCGAGGCCCGCTGCCGCCGCGTGCTCGCGGAGCACGGCCTCGGCCTCCATCTTGAGCCGCGCGTACTCCCAGAACAGGTTCTCCTGCTCGGTGTCCTCGGTGAGGGGATGCAGGTGGTCGAAGGTCTTGTACGCCGCCGACGTGGCGATCAGCACGTACTGGTCCGTCAGCGGGGCGAAGGTCTCGACGTCGGCCGCCACGTGCGCGGGGTCGAACGCGATGAACTGCACCACCGCGTCGAAGCGTTCGCCGCGGAGCCGCATCCCGTGCAGGGCGTTGCGCAGCGACACCGCGTCGGTGGCGTCCACGTGGATGCTGTGCGCGCCCGGCGGTGGGGGCGCGGTCGCCGACGTCCCGCGCGTGACCAGATGGAGCTCGTGGCCTGCTGTGCCGGCGGCGCGCGCCAGTGCCGACGAGATGAGCCCGGTGCCGCCGACGATGAGGATCCGCATGCTCCGAGACTATGGTGCGCGGAGACCCCCGCGCGTCCGCGACCGGATCGTGGCCGAACCGGGGGTGGTGGAGGAACGGCGCTGGGGGTAGCGTGAGGCCATGGTCGAGGACCTTGTGCCGAATCTGAGGGCGGCGCTGGGGGAGGTCCTGCCGGGGTCGTGGCGTGACGCCGCCCCCTGGGGGTATCCCGCCCAGTGCGAGCTCGCGCTGATCACTGGAGTGTTCGCGTCGCAGGTGCCTGCTGCCTCCGTCGCGGAGATCGCGGACACCGTCATGCGGCGCAGCCCAGGCAAGCTGCTCGACGACCTGACGGGGCTCGTCGATGCCGACACGGCCGGCATCCAGCACCTGATCGGAGAGCGCTGGGGCGACACCACCGTCCTCGGTGTGCCGCGCCGCCGCGCCGAGGTGATCCACGAGGCGGCTCGGCTGCTCGTGGGCACGGGCATCCGCCACGCCAAGGAGCTCCAGGAGGCCGTCCGCGAGCGCGAGGCGTCCGTCGCGAACCTGCTCCTCGCGGTCCGCGGTCTCGGCCCGGGCACCTGGGAGTCCATCGCCTTCATGGTGCACGCGCCGCTGCGCCCGGGTGCCGACGTGGTCGCGTACGTCCGGAGCCTGCTCGGACCCGACGGCGACGCGCTCGAGACCGACGAGGTCCGGGCCATGATCGTGCTCACCGCCCGCCGGTTCGCCGTCGAGGAGCGGGTGCTCGCCTTCGCCCTGCGCCAGCTGGTGGACTCGCGCGCCCAGCGCGCGGACCAGCTCGCCGCCCAGGGGTACTGAGCGACCTCAGAAGACGGTGCGCGCGAGCAGCGCCACCAGCACGCTTCCCTCGCGGATCCGCTGCTCTCCCAGGTGGCGGAATCCCAGGTGCTCGTGGAACGCCACCGAGCCGGGGTTCGGGGGATCGAGGAACACCTCGGTGGTGACCTCGGCCGCGCCGCGTTCCCGGGCCCGTTCGAACACGGACTCGTACAAGGCGCGACCGACGCCGGTGCCCTTGGCGGTGGGCGACACCACGATCCGGTCGATGTACTGGTGGCGGACGCCTCGCTCCTCGAACCAGCGGTAGTTCTCCGACGCGTACGCCTGCCCCATGCCGAGGCTGAGGAGGAACGCGACCACCTCGCGCCTCGCGCCCGTCGCGACCAGGCGCACGTCGCACATGGTGGTCAGCTCCCGCATCTCGTCCTCGGACAGCAGGTTGAGGGCGGGCGAGGCGGCGGCGTTCAGCGCGGTCACCGCGGGGAGGTCGGAGTCGCGCATCACGCGGAGGCGAAGATGCTGCATGGGCATATTCTGCCTGGACATTGTCACGGTCGTGTGTCGATCGGCCTGCCGGAAGGTTACGGCTGGCGGGTTCACGTCCGTCAGGGGTGCAGGAGCACCTTGCCGGTGGTCTCGCGGGCCTCGAGGGCCCGGTGCGCCTCGGCGGCCTCCTCGAGGCTCAGGCCGCGATCGATGCGGACCGTGAGGTCGCCGAGCAGGATGCCGTTGAGGATGTCGCTCGCGCGCTGCTCCCGCTCCTCGGGGGTCGTGAGGAAGTCCTTCATGGTCGGGCGGCTGAGGTACACGGAGCCCGCCGCGTTGAGGCGTTGGGGGTCGACCGGGGCGACCGGGCCCGACGCGGCTCCGAACAGCACGAGGTGGCCGCGACGGGCGACGCATGCCAGCGAGCCGTCGAACGTGGCTCGGCCGACGCCGTCGTACACCGCGGCCACGCCCTCGGGCGCGATCCCTCGGACCGCCGCCGGGAGGTCCGTCGCCATGTCCTCGAACTGGTCGTAGCGGAGCGCGTGGGTCACGCCGGCCTGCAGCGCGATGCGCGCCTTGTCCTCCGAGCCGACGGTGCCGATGACCGTCGCGCCGCGCGCGACCGCGAGCTGGGTCAGCAGCAGCCCGACCCCGCCGGCGGCCGCGTGCACCAGCACCGTGTCGCCCGGCATGATCGCGTAGGAGGAGGTCGCCAGGTAGTGCGCGGTGAGACCCTGCATCATCACCGCCGCGGCCATGTCCAGCTCGACGTCCTCGGGAACGGGGTACGCGTCGGAGACGGGCACGGAGACGTACTCGGCGTAGGAGCCCTGGGTGAAGGCCCAGGCGATGCCCTCGCCCTCGACCAGGTGCTCGACGCCCTCGCCGACCGCGACGATCTCTCCCGCGCCCTCCTTGCCCGGCACGAACGGGGTCGGCGTCGGGTACAGGCCCGACCGCTGATAGGTGTCGATGAAGTTGACGCCGGCGGCCTCGACGCGCACCAGCACATGACCGGGGGAGACCTCAGGGCGGTCGATCACGGCGGGCTGCAGCACCTCGGGGCCGCCATGCCGTGTCACCTGGATCGCTCTCACAGAGTGCATCGTACGGGGTGCCTCGCGACAGTATGCATTGGCATGTATAGTCATGCACATGAGCATCAAGGTCGCGGTGTCCGGCGCCTCCGGCTACGTCGGAGGCGAGGTCCTGCGCGTGTTCTCGGCCCATCCCGAGGTCGAGTTCGGCGCCCTGACCGCACACTCGAGCGTAGGCGACACGCTGGGTGCGCACCAGCCCCATCTGCGCCATCTCGCCGACCGCGTGCTGGTCGACACCACCGCCGAGAACCTCGCCGGTCACGACGTGGTGGTCCTCGCGCTGCCGCACGGCGCCTCGGGCGAGATCGCCGCGCAGCTGCCGGCCGAGACGCTGGTGCTCGACTGCGGCGCCGATCATCGGCTCGCCAGCGCCCAGGCCTGGGCCTCGTACTACGGCGGCGAGCACGCCGGCACGTGGCCCTACGGCATGCCCGAGCTCATCACGGCGACCGGGCACCAGCGGGAGACGCTGCCGGGCGCGCGGCGCGTCGCCGTGCCCGGGTGCAACGTCACCGCGGTCACGCTCGCCCTCCAGCCTGGCGTCGCCGCCGGCGTGGTGGAGCCCGGCGACATCGTCGCGGTGCTCGCGAACGGCTACTCCGGCGCGGGGAAGAAGCTCGCGCCGCACCTGCTCGCCTCCGAGGCCCTCGGCGCGGCGGTGCCGTACGCGGTCGGGGGCTCGCACCGCCACATCCCGGAGATCATCCAGAACCTCGAGTCCGCCGGCGCAGGCGAGGTGAGGATCAGCTTCACCCCCACGCTGGTGCCGATGGCCCGCGGGATCCTCGCGACGGTCACCGCGCCGCTCGCGCCCGGCGTCAACGTCGAGGCCGTGCGCGACGCGTGGGAGGCCGCCTACGCCGACGAGCCGTTCGTCCACCTGCTTCCCGAGGGGCAGTGGCCCACGACCGCCGCGACGCTCGGTGCCAACACCGCGCTGATGCAGGTGGCCGTCGACGGCAAGGCGGGCCGCGTCGTGGTCGTGTGCGCCATCGACAATCTGGTCAAGGGCACCGCCGGCGCGGCCCTCCAGTCCATGAACGTCGCCCTCGGTCTCGAGGAGACCCTGGGCCTGAGCACGATCGGGGTCGCGCCATGAGCGTCACCGCAGCGCAGGGATTCGTCGCGTCCGGCGTGGCCGCCGGGCTCAAGTCGACCGGAGCGCGCGACGTCGCGCTCGTGGTCAACACCGGCCCCGAGCGGGTCGCCGCCGGGGTCTTCACGTCCAACCGCGTCGTGGCCGCCCCCGTGACGTGGTCGCGCCAGGTGCTGGTCGACTCCCGCGTCGACGCGGTGGTCCTCAACTCGGGCGGCGCCAACGCGGCGACCGGCCCGGACGGGTTCCTCGACACGCATCGCACAGCCGAGCACGTCGCGACGGTCCTGCAGGCCCGGGGCTCCGACGTGTCCTCCGGCGACGTCGCGGTCTGCTCGACCGGGCTGATCGGCGTGCGCCTGCCCATGGATGCGCTGCTGGCCGGCGTGGACGAGGCGGCGGCGTCGCTCAGCGCCGAGGGCGGGGACGATGCGGCGCTCGCCATCATGACCACCGACACGGTGCCGAAGACGGCCGTCGCGGCGCGCGACGGCTGGGTCGTCGGGGGCATGGCGAAGGGTGCGGGGATGCTCGCGCCCGGGCTCGCGACCATGCTGTGCGTCATCACGACCGACGCCTCCGTGAGCGCCGAGCGCGCGGACGCGGCGCTGCGCGCCGCGACGCGCGTCACGTTCGACCGCGTCGACTCCGACGGCTGCATGTCGACCAACGACACGGTGATCCTGCTCGCGAGCGGTGCCACCGGCATCGTCCCCGCCCTCGGGGAGCTCGAGGAGGCCCTGACCGAGGTGTGCGCGACCCTCGCACGCGGCCTGGTGGCCGACGCCGAGGGCGCGAGCCACGACGTCGCCGTGACCGTGGCGGGCGCGACCACCGAGGCGGCCGCCGAGGCCGTCGCGCGGGCCATCACCCGGTCGAACCTCTTCAAGGCCGCGATCTTCGGCAACGACCCGAACTGGGGCCGCATCATCTCCGCCGCCGGGACGGTGCCGGAGGAGGTGGCGCCGTTCGACGCCGCGAACCTCGACGTGACCGTCAACGGGGTCCAGGTGTGCCGCGCCTCCGGCGTCGGCGAGGACCGGTCGCTCGTCGATCTGTCGGGCCGCGAGGTGCTCATCACGCTCGACCTCAACGCCGGCGACGCCTCCGCGACGGTCTGGACCAACGACCTCACCCACGACTACGTCCACGAGAACAGCGCGTACTCCTCATGACCGATCTCACCGTCCCCGAGCTCACCACCCGCCAGAAGGTGGGCGTCCTCATCGACGCCATGCCATGGATCGAGCAGTTCCGCGACGCGATCGTCGTGGTGAAGTACGGCGGCAACGCCATGATCGACGAGGGCCTCAAGCGCGCCTTCGCCCAGGACATCGTCCACCTGCGCCTGCTCGGCCTGCACCCCGTGGTCGTGCATGGCGGGGGCCCGCAGATCTCCGGGATGCTCGGCAAGCTCGGCATCGAGTCCGAGTTCCGCGGCGGCCTCCGCGTGACCACCCCGGAGGCGATGGACGTGGTTCGCATGGTCCTCACCGGCCAGGTCTCGCGCGAGCTCGTGGGGCTCATCAACGACCACGGTCCGTACGCCGTGGGGCTGTCCGGCGAGGACGCGGGCATGCTGCAGGCCAAGCGCCGGCACGCGCTCGTCGACGGCGAGCCCGTCGACGTCGGCCTGGTCGGCGACGTGGTGAAGGTCAACCCCGGGGCGGTCCAGGACATCATCGAGGCCGGCCGCATCCCCGTGGTGAGCACCGTCGCCCCCGACATCGACGACCCGACCCAGGTGCTGAACGTCAACGCCGACACCGCGGCAGCGGCGGTCGCGATCGCGCTGCGGGCGCGCAAGCTGATCGTGCTGACGGACGTCGAGGGGCTGTACGCGAACTGGCCCGACAAGGGCTCGCTCATCTCGGAGATCCCGGCGCGGAGCCTCGAGGAGATGCTCCCGGAGCTCGAGTCGGGCATGCGCCCCAAGATGGAGGCGTGCCTGCGCGCCGTCCGCGGCGGCGTCCCGCAGGCGCACGTCATCGACGGGCGCGAGGCGCACTCGATCCTCGCGGAGATCTTCACCTCCGCGGGCTCGGGCACCATGGTGCTGCCGGACAAGGAGATCTGGGTATGAGCGACCTCCAGCCCGGTGCCCACGGCGAGGCGGGCCTCACGCGCGGCGCCGTCGACCTGCAGCGCTACACGCACTCGCTCATGGGCACGTACGGTGTGCCGATGCGCGTGCTCGCCCGCGGCGAGGGCTCCTGGGTGTGGGACGCCGACGGCAACCGCTACCTCGACCTCCTCGGCGGCATCGCCGTGAACGCGCTCGGTCACGCGCACCCTGCCTGGGTCGCGGCGATCGCGCACCAGGCGGGCACCCTCGCCCAGGCGTCGAACTTCTTCGCGACCGAGCCGCAGATCCGCCTCGCGGAGCGGCTGCTCGACCTGGCACAGGCGCCTCCCGGGTCCCGCGTGTTCTTCGCGAACTCGGGGACCGAGGCCAACGAGGCCGCCTTCAAGATGGCCCGCCGCACCGGCAAGGGCACCATCATCGCGCTGGAGCATGGCTTCCACGGCCGGTCCATGGGCGCGCTGTCGCTGACCGCCAAGGAGGCGATCCGCGCCCCCTTCGCCCCGTTGCTCGAGCGCGTCGTCTTCGTCGAGCCGACCGACGAGGCCGCGCTGCGGGCCGCCGTCGCCGAGGCGGGGGACGACCTCGCGGCGATCATCCTCGAGCCCATCCAGGGCGAGGCCGGCGTCCGGCCGGTGCCGCATGCGTTCATCGCCGCGGCCCGCGAGCTCACGCTGCGCCACCACGCCCTGCTCATCATGGATGAGATCCAGACCGGGGTGGCCCGCACCGGAGCGTGGTTCGCGCACCAGCTGGGCGGCATCCGGCCCGACGTCATGACGCTCGCGAAGGGCCTCGGCGGAGGCTTCCCGATCGGCGCGGTCGTCGCGTTCGGCGAGACGGCCGGCGCCCTGCTCACCAAGGGCGACCACGGCACCACCTTCGGTGGCAACGCCCTCGCGGCGGCGGCCGCGCTCGCCACGCTCGACGTGATCGAGTCCGAGGACCTGCTCGCCAACGCGAAGGCGGTCGGGGAGCACCTCAGGACGTCGCTCGAGGCGATCGACGGGGTCGTCGAGGTGCGCGGCGAAGGCCTGATGCTCGGCATCGGGCTCGCCCACCCCGCCGCCGCCACGATCGCGGCCGCCGCGGTCGAGGCCGGCTTCATCGTCAACCCGCCGTCGCCGGACACGATCCGGCTCGTGCCAGCGCTCACCCTGACGCGGCCCGAGGCGGACCTGTTCATCGCGTGGATGGCCGAGCACGGCGCACGCCTGATCACGGAGGGATCCGCATGACGCGCCACTTCCTGCGCGACGACGACATCACCGCCGCCGAGCAGCGGGAGATCCTGGAGCTGGCGCTGGCGTTCCGCCGGGACCGTTTCCTCGAGCAGCCCTTCGCGGGACCGCAGGCCGTCGCTGTCATCTTCGACAAGCCCTCGACGCGCACCCGCGTGTCGTTCTCGGCCGGCATCGCCGAGCTGGGCGGGTACCCGCTCGTCATCGACTCCGCCACGTCCCAGCTGGGCCGGGGCGAGCCCGTCGGCGACACGGCTCGCGTGCTCGAGCGCATGGTGAGCGCGATCGTGTGGCGTACCTTCGGCCAGGACCTCATCGAGGAGATGGCGGCGCACTCGTCCGTGCCGGTGGTGAACGCGCTCACCGACTCGTTCCACCCGTGCCAGATCCTCGCGGACCTGGCGGCCGTCGCGGATGCGCGCGGGGGAGTGGACGCTCTCGCCGGGCTCAGCCTCGCGTACGTGGGCGACGGCGCCAACAACATGGCGCACTCGTACCTGCTGGGAGGGGCGCTCGCGGGCATGCACGTCCGGGTCGGCGCACCCGCCGACTACCTGCCCGACGAGCGCATCGTGCTGGACGCGAAGCGGATCGCCGCGGAGCAGGGCGGCTCGATCACCGTCACGACGGACCACGACGATGCGGTGGCCGGCGCCGACGTCATCGCCACCGACACGTGGGTCTCGATGGGCGACGAGGGCGAGTACGAGGCGCGCGAGACGGTGTTCTCGGGCTACCAGGTGAACGCCCGCTCGCTCGAGATCGCGGCCCCCGGCGCCCAGGTGATCCACTGCCTGCCCGCCTACCGTGGCAAGGAGGTGTCCGCCGACGTGATCGACGGCCCCCAGTCGATCGTGTGGCTCGAGGCCGAGTACCGCCTCCACGCCCAGAAGGCGCTCCTCGCCTGGCTCGCGAGGCGCTGATGGCCGCCACGATCCCCCCGACCAAGACCGCCCGGCAGGCGCTGATCGCGCGCCTGATCGAGGGCGCCGAGATCCGCTCGCAGGCGGAGCTCGCGGTGCGCCTCGACGCGGAGGGGATCCACGTCACCCAGGCGACGCTGTCGCGCGACCTGCTCGACATCGGCGCGGTGAAGATCCGGGCGGCCTCCGGCCAGCTGGTCTACACCACCCAGGCCTCGCTCGAGGCGTCCGAGGACACCGGCGCGCGCCTCACGCGGCTCTGCGCCGAGCTGCTCCACTCCGCGGACGGCTCGGGCGCGATCGCCGTGCTCCGCACCCCTGCCGGAGCGGCGCAGTTCCTCGCGACCGCCATCGACGGGCATGATGACCCCGAGGTGGTCGGCACCGTCGCGGGCGACGACACCCTGTTCGTGCTCTCCCGGGATCCGGCAGGCGGGCTCGCGCTCGCCCAGAGGTTCCTCGACCGCGCGAGCGGTCACCACAGCTGAAGACCCCCACAAGCAAGAAGGAATACACATGTCTGAGCGGATCGTGCTGGCCTACTCCGGAGGCCTGGACACCTCTGTCGCCATCGGCTGGATCGCGGAGGCGACCGGCGCCGAGGTGATCGCGGTGGCCGTCGACGTCGGCCAGGGCGGCGAGGACCTCGAGGTCATCCGCCAGCGCGCGCTCGACTGCGGCGCCGTCGAGGCCTACGTCGCGGACGCCCGCGACGAGTTCGCCGAGGAGTACTGCATGCCCGCCCTCAAGGCGAACGCGCTGTACCACGACAAGTACCCGTTGGTCTCGGCCCTGTCCCGCCCCGTCATCGTCAAGCACATCGTCAAGGCCGCCCGCCAGTTCGGCGCCTCGACCATGGCCCACGGCTGCACCGGCAAGGGCAACGACCAGGTCCGCTTCGAGGTCGGCATCGTCTCCATGGCGCCGGACCTCAAGTGCATCGCGCCGGTCCGCGACCTCGCACTGACCCGCGACAAGGCGATCGACTACGCCGAGCGCAACAACCTCCCGATCGCGACCACCAAGAAGAACCCCTTCTCGATCGACCAGAACGTGTGGGGCCGCGCCGTCGAGACCGGCTTCCTCGAGGACATCTGGAACGCGCCCACCAAGGACATCTACGACTACACCGACGACCCGGCGTTCCCGCCGGTGCCGGACGAGGTCGTGATCGAGTTCGCGAAGGGCGTGCCCGTGAAGATCGACGGCCAGGCCGTCACCCCGCTCCAGGCGATCGAGGAGATGAACCGCCGCGCCGGCGCCCAGGGCATCGGCCGCATCGACATCGTCGAGGACCGCCTGGTGGGCATCAAGAGCCGCGAGATCTACGAGGCCCCCGGCGCGATCGCGCTGATCGAGGCCCACAAGGAGATGGAGAACGTCACCATCGAGCGCGAGCTCGCCCGCTACAAGCGCCGCGTGAGCCACGAGTGGACCGAGCTGGTCTACGACGGCATGTGGAACGCCCCCCTCAAGGGCGCCCTCGACGCGTTCATCGAGGAGACCCAGGAGCACGTCAACGGCGAGATCCGGATGGTGCTGCACGGCGGCAAGGCCGTCGTGACGGGTCGCCGCTCGGACACCGGTCTGTACGACTTCAACCTCGCCACCTACGACGAGGGCGACACGTTCGACCAGTCGGCCGCGCGCGGCTTCATCGAGATCTACGGTCTCGCCGCCAAGCAGGCCGCGGCCCGCGAGTCGCGGCTGGCGTAGGGTCGATCACGTATCCGCTCGGGCCGCGCGATGCGCGGCCCGAGCGCTGTTCCACGAGGTAGTGACGAGGGAGAGCACCATGGCTGGCGAGCAGGGGACCAACGAGGGCGCGCTGTGGGGAGGCCGCTTCGAGGGCGGGCCCGACGCCGCGCTCGCGCGCCTGTCCAAGTCGACGCATTTCGACTGGCGGTACGCCGACGACGACCTGCTGGGGTCGATCGCCCACGCGCACGCTCTCGAGCGGGCGGGGCTGCTCACCGGGGCCGAGTCCGCCGACATGGTCGCGGCGCTGCAGACGATGCGCGCGGACGTCGCCGCGGGCACGCTGCTGCCCGCCGAGTCGGACGAGGACGTCCACGGCGCCCTCGAGCGGATCCTCATCGAGCGGGTCGGGACGGACCTGGGCGGCAAGCTCCGCGCCGGGCGCTCCCGCAACGACCAGATCGCGACGCTGCCGCGCATGTACCTGCGCCGCCACGCGCGGCTGATCGCCTCGGAGCTGCTCGACCTCGCCGATGCCCTCCTCGGCCAGGCCGACCGGCACATCGACGCGCCCATGCCGGGGCGCACCCACTTCCAGCACGCCCAGCCCGTGACCGTCGGCCACGCGCTCATGGCCCACGTCTGGCCGCTGCTGCGCGACGTCGAGCGCCTCACCGACTGGGACGCCCGCGCGGCGTTCTCGCCCTACGGCGCCGGTGCGCTCGCCGGCAGCACGCTGGGCCTCGATCCCGCGGCGGTGGCGAACGAGCTGGGCTTCGTCGGCCCGTGCGAGAACTCGATCGACGCGACCGCGTCGCGCGACGTGGTCGCGGAGTTCTCGTGGGTGGCGGCCATGGTCGGGGTCGACCTGTCCCGCATCTCCGAGGAGATCATCGCGTGGGCCACGGTCGAGTTCGGCTTCGTGGCGCTCGACGACTCGTACTCGACGGGGTCGAGCATCATGCCGCAGAAGAAGAACCCCGACATCGCCGAGCTGGCGCGCGGGAAGGCGGGGCGCCTCGTGGGGGACCTGACCGGGCTGCTCACGACGCTCAAGGGTCTGCCGCTCGCCTACAACCGCGACATCCAGGAGGTCCACGAGCCCGTGTTCGACGCGGTCGACACGCTCGAGGTCATCCTGCCCGCCTTCACCGGGATGATCCGCACGCTCGTGTTCCGGACCGAGCGGCTCGCGGAGCTCGCGCCCGCGGGCTTCTCGCTCGCGACCGACGTCGCCGAGTGGATGGTGCGGAACGGCACCCCGTTCCGCGAGGCGCATGAGGTCGCGGGCGCGTGCGTCCGTCTGTGCGAGAAGCGCGGCAAGGAGCTCCACGAGCTCACCGAGGCGGAGATAGCCGCGATCCACCCCGACCTCACGCCCGGCGTGCTCGAGGTGCTCACGGTCGAGGGGTCGCTGGCGGCGCGCACCGGCGCCGGGGGGACGGCGCCCTCCCAGGTCGTCGAGCAGGGCAAGGCGGCACGCGCGCGCGTGCGTCACTTCCGTCCCTGGGCGGGCTCGGCGTCGTAGCCACCCGACCCGACCCCGGCACTCGCTCTCGCCCTCGCGGACAACCCGCACGGAACCCGTCCCGGGTTCACCGGCGTGTCCCCACGTTCGGGTTCCGACACGCCGACCACCCGGGACCAGCTCCGTGCGCGGTGTCCTGGGCGGGTGGGACGAGGCGGCTACGCGTGCTCCTCGACCGTCACCTCGGTGGCGTTCGCGATGCGGCGCAGGTCGTCGTAGGCGATCTCGAACACCGAGTGCGGGGTGCCGGCGGCCGCCCACAGCTCGCCGTGCTTCTTGAGCTCGACGTCGATGTACGTCGTGACGGGCGCGGGGTGCCCGACGGGAGCGACGCCGCCGATCGGCTGACCCGTCGCCTCGCGGACGCGGGCGGCATCGGCGCGCGTGATCGCGCGCGCCCCGATCTGGCGGGCGAGCAGGTCGGTGTCCACGCGGTGGGAGCCGCTGGTGAGCACCAGGATCGGCTCGCCGTCGGCGAGGAACACGAGGCTGGAGGCGATCGCCCCGACCTCGCAGTCGAGCGCTGCGGCCGCCTCGGCGGCGGTGCGAGCCGAGTCGGCCAACGTCCGCACCTGGGAGTGCAGTCCGGCCGCGGTGAGGAGGTCGAGGATCTTGGCGCTCGAGGGGTGCATACGCCCACCGTATCCTCGTCGGGTGGCGGACACGACGGCGGATCGGGCGATCGCGATCGCCCGCGCCCGCGGACCGCGGCTCGGCGTCACCACGCTCGTGCTGATCGACGGCCCGGCGGGTGCCGGGAAGACCACGCTCGCGGGCGAGATCGCCGTCGCGCTGGGCGGGCGGGCGTCGGCCGGAGCAGGCACCTTCGACCCCTCCCGCCCGGTGCCGGACGGTGCCGTGGTCCAGACCCTGCACGGCGACGACATGTACGAGGGGTGGGGCGGCCTCTCGACCCTGGACGACGTGCTGGTCGACCAGGTGCTCGCCCCCCTGTCCGCGGGCCGGACGGGGTCCTTCCGCATGTGGGACTGGACCGCATCGTCCCGAAGCCACGAGATCGCTGTGCCGCCCCGGCCGTATCTGGTGATCGAGGGGGTCGGCGTCGCCTCCCACGCCGCACGCCGGCACGCCTCATGCGTGGTCCTCGTGGACGCGCCGCGCGAGCTGCGCCTGGAGCGCGGCATCGCCCGCGACGGCGAGGCGATGCGCGGCGAATGGGAGCGATGGCAGGAGGCGGAGGGCGCGCACCTCGACGCGTCCGGCGTGCGCGACGCGGCGGACCTGGTGCTCGACACCTCCGCGTGAGGGGCTGACGCCGCGGGTGCGCCAGAATGGGGGAACACCTGGGCGCGGCACGATGCCGACGGCCCGATCAGGAGGACGGCATGAGCGACGTCGAGGGCGCGATCGCGCAGGCGAGGGACGCGGCCACGGCCGCGGGCGTCGCGGTCCGACCGCTCACCCTCGAGGAGTGCGGCACCGCCGCCGCGCTGCTCGCCGGTCTCTGGGGGGTGCCCCCCGTGGGGCTCCCGGTGCTGGTCGCGTTGCACCACACGGGGCACTACGTCGCCGGGGCCTTCGTGGGCGCGGACCTGGTGGGAGTGTGCGTGGGGATCGTGTCGCCTGGCGACGTCGGGCTCCACTCCCACGTCACGGGCGTCCTCCCCGAGCTCGCGGGCCACGGCGTCGGCGCGGCGATCAAGCTCCATCAGCGCGCGTGGTGCCTCGAGCGTGGGATCGAGACCATCCGCTGGACCTTCGACCCGCTCGTCGCCGGCAACGCGTGGTTCAACTTCGGACGGCTGGGCGTGACCCTGGAGAGGTACGTCGTCGACTTCTACGGCGAGACCCGCGGGGGCACCCGTCCGGAGCTCGGCCGCGACCGCGTGCTCGTCGCCTGGGACCTCACCCGTGCGCGCGGACCCGTCGCGGTCTCGGGCGAGGAGCTGCCACTGCTCCTCGCCGCGGACGCCGACGGTCGCCCGCAGGTGCGCACGGCGCCGCAGGGCGCGCCGGAGGCGGCGATCGCGGTGCCGCGGCATATCGAGCGCATCCGTGAGGAGGATCCTGGGCTGCGGCTCGCGTGGCGCGTGGCGCTGAGGGAGACGCTCACCGCGGCGCTTGCAGACGGATGGCGGGTGACAGGCTTCTCCCGCGACGGCCGCTACCTTCTCGCACGCGACTCCTGACGCGCATCGTCGTGGCCGCGCACCCCGCATCGGGGCCCATCGATGCCTGGCACAATGGCCTCCATCATGACTGACCACATCCTCGACGAGCTCACATGGCGCGGGCTCATCTCCCAGACCACCGGTGAGGACGAGCTGCGGGAGGCCCTCGATTCGGGCCCGATCACGCTCTACTGCGGCTTCGACCCCACGGCACCGAGCCTGCACATCGGCAACCTGGTCCAGATCCTGACCGTGCGGCGCTTCCAGCTCGCCGGCCACAAGCCGCTGATGCTGGTCGGCGGCGCCACGGGTCTGATCGGCGATCCGAAGATGGCGGGGGAGCGCACGCTCAACCCGGTGGAGATCGTCCACCAGTGGGTCGAGCGCATCCGCGGGCAGATCGAGCCGTTCATGTCCTTCACGGGCGAGAACGCCGCCCGCATGGTCAACAACTACGAGTGGACCAAGGACATGTCGGCGATCGAGCTCCTGCGCGACGTCGGCAAGTACTTCCGCCTGGGGACGATGATCTCGAAGGACACCGTCGCGCGCCGGCTGAACTCCGACGAGGGCATCTCGTACACCGAGTTCAGCTACCAGGTGCTGCAGGGGATGGACTTCCTCGAGCTCTACCGACGCTACGGCTGCACGCTGCAGACCGGCGGCTCGGACCAGTGGGGCAACCTCACGTCGGGCACCGAGCTCACGCGGAAGGCGGAGGGCACCTCGGTCCATGCGCTCTCGACTCCGCTCATCACCAAGGCCGATGGCACCAAGTTCGGCAAGACCGAGTCGGGCACCGTGTGGCTCGACGCCGAGATGACCAGCCCGTACGCCTTCTACCAGTTCTGGCTCAACCAGGCCGATGCCGACGTCATCGGCTACCTCAAGGTGTTCACCTTCCTCGAGCGCGCGGAGATCGAGGCCCTCGAGGTCAAGGTCGCGGAGGAGCCGTTCCGTCGCGAGGCGCAGCGCACGCTCGCGTGGGAGGTTACCCGGCTGGTTCATGGGGAGGCCGCAGCCCAGGGCGCGGTCGACGCGTCCCAGGCGCTCTTCGGCCGCGGCGAGCTCGGCGCGCTCGATGGCGCGACCCTCGACGGCTGCGCGAAGGAGCTCGGAGGCGTCGATCTCGATCCGGGCGCGACGGTCGTGGACGCGCTCGTGTCCGCGGGCATCGTCGACTCCCGCAAGGCCGCGCGGCGCGCGATCGAGGACGGCGGCGCCTACGTCAACAACGTGAGGGTCGACGACCCGGATCTCGCGCTGGGAGCAGACCACGTGCTCGCGGGGGGATGGGTCGTCGTGAGGCGCGGGAAGAAGTCCGTGGGAATCGTGAGGCCGGTCGCCTGAGAGGGGCGGCCGGCCTCCGGCCTATCCGGCATCTACCTGGGTAGATACCGCGACACGCCCGGGATTCACGGCGATTTGACTCGGGGTGCGATCGCCCCTTAAGTTATTACCCGTTGCCAACGACGGAAGCGCTCGGCGGAGGACTGAAGAAGGCCCCGCGAGAGAAGCCCGTGCAACACACCACGAACCAGGCGAGAGCCGAGGATGCAGTCATGCGTCCAGGCCCTTGACGAGGAAAGTGGGACTCCCTCACCGGGTCGGATCGGAACGAAACACCGATTTGACACGGATGAAACATGGGAGTAACTTAGTG
>NZ_JAUHPZ010000015.1:0-43764 GCF_030418375.1 Demequina lignilytica
ACGGGGGGGGGGGGGGGGGGGGGGGGGGGGGGGGGGGGGGGGGGGCGCGGGCCGGGGGACCCAGCCCCCGCCCCACCCCCACCCCCCAACCTCAGCTCGTCAGCGCCGCCGCGAGCGCGTCGAACGCGGCGATGTAGGCATCCACCGACTCGTCGGAGTGCACCACGGAGAGGGTCCACTCCTCCTCACGGCCGGGCGTCATGAAGATCCCGTGGTTCATGTTCCACAGCCACGCCAGATCGCACAGCTCGACGTCCTGCGCGTTCTTGAAGGTCTCGTAGTCGACGATCTTCTCGGTGGAGAACGTCACGCAGCCCTTGGAGCCGATGCCGATCGCGTACCCCGCGAGGTCGTACTTGTCGATCACGGCCTGGCAGCCGGCGACGATCCGATCGTTGAGCTCGCCCAGCCGCACGTACGCCTCGGGGGTCAGCACCTCGAGCAGCGAGGCCTTCGCCGCGGCCATCGACAGCGGGTTCCCGTTGTAGGTGCCCACCTGGTAGACGGAGTGGTCCTCGACCACGCTCATGACCTCCTCGGTGCCGCCGATGGCGCCCGAGGGCATGCCGCCGCCCAGCACCTTCGCGAGCGTCACCATGTCGGGGGTGACCCCGAACTTCTCGGTCGCGCCGCCCGCGGCGATGGCGAGACCCGTCTTGACCTCGTCGAAGATCAGGACGATCCCGTGCCTGCGCGTGATCTCGCGGACGGCCTCGAGGTAGCCCGGCTCGGGCAGCACCACGCCCAGGTTCATCATGGCGGCCTCCATGATCACGCACGCCGGCTTCCGGCCCTCCGCGTCGAGGCGCTCGATGCGGCGCTCCATCGCGCCCGCGTCGTTGAACGGCACAGCGATGGTCATGTCGACCACCGCCTGCGGGATGCCCGCGCCGTAGGGGAGCGAGGCGAGGTTCTCGCGGTCGCCGATCTTGTCGTACTCGACGCCGATCGACACCATGACCGTGTCGTGGTGGCCGTGGTACGAGCCGAAGATCTTCATGACGGTGTCGCGGCCGGTGTAGGCGCGGGCGATGCGGATCGCATCCATCGTGGACTCGGAGCCCGAGTTGGTGAAGCGCCACTTGGGGATGCCCCAGCGGCGGGCGAGCTCGTCGGCGACGTCGATGACGTCCTCGGTGGCCGCGGCGAAGTGCGTGCCGAGCGGGTAGCGCTTCTGGATCGCGTCGCCGATCGCCGGGTGCGCGTGGCCCTGGACCATCGACCCGAAGCCGTTGTGGAAGTCGAAGTACTCGTTGCCGTCGACGTCCGTGATGCGGTCGCCCGCGCCGGACTCGATGTAGATCGGCCACGGGTCGCGGCCCTGGTAGCTGGACGCGACGCCGCCCGAGAGGTGCTCGCTGGCGTGCGCGTACATCGCCTTGGACTTCGTGGTGCGCTCGTTGAGGAGCGCGGTCTGCTCCTCGATGAGCTGGGCGATGCGGGCGCGGTCGAGAATGACAGGCATGGTTCCCTCCACCCGACCGGCCTGGCGTCGGGTGTCTCCGAGAAACGGAGGGGACCGATCGGCCGCCGGCCTGGCGCGACCCGATCGCGACGCGCGACGGCGTCTGAACAGGATGGTAACCGAGCGCCCCGGGCGCCCGTCAACGGTCATGGGTGGACGATGCGTCAGGCGGTGCCGCATCGTCCGCCGGTCCGTCCGGCCGGGTCCCTCGCCCCTTGCGCGCGATGGCACGGGTGGGCTTCGATCTCCTCAGGCGGCGTCCCCGTGGCCGGACCGTCTGGACAGGACTGGAGCTGATATCCGTGGGCACCACGGTCTTCGAACGTGACCGACCCTCCGCCGACGCCGTGCGCGCGATGCTCGCGTCGTCGCGCCTCGCCCCCTTCTGGACGGACGATGCGCCGGGGCCGGAGCGCCCCGCCCTCGCGGGCAGCCATCGGGCCGACCTGGTGGTGGTCGGCGGCGGCTACAGCGGCCTGTGGACCGCGGTGATGGCGAAGGAGCGCGATCCCGACCTCGACGTGGTGATCCTCGAGGCGCGCCGCGTCGGATGGGCGGCCTCGGGCCGCAACGGCGGCTTCTGCGAGGCCTCGCTGACGCACGGGCGCGAGAACGGAGAGTCGCGCTGGCCCGAGGAGATCGACCGGCTCGACCAGCTGGGCCGCGAGAACCTCGACCAGATCGAGGCCACCGTCGCCCGCTACGGCATGGACGTGGACTGGCAGCGCACGGGCGCCCTCGCCGTGGCCGTGGAGCCGCACCAGGTCGACTGGCTCCGCGACGACGAGGGCTTCCTCGACGCCGCCGGCACCCGCGCGCTGGTCGACTCGCCCACCTACCTGGCCGGCAGCCTCAGCCCGGACGACACCGCCCTGGTGCATCCGGCGAAGCTCGCCCGGGAGCTCGCACGGGTGGCCGAGGAGCTCGGCGTGCGCATCTTCGAGCGCTCGCCCGTGACCGCTCTCGAGGACGGCCCGGCGGTGCGCACCGGGGACGGCGTGGTCGCCGCGCGCAAGGTCGCGCTCGCGACCAACGTGTTCCCGTCCCTGCTCAAGCGCAACCGGCTCATGACGGTGCCGGTCTTCGACTACTCGCTGATGACCGAGCCGCTCACGGCAGCGCAGCTCGGGGCGATCGGGTGGGAGGGGCGCCAGGGGGTCGCGGACCTGGGCAACCAGTTCCACTACTACCGGCTGACGGCTGACGACCGCCTCCTGTTCGGCGGCTACGACGCCATCTACTACGCGGGCGGTCGTCTCAAGGCGGCCTACCAGGACCGCTCCGAGTCCTACGAGCGGCTCGCGAGCCACCTGCTCACCACCTTCCCGCAGCTCGAGGGCATCGAGGCCACCCATCGCTGGGCGGGCGCGATCGACACGAGCACGCGGTTCTGCGCCTTCTTCGGCTCGGCCCGCGGCGGCGACGTCGCGTACTCGGTCGGCTTCACCGGGCTCGGCGTCGGCGCGACCCGGTTCGGCGCGAACGTGATGCTCGACCTGCTGACCGGCGAGGACACGGAGCGCACCCGCCTGCGCATGGTGCGGGAGCGTCCGCTGCCGTTCCCGCCCGAGCCGCTGGCGAGCATCGGCATCAACGCCACACGCTGGTCGCTCGATCGCGCGGACCACCACGAGGGGCGCCGCAACCTGCTGCTCCGCACGCTCGACCGCCTCGGATTGGGGTTCGACTCATGACCGACATCGCTCCCGGCGCCGCCGTCGACCTCACCGCGCTGCCGATCGAGACCGAGCCGGTGCCGGACGATGCGCTGGAGGCCGGCGCGCCCGTGCACGGCGCGGCGGCGCTCGCCGAGATCGGCGCGGTCGAGATCGGGGTCTGGGAGATGACGCCGGGCGTCGCCACGGACGTCGAGGTGGACGAGGTGTTCGTCGTGCTCGCGGGTCGCGCGCGCATCGAGTACCTCGAACCCGCGCTGCCGCCCGCGGAGGTCGGCCCGGGCTCGCTCGTGTGGCTGCAGGCAGGCATGCGCACGCGGTGGACGGTCACCGAGACGCTGCGGAAGGTCTACGTCGCACCCTGAGGCCGTCAGGCGCGGTGGCGGGACAGCAGCGCGATGTGCAGCGCCGTCTGGGTCTCGCCGTCCTCGAGGTCGACCTCGAGCAGGCGCGAGATCAGGTCGAGGCGCTGGTAGAACACCGATCGCGACAGGTGCGCCGCCTTCGCGGCCGCGGTCCGGTTGCCGGGATGCGCGAGCGCGGCGCCCAGCACCTGGAGCAGGTCCCCGCCCGTGCGCTGGTCGTGCTCGATGAGCGGGGTGAGCATGCGCTCGCCGTGGTCGAGCAGGCGGTGGTCGTCGCGCAGGCTGCTGATGAGGCGCGCCAGCGGGCGTCGCTCGACCCAGTGGACCTGCTGCTCGGCCGCGGTGTCGGGGGCGTTGTCGAGCGCCTCGTGCAGCGACAGCAGGGCGCCCTCGATGTCGGTGGCCGCGGTGCCGATCGTGGCGCACACGCGTCCCCCGTCGGGGGCCGCGCGCAGCAGCGTGCGCAGGTGGTCGTCGTCGAGGGGACGATGCTGGGGGTTCGACAGCAGCACCATCGTCAGCGGGGCGCCCGTCCGGCTGGTGATCGCCAGCGCGCGGGCGCGGGCGCCGAGCGCGAGCGCCCACGCCTCGACGTCGGCCGGGGTGCGACCCGCGCCGCTGAGCACCAGGCCGTACAGCAGCCGGCCCGCGACCGGGACGCCTGCGGCCTCGAGGCGCGCGGCCGCGGCCTCGGGGCTCTGGAAGCGGCCCGCCATGAGCGGTTCGAGCAGGTGGCGGCGCGCGAGGGTGGACCAGGTGTCGACGCCGCCGTCGGCGAGGCGGCCGAGCGCGAGGGCGATCGCGCCCTGCAGCAGCACGTTCCGGCGGCCGGCGGGATGGGCGGGCCCCGGCAGCGCGACCAGCGAGCCCCAGCGCTTGCCGCGCGCGTCGACGGGCACCACGACCCAGCCCTCCTCGAGCGCGTTGCCGCGGTGCGCTCCGCGCGAGCGCCGCTCCCAGTCGTGCAGCGCCGCCGCCTCGGCCCCGGCCGGCACCTCCGCGATCAGCATCTCGTGCGCGAGGCTCTCCAGCACCACAGGGGCGCCCAGGGTGCGGGCGAGCTCGCGGACCACGTGGTCCGCGGGGGAGCCGCGCAGGGCGAGACCGGTGAAGAGCTCCCGGACCTCGTCGCGGGCGCGCAGCGCCGCCATCTGGCCCGCGATGATCCGGCTGTGGCCGGCCTCCGTGAGCGTGACGAAGCGCACCACGCGGTGCAGCACCACCAGCGCGAGGCCGTGGCGCTGCGCGGCCGCGCGGACCGCCGTCGGGACCTCGAGATACCGGGTGCCCAGCTCGAGCAGCAGGGCGGACAGGCCCGCGTCCACGAGCGAGGTGATGAAGGCGTCGAGCTCGGCGTCGGTGTCGGGCCACGCGGTGCCCATCGACAGCAGCAGCTCGCGTCCGTCGAGGTGGACCGCGATGTCGTCGCGCTCCGAGGTGTGCACCCACCTCACCGGCGCCTCCAGAGCGGCGCCGCCGACGATCACCTCGGGCACCCCCTCGAGGAAGGCGGGCTCCGTCAGCAGCTCGGCGACGGAGGGCAGCGCGGACAGCGCATGGCGCTCCGGACGATGTGTTCGGGTGCTCGCGAGATTGCGACGATCGGCCACCACCATGTGCCTGCCCTCTGTGTGAGTCTTGGGTGACAGCCATCGTAGCCGGACCCTGCAGAGTGTCCGGCGCCCGTCGTCAGAGGGAGTGTTCGTGGAGGTCATCCGTCATCACGTCGCCGGGGAGGCGACCGGCAGCACCGAGCGCACCGGGCCGGTCTTCGACCCGGCCACGGGCGAGCAGCGCGCGGAGGTGACCTTCGCATCGTCCGCCGAGGTTGACGCCGTGATCGCGAGCGCCGTCGAGGCGCAGCGTGCGTGGGCGGCCACCGGCCTCGTCCGTCGCGCCGACGTCCTGTTCCGGATGAGGCAGCTCCTGGTCGAGCGCGCCGACGAGCTCGCGGCGGTCATCACCTCCGAGCACGGCAAGGTCATCGCGGACGCCAAGGGCGAGATCAGCCGCGGCATCGAGAACGTCGAGTTCGCGTCCGGCCTGGTCAACCTCCTCAAGGGCGAGCACGCGACCCAGGTCGCCTCGGGCGTCGACGTCCACACCCTCAAGCAGCCCGTGGGCGTGGTCGGCGCGATCACGCCGTTCAACTTCCCGGTGATGGTGCCGCTGTGGATGGCGGCGTCCGCGATCGCGTGCGGCAACGCGGTGATCCTCAAGCCGTCGGAGAAGGACCCGAGCTCGGCCGTGTTCCTGGCCCGGCTGTGGGAGGAGGCGGGCCTGCCGGCAGGCGTCCTCAACGTGGTCCACGGCGACAAGGAGGCCGTCGACGCGATCCTCGACTCGCCGCAGGTCGGCGCCGTCAGCTTTGTCGGCTCGACCCCGATCGCCCGCTCGATCTACGAGCGCGCGGCGGGCAACGGCAAGCGGGTCCAGGCGCTCGGCGGCGCGAAGAACCACATGATCGTGATGCCCGACGCGGACCTCGACGGCGCCGCCGACGCGGCGGTGTCCGCCGCCTACGGCTCGGCCGGCGAGCGCTGCATGGCGATCTCGGTGCTGGTCGCGGTGGGCGCGGAGACCGCCGACGCGCTGGTCGCGAAGGTGACGGAGCGCATCGGCAACCTGCGCATCGGTCCCGGCACCGACCCGGCGTCGGAGATGGGCCCCCTCATCACGCGGGAGCACCGGGAGAAGGTCGCCTCCTACGTGACCGGCGCGCCCGCCGAGGGCGCCACCGTGGTGGTCGACGGCACGGCGCAGGAGTTCGACGGCGACGGCTACTTCATCGGCGTCTCGCTGGTCGACCACGTGAAGCCCGGCATGAAGGTGTACTCCGACGAGATCTTCGGCCCCGTGCTCTCCGTGGTGCGTGTCGACAGCTACGACGAGGCCGTCGCGCTGGTCAACGCGAACTCCTTCGCCAACGGCACCGCGATCTTCACCCGCGACGGCGGCACCGCGCGCCGGTTCGAGCTCGACATCCAGGTGGGCATGGTGGGCATCAACGTGCCGCTGCCCGTGCCGATCGGGGCCTTCTCGTTCGGCGGCTGGAAGCAGTCGCTGTTCGGCGACTCGCACATCTACGGCCCCGAGTCGATCCACTTCTACACGCGCTCCAAGGTGGTCACCACGCGGTGGCCCCTGCCGTCCGAGTCCCAGATCGACCTGGGCTTCCCCAGCAACCACTGAGCAGCAGGAGAGGAACCGTATGACCGAGCAGCTGATGACCGGAGACGAGGCCCGCGTCCGCGCGGACGACCGCGCGCACGTGTTCCACTCGTGGAGCGCGCAGGCCCAGATCGACCCGCTGCCCGTCGCCGGCGGCGCCGGCGCCGAGTTCTGGGACTACGCGGGCAACCGCTACCTCGACTTCGCGTCGCAGCTGGTCAACCTCAACCTGGGCCACCAGCATCCGGACCTGGTCGCCGCGATCGAGCGCCAGGCGGGGCGCATGGCCACCATCCAGCCGTCGTTCGCGAACGACGTACGCGGCGAGCTCGCCCGGCGCATCGTCGACGTGGCGGGGGCGCCCTTCTCCAAGGTGTTCTTCACCAACGGCGGCGCCGACGCGAACGAGAACGCGGTGCGCATGGCGCGCCTGAGCACCGGCCGTCGCAAGGTGATGGCGATGTACCGCAGCTACCACGGCAACACCACCACGGCGATCTCCCTCACGGGCGACCCGCGCCGCTGGCCCAACGAGCCGGCCGACGGCTCGGTCGTGCACTTCTTCGGCCCCTACCTCTACCGCTCGCCGTTCTACTCCCAGACCCCCGAGGAGGAGACCGAGCGCGCGCTCGCGCACCTCGAGCAGCAGATCGTGCTCGAGGGCGCGGCGACCATCGCGGCGATCATCATCGAGACCGTGGTGGGCACCAACGGCGTGCTGGTGCCCCCGCCGGGCTACCTCCAGGGCGTGCGCGCGCTGTGCGACAAGTACGGGATCGTCTACATCGCGGACGAGGTGATGGTCGGCTTCGGCCGCACCGGCGAGTGGTTCGCGTTCCAGGGCCACGACGTGGTGCCGGACCTCATCACCTTCGCCAAGGGCGTCAACTCCGGCTACGTTCCGCTGGGCGGCGTGGTGATCTCGGACGCGATCGCCCGCGTCTTCGACGACCGCGCGTTCCCCGGCGGCCTGACCTACTCCGGCCACCCGCTCGCCTGCGCCCCCGGCATCGCGACCTTCGAGGTGTTCGAGCGTGACGGCATCCTCGCGCGGGTCAAGGACCTGGGCGAGCGCGTGGTGCGCCCCACCCTCGAGGGCTGGCTCGAGACCCACCCCAGCGTGGGCGAGATCCGCGGCACGGGCCTGTTCTGGGCCATCGAGCTGGTCAAGGATCGGGACACCCGCGAGGGCCTGGTGCCCTTCAACGCGTCGGGTGCGGACGCCGCCCCGATGGCGGCCCTCGCGGCCGCCTGCAAGAAGGCCGGACTGTGGCCCTTCATCCACTTCAACCGCATCCACGTCGCGCCCCCGCTGGTCATCACCGAGGATGAGCTGCGCCGCGGCCTGGACATCATCGACGCGGCCCTCGTGGTCGCAGACGGAGCAGCAGCATGACCCTCACCCCCGAGGCGGGCCCGCTGATCGGCGGACCCGGCCTGCCGCAGGAGCGCCGCCTGGTCACGGCGATCCCGGGGCCCCGCTCGCAGGAGCTCCTCGACCGGAAGGCGGCCGCCGTGGCGGCGGGCGTCGGTCACACCGCGCCCATCTCGGCGGTCGCCGCGGGAGGCGGCGTCGTGGTCGACGCCGACGGCAACTCGCTGATCGACCTGGGCTCCGGGATCGCGGTCACGTCCGTGGGCAACGCCCACCCCGGCGTGGTCGAGGCCGTCCAGCGTCAGGCGGCGCAGTTCACGCACACCTGCTTCATGGTGTCGCCCTACGAGGGCTACGTCGAGGTGTGCGAGGCCCTCAACCGCCTCGTGCCGGGCGCCTTCGCCAAGAAGTCCGCGCTGTTCAACTCCGGCGCAGAGGCGGTCGAGAACGCCGTCAAGATCGCGCGCAAGTTCACCGGCCGGCAGGCCGTGGTCGCCTTCGATCACGCCTACCACGGGCGGACCAACCTCACCATGGCGCTGACGGCGAAGTCGATGCCCTACAAGAGCGGCTTCGGGCCCTTCGCGTCCGAGGTCTACCGCGCGCCCGCGTCCTACCCGCTGCGCGACGGCCTGTCCGGTGCGGAGGCAGCGGCGCGCTCCATCGACCTCATCGAGAAGCAGGTGGGTGCGGCGAACCTCGCGGCCGTCATCATCGAGCCGATCCAGGGCGAGGGCGGCTTCATCGTCCCGGCCGAGGGCTTCCTGCCCGCCGTCGCGGACTGGTGCCGCGACAACGGCGTGGTCTTCATCGCCGACGAGGTCCAGACCGGCTTCGGCCGCACCGGCGCGATGTTCGCGTCCGAGCTGTTCGGTGTCGAGCCCGACCTCATGACCCTGGCGAAGGGCATCGCGGGCGGCCTGCCGCTCGCCGCGGTCACCGGCCGCGCGGACATCATGGACGCGTCGCACGCCGGCGGCCTGGGCGGCACGTACGGGGGCAACCCCATCGCGTGCGCGGCCGCGCTCGCCTCGATCGACGCGTTCGAGCACGGCGGCCTGGTGGACCGTGCGACGGAGATCGGCACGCTGCTCACCTCCCGCCTGGACACGATGCGCGAGTCCGACCCGCGCATCGCCGAGGTCCGCGGGCGCGGCGCGATGGTCGCGGTCGAGTTCGTCGACCCGACCACGGGCGCCCCGGACGCGGCGCTCGCGGGCAGGGTCGCCAAGGGAGCGATCGCCGAGGGGGTGATCGTGCTCACCTGCGGCACCCACGGCAACGTCATCCGATTCCTGCCGCCGCTGTCCATCTCGGATGCTCTCCTGGCGGAGGGGCTCGACGTGATCGCGGCGCAGCTCGCCGGGGCGTCGGCATGACCGCGGAGCGGGAGGGCGCCGTCCTCGACGCCATGCCCACCGGGCTGTACATCGGGGGGGAGTGGACCGCATCGTCCACCGGCGCGACGTTCGACGTCCGCGACCCGTCGACGGGCGACGTGATCCGGTCGATCGCCGACGCGTCGCCGGACGATGCGCAGCGGGCCCTCGACGCCGCTGTCGCCGCGCAGGACGCCTGGGCAGCGACGGCGCCGCGCGTGCGCGGCGAGCTGCTGCGAGCCGCTTTCGAGAAGGTGCGCGAGCGCGCCGAGGACCTCGCGCTGCTCATGACGCTCGAGATGGGCAAGCCGCTCGCGGAGGCGCGCGGAGAGGTCGCCTACGGCAACGAGTTCCTGCGCTGGTTCTCCGAGGAGGCGGTCCGCATCACCGGCCGCTACGGGCTCAACCCGGAGGGCACGGGTCGCATGGTGGTCTCGCGGCGGCCGGTCGGACCGTCGTACCTGATCACGCCCTGGAACTTCCCCCTCGCGATGGCGACCCGGAAGATCGCGCCGGCGCTCGCGGCGGGCTGCACCGTGGTGGTCAAGCCCGCGGCCCTCACGCCGCTGACCACGCTGGCGTTCGCCGGGATCCTCGAGGAGGTCGGCGTGCCGGCGGGCGTGGTCAACGTCATCACCTCGACGGACTCGCGCGGCGTCACCGCTCCGATCCTCGCGGACCCGCGCCTGCGCAAGCTGTCCTTCACCGGCTCCACCGAGGTGGGGCGCGCGCTGATCAAGCAGGCCGCCGACGGCGTGCTCCGGGTGTCCATGGAGCTGGGCGGCAACGCGCCGTTCCTCGTCTTCGAGGATGCGGACCTGGACAAGGCCGTCGAGGGCGCGCTCATGGCCAAGTTCCGCAACATCGGCCAGGCGTGCACCGCCGCCAACCGCTTCATCGTCCACGCGTCGGTCGCCGACGAGTTCGCGCGTCGCGTCACCGAGCGCGTCACCGCCATGCGGGTCGGCCGCGGTACCGAGGACGGCGTCCAGATCGGGCCGCTCATCGACGACCGGGCCGTCGCATCGTCCCTCGCCCTGGTGGACGATGCGGTGACCAGGGGCGCCTCCCTGGCGACCGGCGGCGCGGCGGTGGACGGCCCCGGCACGTTCCTCCAGCCCACGGTCCTCACCGACGTGCAGCCCGGCTCCGAGATCCTCTCGACGGAGATCTTCGGGCCGGTGCTGGCGATCGCGACCTTCGAGACCGAGGAGGAGGGCGTCGCGCTCGCCAACGCCACCGAGTACGGCCTGGTCTCGTACGCGTACACGCAGGATCTCGCGCGCGGCCATCGCCTGATCGACTCGCTCGCCACCGGCATGATGGGTCTGAACGCGGGCGTGGTGTCCAACGCCGCCGCACCGTTCGGCGGCGTCAAGCAGTCGGGCATCGGGCGCGAGGGCGGCCTCGAGGGCATCGACGAGTACCTGTCCACCAAGTACACCCTGATCCCCGTCGACTGAGACCGACCGAGCTTCAAGGAAGAGGAGAGAGATGAACTACGCAGTGGTCAACCCCGCGACCGGAGAGACGCTCGCCGAGTACCCCACCATGACCGACGCCGAGGTCCCCGCGGCCGTCGCCGCCGCCGACGCCGCCTACCGCGGCTGGCTGCGGAGCTCGACGCCCGCCGAGCGCGCCGCCGTCATCCGTCGCGTGGCGGAGCTCCACCGGGAGCGCCGCGAGGAGCTCGCCGCGATCATCGTGCGCGAGATGGGCAAGCCGATGTCGCATGCCCTGGGCGAGGTCGACTTCGCCGCGGACATCACCGAGTACTACGCCGACAACGCCGAGGCGATCACGGGCGACACCCCGATCGACATCCTGGGCGAGGGCACCGCGGTGATCCGCCGCTCGGCGCTCGGCCCGCTGCTCGGCATCATGCCGTGGAACTTCCCCTACTACCAGGTGGCACGCTTCGCCGCGCCGAACATCGTGGTGGGCAACAGCATCGTCCTCAAGCACGCCCCGCAGTGCCCCGAGTCGGCCGCCGCGATCGAGCAGATGTACCGCGACGCAGGCGCCCCCGAGGGCGTCTACGTCAACGTGTACGCGTCGAACGAGCAGGCCGCGCAGATCATCGCGGACCCGCGCATCCACGGCGTCTCGGTGACGGGCTCCGAGCGGGCGGGCTCCGCCGTGGCCGCGCTCGCGGGCCAGCACCTCAAGAAGGTCGCGCTCGAGCTGGGCGGGTCGGACCCGTTCATCCTGCTGTCGACCGAGGACATGGACGCCGTGGTCGAGGGCGCCGTCGAGGCCCGCATGGACAACAGCGGGCAGTCCTGCAACGCCCCCAAGCGGTTCATCGTGATCGACTCGCTGTACGACGAGTTCCTCGAGAAGTTCACCGCCGCCATGGTCGCGTGCAAGGCCGGCGACGGCTTCGAGGAGGACTCGGTGATCGGACCGCTGTCCTCCCTCGCCGCGGCCGAGCGGCTCGAGGGCCAGGTCGCGACGGCGGTCGCGCAGGGCGCGACCCTGGTCGCGGGCGGGACCCGCGACGGAGCCTTCTACGCGCCGACGGTGCTGACCGGGGTCACCCCCGAGATGGACGTGTACCGCGAGGAGCTGTTCGGGCCCGCGGCCGCCGTGTACAAGGTCACGAGCGAGGAGGAGGCGATCGCGCTGGCGAACGACACCGCGTTCGGCCTGGGCTCCTACGTCTACACGACGGACGAGGCGCAGGCGCAGCGCGTGGCCGACGCGATCGAGGCCGGCATGGTCTACGTCAACTGCGTGCTGGCCGACAGCCCCGAGCTGCCGTTCGGCGGTGTGAAGCGCTCCGGCACCTCGCGGGAGATGGGCCTGCTGGCCGCGGACGAGTTCGTCAACAAGAAGCTCATCCGCGTGGCCTGAGCCCGCTCGCCGACCCGGCGCCCGGCCGCATCGCCTGTCTCTCCGCGATGCGCGCCGGGCGCCGTCGTGTCCGGCACGGATCGCTTCACGGGGGGCGATCCGCGCTCGAGGTCGACACGATTCCCTTCATGAGCGAGGGAAGGGGGTCGGGGGAGAGGGTCGCGAGTGGGGGCGGGGTCGGGGGCGAGGCGCATCGCGCTCACCGGATGCATACCCCCTGGGGTATAGTTCTCCCCATGACCCGCATCAAGACCCGCGCCGCCATGCTCGGTGCCGCCATGCTCGCCGCCGTCACGCTGTCCGCCTGCTCGGGCGGCGAGGACGCCCCCCTCGCCTTCGACGGAGGCCACGTCAGCGCCGAGCGGTTCGCCGAGGCCGTCGCCACCGACGGCGTGGTCGTCATCGACGTCCGCACGCCCGCCGAGTACGCCGAGGGCCACCTGCCCGAGGCCGTGAACATCGACGTCCAGGGCGCCGACTTCGACGCGCAGATCGCCGCGCTCGACCCCGAGGGCGAGTACGCCGTGTACTGCCGCTCCGGCAACCGCTCGCGCGCCGCGATCGAGGGGATGGCCGCCGACGGCGTCGAGGGCACCGTGGGCCTGGAGGGCGGCATCGGCGCCTGGACGGGCGACATCGTCGCGGGCTGACGGGGGCTCTCCCTCCAGCCCCACCCGCGCCCGATCCGCACCCGCGCCCGATCCGCACCCCGACCGCCTCGTGAAGACGATCGTGTCGTTCGCGGGGCGCGGATCGATCTCCCGAAGAGAATCGTGCCGATCTCGGCCCTGAGCCTCACCCCTCGGGCTTGACCAGCTCCCCTCGCGCCACGGCCACGCCGGTGCGCCACCCGAGCCCCAGCACGAGCAGGGTCGCCGCGGTGAGCGCGAGCGCGCCCACCCAGGCCGCGAACGCGGTCGCGCCCGCCCCGTAGGCCGCGAGCAGCGCCGACGCCGCCGCCGCGAGCGGGAACGTGTAGGCCCACGCGCTGACCGCGAACGGGACCCGCCGCAGCGCGTTGGCCTGCGCCGCGAGCAGGGCGAGCTGGAAGATCACCACGCCCAGCAGCATCATCGCGAGCGGGTCGGTCCAGGCGCCGCCGAGCCGCACCCATGACAGCGCCGCCACCGCGGGAGGCGCGACCAGGATCGCGAGCGTCGGTGCGAGCCGCGGCGGGATCACGCCCGCGACGAACAGCCGCTGGAGCACGATCGGCAGCAGCCCCAGCCAGAACACGGAGCCGATCCCGAAGAAGTACCAGTTGATCTCCGCGGGCGCGTGGGCCACGCCGGCGAGCGGCGCCACCAGGTTGCCCACCACGGGGATGAACCAGGCGGGATGCACGTGGATGGTCTCGATCCGCGCGTCGGCGATCCACGTGCGCATGATCAGCACGGTCGCGATCGCCTGGAGCCCCGCGCCGGTCCACCACAGTCCCGCGGAGAGCGGCTCGCTCATCGGCAGGAACGCGATCGCGAGGACCATCATCGAGATCGGGATGGTCGCGACGAAGGCCGCCTTGACCGGGTGGGTCCACTCCGCGAGCGCCGCGCGCGGGTGGCGGATCACCTTGGCGCCGTAGGCGGCGAGCGCGACCGCGAGCACCGCGAGCCCGGCCCAGGCGAGCGCCTGCCCGACCGCGACGCCGAGGTCGAACGTCTCGACGGCGCGGTGCCACCCGACGGCCGTGCCGCCGACGCCCATCGCGATGGCGAACACGCCCACCGGCAGGTGAGCCAGGGACGATGCGGGGGCGACGGGTGCGCTCATGGGTCCTCCTTCGCGGTCACGATATACCCCAGCGGGTACCGCTTCTCCGAGTCCATCCGATCGCGGCCGCGCAGGCGTGTGACCAAGGTCCCCCGAATCGGGTCCGCGAGTCCGGGAGGATGCCGCTTGACACCGGCGTCTTTCGAAAAGCAATGGCGCTGTCGCCGGGGTTTTTCGAAGGGAGAACAACGATGTCCATCCTTGACCGCGAACGGACGATCGCGCCACCCGGGTACAACCGGTGGCTCGTGCCGCCCGCCGCCCTCGCCGTGCATCTCAGCATCGGCCAGGTGTACGCCTACTCCGTCCTCAAGGACGCCCTGCGCGACAGGTTCGACGCCTCGCACACGCAGATCGGCGTGATCTTCTCGATCTCGATCGTCATGCTGGGATTGTCGGCCGCGTTCGGCGGCCGGTGGATGGAGCGCAACGGCCCGCGCAAGACCATGGTGATCTCCGCGGCCGCCTGGGTGAGCGGCTTCGCGATCGCGGGTCTGGGCGTGTCGATCGGCCAGCTGTGGGTGGTCTACCTCGGCTACGGCGTGATCGGCGGCATCGGCCTGGGGCTCGGGTACATCTCGCCGGTGTCGACCCTCATCAAGTGGTTCCCGGACCGGCCGGGCCTCGCGACGGGTCTCGCGATCATGGGCTTCGGTGGTGGCGCGCTGCTCGCCGCACCCCTCACCCAGTTCCTGCTCAAGACCTACGGCGACACCGAGGCGGACGCGCTGGTGCCGACGTTCCTCACGCTGGGCGGCCTCTACGCCTCGCTGATGCTGATGGGCGCGGCGGTGGTCAGGGTCCCCCCGAAGGGCTACAAGCCGGACGGCTGGGAGCCCACCGAGCACGTTGCGAAGGTCTCGAGCGGCGGACAGGTGAGCGCGAAGAACGCGATCAAGACCTTCCCGTTCTGGATGCTGTGGCTGGTGCTGTTCACCAACGTGACCGCGGGCATCGGCATCCTCGAGAACGCCAAGCCCATGATCGAGGACTACTTCCCGGCCGTCACGGCGGCCGCGGCGGCCGGCTTCGTCGGCCTGCTGTCGCTCGCGAACATGGGTGGCCGGATCGGCTGGTCCAGCTTCTCCGACGTGATCGGGCGCAAGGCGATGTACGTCATCTACCTCGGGGTCGGGGCGCTCGCCTACACGGGCGTCGCGCTGTTCGGGCCCGTCAACGTGGCGCTGTTCGTGGCGCTGGTGGTGCTGATCATCAGCTTCTACGGCGGCGGCTTCGCGACCATCCCGGCGTACCTCAAGGACGTGTTCGGCGAGTTCGAGGTGGGGGCCATCCACGGGCGGCTGCTCACCGCGTGGTCCGCCGCCGGCGTCGCGGGTCCGCTCATCATCAACGGCCTGCTCGACATCCTCGAGGGTCAGGGGCTCGAGGGTGCGGACCTGTACCGCCCGTCGATGCTCGTGATGGTGGGCGTGCTGGCGATCGGCTTCATCGCGAACCTGCTGGTGCGGCCGGTGCACGCGCGCTGGCACGAGGCGGCGGACGCGGTGCCTGACCACGAGCGGCACCACGCCGCCGAGATCGAGGAGCCCGCGCTCGCGGGCGCGGGAAAGGAGGGCTGAGCCATGGAGCGGAGGACCCCCGGGGTGACCAATCCCCTCGCGTACGTGCTCTGGGTGCTCGTCGGGGCCGGGCTGATCTACGGGATCAGCCAGACCGCCGTCAAGGCATTCGCGCTGTTCACGGGCTGACGCCCGGCCGTGGCGCGGGGCCGGCATCCTGCGGGATGCCGGCCCCGCGTCGTGCCGGGACGGGACGATGCCCGGGGCGCCCGTGGCGCTCCACGCAACCCCCGCATCGTCCTCATGGGCGGTCGTGCACGGCACGATGCGTGTCCGATTTGTCCCTTCATCCTCCCTGGAAAATATGCCCCGTGGGGTATAAAACCCCTGGTAGTAGGCCAATGGTCCCCGGGACCTTCGCCGCGAGACAGGTCCCGGTCCCGGGCGTACGTTGAGGGACATGGGGATGAGGCCCGGAGGGGGTCGAAGCCCAGCACAGAGGAGCCAGATAGAGATGACCACCACCGCCCCGGAGAGCAAGGCCACGGTTTCCGTCGCCGACGCCATCGACCAGCTCGTCCAGAACGGCAAGAAGGCGCTCGACGCCTACAGCGCGTTCACCCAGGACGACGTCAACCTGCTCGTCAAGAAGGCCTCGGTCGCCGCCCTGAACCAGCACGGCGAGCTCGCCGTCCTCGCGGTCGAGGAGACCGGCCGCGGCGTGTTCGAGGACAAGGCCGTCAAGAACATCTTCGCCTGCGAGCACGTGACCCACTCGATGGCGCCGATGAAGACCGTCGGCATCATCAACGAGGACCCGATCAAGGGCATCATCGAGATCGCGGAGCCCGTCGGCGTCGTCGCCGGCGTGACCCCCGTGACCAACCCCACCTCGACCGCGATCTTCAAGTCGCTCATCGCGCTCAAGACCCGCAACCCGATCATCTTCGCGTTCCACCCGAGCGCCCAGAAGTCGTCGATCGCCGCGGCCAAGATCGTGCGCGACGCGGCCATCGCCGCCGGTGCCCCCGAGCACTGCATCCAGTGGGTCGAGACCCCCTCGATCGAGGCGACCAACGCGCTCATGAACCACGACGGCGTCGCGCTGATCCTCGCGACCGGCGGCAACGCGATGGTCAAGGCGGCGTACTCCTGCGGCAAGCCCGCCCTGGGCGTCGGCGCGGGCAACGTCCCCGCCTACGTGCACAAGTCGGCGAACCTCAAGCGCTCGATCAACGACCTGGTGATCTCGAAGGCGTTCGACAACGGCATGGTCTGCGCGTCGGAGCAGGCCGTGATCCTCGACGCCGAGATCTACGACGAGGCGCTCTCGCTGTTCGACCGGCTCCACGCGTACATGGCCACCCCCGCCGAGAAGGCGATGCTCGAGGAGTTCATCTTCGGCGTCCAGGCCAACGGCGAGAACTGCGCCGGCGCCAAGCTCAACCCGAACGTGGTGGGCAAGACCCCGCAGTGGATCGCCGAGCAGGCCGGCTTCTCCGTCCCGGAGGAGACCTCGATCATCCTGGCCGAGGTGTCCACCGTCGGCGAGTCCGAGCCCCTCACCCGTGAGAAGCTCGCGCCGGTGCTGGCCGTCCTCAAGGCCGAGTCGACCGAGCAGGGCCTCGAGTACGCCCAGCGCATGGTCGAGTTCCACGGCCTGGGCCACTCCGCCGCGATCCACGCGACCGACGACGAGCTCGTCAAGGAGTTCGGCAAGCGCTGCAAGGCCGTCCGCATCATCGTCAACTCCCCGTCCTCGCACGGCGGCATCGGCGACATCTACAACGCCTTCATGCCGTCCCTCACGCTCGGCTGCGGCTCCTACGGCCGCAACTCGGTGTCCGCGAACGTCACCGCGGTGAACCTCATCAACGTCAAGCGGATCGGCCGGAGGAACAACAACATGCAGTGGTTCAAGGTTCCGGCCAAGACCTACTTCGAGCCGAACGCGATCCAGTACCTCCACGACATGAACGGTGTCGAGCGCGTCACGATCGTCACCGACGCGACCATGACCCGCATCGGCGTCGTGGACAAGGTCCTCGACGTCCTCAACCGCCGCACCAACCCGGTCTCCGTCCAGATCATGGACAACGTCGAGCCGGAGCCGAGCGTCTCCACCGTCCGCAAGGGCGCCGAGACCCTCCGCGCCTTCAAGCCCGACACGATCATCGCGGTCGGCGGCGGCTCGCCGATGGACGCCGCCAAGGTCATGTGGCTGCTGTACGAGCACCCCGAGGTCGACTTCGCGGACCTGAAGGAGAAGTTCTTCGACGTCCGCAAGCGCGCCTTCCAGTTCCCGAAGCTGGGCGAGCTCGCCAAGCTGGTCTGCATCCCGACCACCTCGGGCACCGGCTCGGAGGTCACCCCCTTCGCGGTCATCTCGGACCCGGAGAACGGCCGCAAGTACCCGCTCGCGGACTACGCGCTCACGCCGACCGTCGCGATCGTGGACCCGGTCCTCACCGCGAACCTCCCGTCGCGCGTGGCCGCCGACTCCGGCTTCGACGCCCTGACCCACGCCACCGAGGCCTACGTCTCCGTGTACGCGAACGACTACACCGACGGTCTCGCCCTGCAGGCCATCAAGATGGTCTTCCAGTACATCGAGGAGTCCGTCACGGTCGGCGGCGGCGCGGTCAAGGCGCGCGAGAAGATGCACAACGCCGCGACCATCGCGGGCATGGCCTTCGCCAACGCCTTCCTGGGCCTGGTGCACGCGATGTCCCACGTCACCGGCTCGACCCACCACGTGGCGCACGGTCGCACCAACGCGATCTACCTGCCCCACGTGATCCGCTACAACGGCAAGGTCCCGACCAAGCCGACCTCGTGGCCCAAGGCGGAGTCCTACGTCGCCCCCGAGCGCTACCAGGAGATCGCCCAGATGCTGGGTCTCCCGGCCTCGACCCCCGAGGAGGGCGTGGAGTCCTACGCGAAGGCCGTCGAGGAGCTGCGCGACAAGGTCGGCATCGAGCGGTCCTTCCAGGAGGTCGGCGTCGACGAGACCGACTTCATGTCGGGCCTCGACACCCTGGCCATGAACGCCTACGCCGACCAGTGCGCCCCCGCCAACCCGCGCCTTCCGATCCTCGAGGACATGAAGGTGATGATGGAGGCCGCGTACTACGGCACCACCTGGGACCAGGTGAAGGCCGGCCGCAAGACCGAGGCCTCGCCCAAGGTGGAGGCCAAGAAGGCTCCCGCCAAGAAGGCCGCCGCGAAGAAGGCCTGACAGATCTGGCTCCTGGGGTGATCTCGCCCCGGTAGTCCTCTCCAGGAGGGCCCCCGATCCCACAAGGATCGGGGGCCCTTCCCTCTGCCCGGGGACGATGCGTCGGTGACCTACGCTGGAGCCCTTCCCTACCTCTGGAGGCGTCTCATGGCCCTGCCGTCCGTCCGTCGCATCGTGGTCGCCCTCGCGGCCGGCGCGCTCGCGCTGTCGCTCACCGGCTGCGGCGACGTCGAGCAGTCGATCGCCGACGCGACCTCCGGTGCCAAGGACGCGATCGAGAAGGCCAACGAGGTGGCGGAGGAGGCGAGCGAGCGCGCCGAGGAGATCCAGGACAGCGTCGGCGAGGCCGTCGACAGTGCGAACGACGCCGTCGACAGCGCCAAGGACGCGCTCGACTCCGTCACCGGGGGCTGACCGGGCCCCACGTCCGGGCGCTGCGCCGCCCGTCCGCCACTAGACTTGACGCTCGTGGCCACCGACTTCGCGACCGAGATCCAGGAACTCCGCTCGACCTTCTCCCAGATCGAGGCGGTGACGGACCCGACCCGGTTGAAGGCGCGCATCGCCGAGCTCGAGGAGCAGGCGGCTGCCCCGGACCTGTGGGACGACCAGGAGAACGCGCAGGCGGTCACCAGCCAGCTCAGCCAGGCGAACGCGGAGCTCGAGCGCGTCACCCGCATGGGCAGCCGGATCGACGACCTGGAGGTGCTGGTCGAGCTGGGCACCGAGGGCGACGATGAGGAGACCCTCGCCGAGGCCGACGCCGAGCTCGCGAAGCTCAAGACCGACCTCGCCGCCATGGAGGTCCGCACCCTGATGACGGGGGAGTGGGACGAGCGCAACGCCGTGGTGACGATCCGCTCCGGCGCCGGCGGCGACGACGCCACCGACTTCGCCGAGATGCTGCTGCGCATGTACCTGCGCTGGGCCGAGCGGCACGGTTACTCCACCAAGGTGCTCGACACCTCCTACGCCGAGGGCGCCGGCATCAAGTCCGCGACCTTCGAGCTCAACGCCCCGTACGCCTACGGCACCCTGTCCGTCGAGGCGGGCACCCACCGGCTCGCGCGCATCAGCCCGTTCGGCTCGGCCGACAAGCGCCAGACCTCGTTCGCCGCGGTCGAGGTGATCCCGCAGATCGAGTCGACCGACCACATCGAGGTCCCCGAGTCGGAGATCAAGGTCGACGTGTTCCGCTCCTCGGGCCCCGGCGGCCAGTCGGTCAACACCACCGACTCCGCGGTGCGCCTCACCCACCTCCCGACCGGCATCGTCGTGTCGATGCAGGACGAGAAGTCGCAGATCCAGAACCGCGCCGCCGCCATGCGCGTGCTCCAGTCGCGCCTGCTGCTGCTCAAGAAGGAGGAGGAGGCCGCGCAGAAGAAGGAGCTCGCGGGCGACATCAAGGCGTCGTGGGGCGACCAGATGCGCTCCTACTTCCTCTACGGCCAGCAGCTGGTCAAGGACCTGCGCACCGGCTACGAGGTCGGCAACCCCCAGGTGGTCTTCGACGGCGACCTCGACGGGTTCATCGACGCCGGCATCCGCTGGCGCCGCGCCGGCCAGAACGCGGAGTAACCCGGACAGCCCGCACGGAACCGGTCCCGGGTCGGCGGTGTGTCGCGGGACGATGCGCGGTTCGGCTCGGCGTGTCGCGCCCAGATCCGTGCGCACCGTCCGGGAGGGAAGCTCAAGGAAGCACCGATGGTCGACATGTGACCAATCGGGCACGCGGGTCGCGGCGCGCCTCCCCCGAGCGCCGGAGCCGCATTCCTACGATGCTGGAGAGGTGCGGGTCCTACCCCTCGCACGCCATCACCGCATGATTCGACTCGATGACGTCACCAAGGTCTACAAGCGGGGCGCACGCCCCGCCCTCGACTCTGTCTCCGTGGAGATCGAGCGAGGGGACTTCGTGTTCCTGGTCGGGTCCTCGGGATCCGGCAAGTCGACCTTCCTCAAGCTGATCCTGCGCGAGGAGCGCCCCACCGGCGGAGACGTCTACGTGGCGGGCCGCCACCTCAACAAGCTCTCCGCCTGGCGCGTGCCGCACCTGCGTCGCGAGATCGGCGCGGTGTTCCAGGACTTCCGCCTGCTGCCGAACAAGACCGTCTACCAGAACGTCGCGTTCGCGCTGCAGGTGATCGGCAAGAGCAAGCACCACATCCAGGCGACCGTGCCCGAGATGCTCGAGCTGGTGGGCCTGTCCGGCAAGGAGCGGCGCATGCCGCACGAGCTCTCCGGCGGAGAGCAGCAGCGCGTGGCGATCGCGCGCGCGTTCGTCAACCACCCGCCGATCCTGCTGTGCGACGAGCCGACCGGAAACCTCGATCCCGGCACCTCGGTGGGCATCATGCGCCTGCTCGACCGCATCAACCGCACCGGCACGACGGTGCTGATGGCCACGCACGACGACGAGATCGTCGACCAGATGCGCAAGCGCGTCATCGAGCTCAGGGGCGGCCAGCTGGTCCGCGACCAGGACCGCGGGGTCTACGGGCTGGAGCGCGTATGAGGCTGCGCTTCATCCTCGGCGAGGTCGTCAACGGGCTCCGCCGGAACGGCACCATGGCGCTGTCGGTGGTGCTGGTGACGTTCGTCTCGCTGATGTTCGTCGGCGCGGCCGCGCTCACCCAGATGCAGATCGACCAGCTCAAGGACGACTGGTACGGGAAGGTCGAGATCTCGATCTTCCTGTGCCCGGAGAACTCCACCAACGAGCAGTGCGCGGAGGGTGCCGCCACCCCCGAGCAGGAGGCCGCGATCCGCGCGGTGCTCGAGGAGGGCGCGCTGAGCGACCTGGTCGACACCGTCTACTACGAGTCGCGCGAGGAGGCGTACGACAAGTTCGTCGCCAACGACTCCGAGGGGATCTGGTCGAGCCTCACCCCGGACCAGATGCAGCCGAGCTTCCGCGTGAAGCTGGCGGACCCCGAGCAGTTCGAGGTGGTCGCGGACGCGACCGAGGGGCTGCCGGGGGTCGACGTGGTGCGTGACCAGCGGGAGATCTTCTCCGAGCTGTTCCGGTTCCTCAACGCCGCCACCGTGGTCGCCGCCGCGCTCGCGGGCGTCATGCTGATCGCGGCGATGCTGCTGATCACCACGACGATCCGCCTCAGCGCGCTCAGCCGTCGACGCGAGACCCAGATCATGCGCATGGTCGGCTCGTCCCGCTCGCTGATCCAGATGCCGTTCATGCTCGAGGGTGCCGTCGCGGCGACCGGCGGAGCGCTGCTCGCCGTGGGCGGCCTGTACTTCGGGGTGACGTACCTGGTCGAGGACTGGCTGAAGGGCTCGGTGACCTGGGTCCGGTACATCGGCACCGCGGACGTCTGGACCGTCGCGCCGTGGCTGCTGGTGGTGGCGGTGGGCCTCGCCGCCGTCGCCTCGGTGGTGACGCTGGGGAGGTACACGCGCGCATGATCCGCTCTCGCATCGCACTCGTGGCCGCGGCCGGCACGTTCGCGCTCGCGCTGCTGCTGGGCTTCACGCTGTCCGGGGCGTCCGCCATGGGCGGCTTCCAGACCGCGTCCAGCTACGACGACGACATCGACGATGCGAAGGCGCAGCAGGAGGCGCTGGAGAAGAAGATCGAGGCGCTCGAGGCGGAGCTCGAGGACACCGATGCCGCGATCGTCGAGGCGGCGAAGAAGCTCCTCGAGACCGAGGCCAAGCTGCCCGCCGCGCAGGCGGAGCTGGACGAGGCGAACGACAAGGTCGACGAGGCCCTGGTCCAGCAGAAGCTCGTCGCGGACAAGCTCGCGGCCGCCGAGGCGCAGGACCAGGCCATCTCCGACCAGATCACCGCCGACGAGGCCCGCATCGACGAGCTCCAGGACATCGTCGCCGCGCTCGCCCGCGCCCAGTACCAGGGGGTGGGTGACGACGAGGCTCTCGGCCTGGTGTTCGGGTCGACCACGTCGCAGGAGTTCATCGACGCGTTCGCCGCCGAACACAACGCCTCCCGCGTGCAGTCGAACGCGCTCGCCGACATGGAGGAGATCGCGGCGGTCAACCGCAACCGCGGCGCTCGTCAGGAGGCCGTCCGCGACTACATCGTCGAGCTCAAGGCCGAGGCCGACGCGCTGGTGGTGGAGACCCAACGCCTGCAGGCGATCGCCGAGGAGAAGAAGGCCGCGCTCGACGCGATCATCGCGGAGCAGACGGCGATCAAGAAGGAGCTGGAGGCGCAGAAGGCCCAGGCGATCGCCAAGCAGAAGGAGCTGGCGGCGCAGCAGGACGCGACGCGCGACAAGATCAAGGAGCTGGTCAAGAAGAAGCTCGCCGAGGAGGAGGCCAAGCGCAAGGCGGCCGAGGCGGCCGCGAACAACACCGGCACCATCGCCAAGGGTGTGCTCGCCTACCCGACCGCGGTGCCGTACATCACCAGCTCCTACGGCATGCGCTACCACCCGGTGCTCCACTACTGGCGTCTCCACGCCGGCACCGACTTCCGCGCGTACTGCGGCACGCCCATCTACGCCGCGCGCGAGGGCCGGGTCCAGTGGTCGACCTGGATGTCGGGGTTCGGCAACCAGGTGATGGTCGACCACGGGATCGTCAACGGCAAGTCGCTCATGACCAGCTACAACCACCTCACCCGCTCCGTGGTGAGCTCGGGTCAGTACGTCACCCAGGGCCAGCTGCTCGGCTACTCCGGCAACACGGGCACGTCGACGGCCTGCCACCTGCACTTCGAGGTGTACGTCAACGGCGACACCGTCGATCCGATGACGCTCATCGGCGGCTGACCCCGCGCGGCGCGGACCCGGCTAGACTGGAGGGCCGCATCAGCAGGACCAGCAGTCGAGGAGGTGAGCCATGGTCGAGGCGGAGAAGGTGATCGCGACCAACCGCGCCGCGCGCCACGACTACTTCGTCGACGACGTCTTCGAGGCTGGGATCGTCCTCACCGGCACCGAGGTGAAGTCGTTGCGCCAGGGGCGCGCGACCATCGGCGACGGCTACGTCTACGTCGACGGCGGCGAGGCGTGGGCCGACAACCTCCACATCCCCGAGTACGCGCAGGGCACGTGGACCAACCACGCGCCGCGGCGCAAGCGCAAGCTGCTGCTGCACACCCACGAGATCGAGGAGCTGCAGCAGGCGACCCGCGAGAAGGGCTTCACGATCATCCCGCTGCGGATGTACTTCCTGAACGGTCGCGCGAAGCTCGAGATCGGCATCGCCCGAGGCAAGAAGATGCACGACAAGCGTCAGGCGCTGCGCGAGAAGCAGGACAAGCGCGAGGCGGAGCGGGCCTTCGGCACGCAGCGGCGCATCAACACCTGACGCCGTCGCCCGGGCGCGGGACGATGCGCGGGAGACCACCGCATCGTCCCTCCTGTCCGGCATGATGGGGGCCATGAGAAGAGCCGCCCTGGCGCTCCTGGCCGCCCTCGCCGCCGTGCTCATCCCCGCCGCGGCCCACGCGGAGGCGCCCGACGGCGGCCGCAGCGTGGAGCGCTGGGACGCGACCTACGACCTGCAGCCCGACGGTTCGGCGCGGGTCCGCGTCGAGATCGACTTCGACTTCGGGAACGACCCGGGTCACGGTCCCTACTGGACCTTCGTGACGCGGCAGGGGTACGACGAGACGTTCGACCGGCTCTACGCGGTCACGGACGTGGCCGCGGAGTCGCCGACAGGGGCGCCGGCGAGGGTCTACCTCGACGAGGGGCGGAGCTACACGTCGGTGAGGGTGGGCGACGAGTCGATCGACGACGTCTCGGGCGTGCAGACGTATGTGCTGACGTACACCGTGCACGACGTGATGAACGAGACCACCGCCGACGAGACCTCGACGGGGATCGCCGGCGACGAGCTGTACTGGAACGTGATCGGCGACGGCTGGACCACCCCGATCCGCGACATCACCGTCACCGTCAACGGGGCCGCCGACGTGCAGGCGCAGCAGTGCTGGGCGGGGCGCCCCGGCGTCGCCGACCCGTGCACGTCGGCCGCCGGGAGCGGGGGTCGCGCCACCTTCACGCAGGACGCCCTGGACCCGGGCCAGCCCTTCACCGTGGATGTGCTGTACCCGACCGGGACGTTCTCCACCGAGCCGGCGCTGATCGAGAGCAACGACCTGGCGCACGCCTTCCGGCTCACCCCGTGGACCGTGGGAGGCGCGGCGGCGATCCTCATCGGCGGGCTCTGGGTGCTGGCGCGGAGGCTCCTCCACGTGGGAGCGGACCAGCAGTACGCGGGGATCGTGCCCGGGACCTCGCCCGCGCTCGGGGCGGAGGCGCCGACCGAGCGGCGCGACAAGCGGGCGGCCGTGGCGGTCGCCTTCCAGCCGCCGCCGGGCCTCAGGCCCGGGCAGCTGGGCACCCTGATCGACGAGAAGGCGGACCCGCGGGACGTGACCGCGACGGTGGTCGACCTCGCCGTGCGTGGCTACCTGGTCATCGAGGAGGTCGCGCCGGCGGACGGACGCGGGGACCGTGACTACGCGCTGGTGCGCCTGCGCGACGCCGACGCCGGTCTCTTCCCGTACGAGCAGATGCTGATCGACGCGGTCTTCGAGGGCCGGCAGCGGGTGACGCTGTCGGAGCTGAAGACCACGTTCCATGCCGACATGGCGAAGGTCCAGGCGCAGCTGTACCGCAACGTCACCGCGCAGGGCTGGTTCAACCGGAACCCCTCGCACGCGAGGAACCAGTGGGCGGGCATCGGCGTCGCGCTGCTCGTCGGCGGAGTGCTGCTGACCATCCTGCTCGCCGCGACCACCACGCTCGCGCTGCTGGGCGTGCCGCTGGTGGTGCTCGGCATCATGATGCTCGCGACCACCATGGCGGCGCCCGCACGGACCGCCGAGGGGACCCGCGTGCTGGCCGAGACGCGCGGCTTCGAGCTGTACCTGAAGACGGCCGAGGCGAACCAGCTGCGGTTCGAGGAGGGTCACGACGTCTTCGGGCGCTATCTGCCGTTCGCGATCGCGTTCGGCGTCGCCGAGCAGTGGTCCAAGAAGTTCGAGGCGCTCGCCGCTCAGGGCGTGCGGCTGGCCGAGCCGACCTGGTACCGAGGCGCGGCCTACGGGTTCTTCTGGGCCCACGCCGCGGGCTTCGGCACCCGGATGAACGAGTTCGCGACGCTCGCCGACGCCGCCATGAGCGCGCCGACCCCGGGCTCGAGCGGGGGCTCGGGCTTCAGCGGCGGCGGAGGCTTCTCCGGTGGTGGCGGCGGCGGTGGCGGCGGCGGAGGCTGGTGATCACGCCCCGCGCCCGCTCACCGCAGATGCGAGACGGCCCGCTCCCCGGGCAGGGGTGCGGGCCGTCTCGCGTGCTGAGCCGGGCCGTCAGGCGGTCGCGGCCTCCGACTCCTCCTCGGCGTGCGGCACCGGGTGCTCGCGCTCGAGCGCGGAGCCTTCGACGTCCACGTTCGGCAGGATGCGGTCGAGCCAGGCCGGGAGCCACCACGCCTTCTCGCCGACGAGGTGCATGAGCGACGGCACGATCACCATGCGGACCACGAAGGCGTCGAACAGCACACCCATCGCGAGGCCGAAGCCCATGGGCCGGATCATCGCGATGTGGGAGAAGATGAAGCCGCCGAACACCGACACCATGATGATCGCGGCGGCCGTCACCACCGCGCGGCCGTGGCGCAGGCCCGCCACCACCGAGCGGCGCGCGTCGAGGCCGTGAACGTACGCCTCGCGCATGCCGGTGGTGAGGAACAGCTGGTAGTCCATGGCGAGGCCGAACAGGATGCCCGTGAGCAGGATGGGGAGGAAGCTCAGGATCGGACCCGGGTCGTGCACGCCGAACAGCGAGCCCAGCCAGCCCCACTGGAACACCGCGGTGACCATGCCGAACGCGGCGAACAGCGACAGCACGAACCCGAGCGTCGCGATGAGCGGCACGATCAGCGAGCGGAACACCACGATCAGGATGATGATCGACAGCCCGACCACGATCGCGAGGTAGACCGGCAGCGCCGCGTCGAGCTTCTCGGAGACGTCGATGTTGCCCGACGCCTCGCCGGCGACGCCGATCACGGTGCCGTCGTCGAGCGGTGACAGCTCACGCAGGTCCGAGACCAGCTGGACGGTGGTCTCGCTCGACGGTCCCTCCTGCGGGATCACCTGGAACGCGAGGAAGCTGTTGTCCGCGGACGATCCGGCGGGCGCGACCGCGGCCACGTCCTCGTCGGCCATGAGCGCGTTCACCACGGCGACCTGGGCCGCGAGCAGGTCCTCGTCCGCGACCGCCTCGGGGAGGTCGGCGGTCACCAGGAGCGTGCCGTTGAGGCCCTCGCCGAACTTCTGGTCGACGGTCTTGTACGCGATGTACTGGGTCGAGTCCTGGGGCTCCTGCGTGCCGTCCGGCAGACCCAGGCGCATCGACATCGCGGGGATGGCGATCACGGCGAGCCCCACCACAGCGGCGGTGAACCGGAGCAGCGCGCGGCCGGTGCGCATCGGCTTCACGGGGGCCTCGGCGTGCTCGGGTGCGCCGATGGTCGCGCGCGCCTTCCTGCCGAGCACGCGGTGCCCGATCAGGCCGAGCGCCGCCGGCGTGAGCGTCACCGCGATCAGGACGGCGATGCCCACGCAGAACGCGCCGACCGAGCCCATGATCCCGAGGAAGGGGATCCCGGTGATGTTCAGCGCGAGCAGCGCGACGATCACGGTGGAGCCCGCAAAGACCACCGCGTTGCCCGAGGTGCCGTTCGCGAGCCCGATCGACTCGTGGAGATCCATGCCGCGCTTGTACTGCTGGCGGTGGCGGTTGACGATGAACAGCGAGTAGTCGATGCCCACCGCGAGCGCGAGCATCACGCCCAGGATCGGGCTGACGGAGGACATCTCGACCACGCCGGAGAAGGCGAGCGCGGTGGCGACGCCGACGCCCACGCCCAGCACCGAGGTGACGATCGGCAGCAGCGCGGGCCAGATGGCGCGCATCATCACCATCAGCACCACGAAGGCGAGGAGCACGCCGACGATCTCGCCGGCGCCCATCACACCCTCGACGGAGGTGGCGATGTCGGCGGAGAAGTTGACGGTGACGTCCTCCGGGGTCGCCTCGCGGACGGCCTCGATGACGGCGTCCTTGTCCTCCTGGACCACCTCGTAGACGCTCGCGTCGAACTGGATGATGCCGAGCGCGGTGGTGCCGTCCTCCGAGACGGTGGTGATGCCCGAGGCGGCCTCGGCGAGCTGGGCGCCGAGGTCGAGCTGCTCGGTCTGGGCCTGGAGCTCCGCGAGCCCGTCGTCGATCTGCTGCTGCTGGGCGTCGATGGTCGCCTGCTGCTCGTCGAGCTGGGCGAGGCCCGCGTCGAGCTGCGCCTGCTGCGCATCGAGCTGCTCCTTCGCGAGCTCGTAGGTGCCGGCGTCCTGGGCCTGCTGGATCGCGGCGTCGAGCTGCGCCTGGCCCGCCTCGAGCTCGGCACGCGCGGCGTCGAGCTGGGCCTGGCCGGCGTCGAGCTGCTCCTGGCCGGCGTCGAGCTGGGCCTGGGCGTCGGCGATCTGCTGCGGGGCGTCCGCGAGCTGCGCCGCCTGCGCCTCGAGCTGGGCCTGGGTGGCGAACGGGTCGACCACGCCGGTCACCGAGTCCACGGTCTCCGCGGCTGCGAGCGCCTCGGTGACGGCCTGCTCCTGCTCGGCGGTGAACGGCTCGCCGTCGACGGTCTGGAAGACCGCGCGCGAGGACCCGCCGGCGAGCTCCGGGATCTCCTCGGTGAGCTGCTCGGTGACCTTCTCGGTCTCGAGCCCGGGGATGGAGAAGCTGTCGGTGAGCGTGCCGCCGAACGCGACGAACGAGCCGCCGGCGACGCCGAGCGCGAGCAGCCACGCGACGATCGCCACGATCGGGCGCAGCGCGGCCGCGCGGCCGATGCGGTAGAGGAGGTGGGCCACAGGTGTGCCTTTCTCAGGGTGGGGACGGAGCAGGTGAGGGCGGCGACGCTGCCTGGCCGGCGGGCGCCTCGACCGGGCGGTCGGGCGTGGCCTGGGCCTGCGGTCAGTCTAGGTCAGAAAACCCAGTTCTGCGACAACTGTTGGTTTTCATGTGGCCAAGGCCCAGGAAGTGATGCCACAATCTCCCCGTGGATGCCCGCATCGTCCGAACCCGCCGCAGCCTGCAGGAGGCGCTCTTCGCGCTCGCCCGCGAGCGCGGCGTCGACGAGATCTCGGTGAGCGACATCGCCGCCCGGGCGGGTGTCAACCGGTCGACCTTCTACCAGCACTACTCCGACAAGGAGACGCTGCTCGCCGACGCGCTCGACCTGATCGCCGACGAGGCCGGGGCGCAGCTGGGCGAGATCGACTTCGCCTCGCCCGACCCGCCGCAGGCGCTCCTGGGCTTCCTCGCGCACATCGAGGCGCACGCCGCCCTCTATGCGCGGGTGTTCAGCGAGCCCGGCTACGGCGCGGTGCTCGCACGGCTGCGCGCGAACGCGCGGGACGCGATCCGCGGCCTCGCGCCGGAGGCGGAGCCGATCATGCCGCGCCAGGTGCCCGTCGACGTGGTCGCGGCGGGGATCACGGGGCTGGTGCTCGGGGTGATCGGGGAATGGCTCGCCCAGGAGGACCGGCCCGGAGCCGACGAGGCCGGCCGGTGGATCTGGCGGATCGTGCTCGGGCTCCCCGGGCTCTCGCCCGAGCGCTGAGCCCGGGGGTCAGCGCCCGAGCGCGACCCGCTCCGGGCAGTCGAACGGGTCGCGGGCCGCGAGGCCCACGCGGTTGAGGTACGCGACCACGATGCCGTAGGAGCGGAGCAGCGACGTCTCGGTGTACGGCAGGCCGACGGTGGCGCAGTGCTCGCGGACGATCTCCCGGGCGCGTGCCAGGTGCGGCCGCGCCATCGACGGGAACAGGTGGTGCTCGATCTGGTAGTTGAGGCCGCCCATGAGGATCGACATCGCCCAGCCGCCGCGGATGTTCCGGCTGGTGAGCACCTGCTTGGACAGGAAGTCGACACGGGTGCCCGCCGGGATGATCGCCATGCCCTTGTGGTTGGGCGCGAACGACGCGCCCATGTACACGCCGAACACTGCCATCTGGACGCCGACGAACGCGAAGGCCATGCCCAGCGGCAGGAACCAGAACACCGGCACCAGGTACAGCCCGAAGTGCAGCGCGATCGAGGGCAGCTCGATCCACCGCTGGCGACGGGTGCCGGACGTGATCAGCGACGCGATCGAGCGGTAGTGGAGGTTGAGCCCCTCGAGCGTGAGCAGCGGGAAGAACAGCCAGCCCTGGCGGCGGGTGATGGCGCGGATCAGGACGCGCGACTCCCGCGCATCGTCCTCGAGGAAGGAGATGGTGTCCTTCTCGATGTCGGGGTCCTTGCCCACCGTGTTCGGGTTGCCGTGGTGGCGGGTGTGCTTGGTCATCCACCACTGGTGGCTCACGCCCACGATGACCGTGCTGAGCACACGCCCCAGCCGGTCGTTGGCCGGGCCGGAGCCGAGCACCGTGCGGTGCGACGCCTCGTGGGCCAGGAACGCCACCTGTGTGAGGACCACGCCGAGCGCCGCGGCCATCAGCAGCTGGAGCCAGGAGTCGCCCAGCAGGACGAACCCCGTGATCACGCCCCCGAGCGCCAGCACGAGCGCGGCGCCGAATCCGGAGTAGAACCCGTAGCTGCGGCGCAGCAGGCCCATCTCGCGCACGGTCGCGGCCAGTGGGGCGAACGACTGCGTGACGGGGTTGAGGGGGAACGAGGGCGCGGCGGGCTGCGAGGTGGGCATGCCTCTCCTGGGGGGTGTGGGGGTGACCTCCCGGTCGGGGGCTGAGCGAGGGCTCGTCGTGCGGATGACCGCAACCCTACGGGACCGTAGGTTCGCTGGCGAGAGGGCGCGGGCGAGTCGTGCAGGAAGGAGGGACGATGCTCGGCCGGGGGCGGGCGCTGCGGCGCCGCGGGCCCCGGAGGGGGCTTGGGCGGTGTCGGACCTCCCGGTAGAATGAAGTCACAACTGCACAGGGGATGATCGGTTTCGACGTGTGTTTACTTCCGAAGGGAAGCGGGCCGAGAACGCAGGGTTATCTCGTTAACGACCCCTGCAAACCAATAGGTGCCGATTCCAAGCGCACCGACTTCGCCCTCGCTGCCTAAGCGAGCGCCATGAAGTCCGTCAGCCCGGGGGTGTTCCCGACCCGGATCCTGGCGTCGACTAGGGAACTTGCTTCAGCCTCACGTCATCGGGGGCTGCGGGACTCTTAGATGACTGAGCCCGCTCACCACCTGCCTGATGGTGGGTGAGGGGCCGAGAAAACCTTCTTCAGGCTGCGCCCGGAGAAGACTTCGGTTTGGACATGCGGACCCGGGTTCGATTCCCGGCATCTCCACTCATCCCGTACGGTTCGTCAGCGGCCGCCCACCCACCAGGGTGAGGCGGCCGTTCGCGTGCCCGGGTGTGTTCCTCCCAAGCGTGGAGGCGCGACAAGACTGTGCCTTGTCAATCGCGGCCGGCCTGGCCGACCTGACATGGTGGGCCGCACGCCAATCCTGCGCGAGTGATGGACGAAACGAAACGCGCTTGTCAGAGCCGAAGCGTGCTTTGCTCGCGTGGCTACGATCGGGTACGCGGGATCGTCCGAGAAGGGTGCGTGGTGGCGCAGACGAAGCGAATCGACAAGCTGCTCGCGGCCGCGTTCCCCGGTCTCGTCGCGGCGGGCGGTCTCTGTGGCGCGGGCGTCTACTTCAACTCTGCGCTGCTCTGGCCGGAGCTCGGATTCTCGGGTGCGGCAGTGCTGGTGTCGTGGACTCAGATGCGGCGCGAGAGCCAGGGCGCTGTCGAGGCGCGTGACCCCGGCGTGGCGACCGCTTCGGTGACGCCCCGGGCGCGCGGTGGGCGAAATGAGCCGGCGCGCAGCGAGCAGAACAACCCATGACCCCGCGCGGGACCCGCACCCGACGCGGAGTCGCGACGGTTGCGCGGACGCCGCCACCCCGCATCTGGCGTGCATCGTGGCAGCTGCGGATGGTCGTGGCGCTGCTTCTGTACCCCGTTGCGACCGCGGCAGCGCTGGTGGGTGCGCATGAGAGCGCGGGTGACGGCGACATGTCGGACGCCCTGGTGTTCGGGCTCGCGGCCATGTTCCTCGTCGTGTGGGGTTCGGCGATGGGGTTCCGCGCACGGGTTGTTCTCGAAGGGGATGAGCTCGTCGTTCGGAACGTGTTCGTGTCGCACCGGTGCGCTGCGGGAGCCGTGCGCGCGGTCCGTTCCCAGGGCGAGGCGCGCCTGGTGATCGAACTCGTCGACGGCAGGGAGCTCAAGTGCTGGGCCATCCAGGCGACGAACCTCATGCTGATGCTGGGACGAGCCACACGCGTGGACAAGGTCGCAGGCGAGCTCCGCACGGCCCTCGCTGACGTCTCACCTGTCGACGGCCCGGTCGTGGTGGCCCGCGAGTGGACTGGTGCCTCTTGGCACGCTGTCGCGCTGATCGCGTTGTACGGGTGGGCAATCGTGCGCGCATTCGGTATCTAGTCCCAGGGGCAGCCGCTTGCCGGACGACGCATCGCCGCTTGAGGCTCGCGCTGGCTGACCCTCAACGGAAGAGCCCCAAGTCGGGAGAACTCCGTGAACGTGACGGTCATCTCCATTCGTCCCTTGCGGTTCGTCAGCGGCCGCCCACCCACCCGGGTGAGGCGGCCGTTCGCGTGCCCGCGCATCGTCCGATCCGCCCTCCTCGCTAGGCTCGGCTCATGGCCCTGGCGATCCTCGTGACGCTCCTCGGGCTCGTCGCGCTCGGCTGGAGCGCGGACAAGTTCGTCGCAGGGGCGTCCGCCGTCGCCTCCCACCTCGGCATGGCGCCGCTGCTGGTGGGCATGCTGGTGGTCGGCTTCGGCACCTCCGCCCCGGAGCTGGTGGTCTCCGCGTTCGCCGCCGCGGGCGGCAATCCCGAGATCGCGCTGGGCAACGCGCTCGGGTCGAACATCGCCAACATCGGCCTCATCCTGGGCGTCACCGCGCTGCTGGTGCCGATCGTCGTCCATCGCGGCGTCCTGCGCCGCGAGCTGCCCGTGCTCCTGCTGGTCACCCTGGTGCTGGTCGGCACGATGCTCGACGGCGAGACCTCGCGCCTCGACGCGGCGGTGCTGCTGCTGGTCCTGGTCGCGCAGCTGGCGTGGTCCATCCGGACGGGCAGGCGGGAGGCGGTCACCGTCCCCGCCGACGAGCTGGCCGTCGAGATCGAGGAGCGCGAGCTGGAGAGGGCGATGAGCCGGCGGGCCGCCTGGGGATGGACCCTGGGCGGCATCCTCCTCCTGGTCGCCTCGTCCCGCGTGCTGGTGTGGGGCGCCGTGGGCATCGCCGAGCGCCTCGGCTGGTCGGACCTGGTGATCGGGCTCACCGTGGTCGCGATCGGCACGTCCGCGCCCGAGCTCGCCGCCGCCGTGGTCGCGGCCCGCAAGGGCGCGACCGAGCTGGTGCTCGGCAACGTGATCGGCTCGAACATCTTCAACACGCTCGCGGTGGTCGGCCTCGCGGGGCTGATCGCGCCGTCCGTGAACGACCCGTCCGCGCTCACCCGCGACATCCCCGTGCTGGTGGGCATGACGCTGGCGCTGGTGGTGATGGGCTATCACCGCCATCGCGACGGGCGCATCAACCGCGTCGAGGGCGCGGTGCTGCTCGCCGCGTGGATCGGCTACACGGTGCTGCTGCTGACGACCGCGAGCTGATCCCGGGACTCTCGCCCCGGGGACCTTCGCCCCGCGCCCGGGCGGATCGTGCCTCGTACCGTGTGGGAGTGCTGACTCTCCCCGACACCGTCGACGTCCACGCCCGCGCCGCCGCCGCGAAGGTGACGCTCGCCCGGACCCCGCTGCGACTGCTGGTGTCCGCGATGCTCGCGGGCATGTGGATCGGCGTCGGCGACACGCTGATGTGGGCGGCCGCCGGCCCCTTCGCGGTCGCGGGCGATCCCGCCGCCAAGCTGGTCGCCGGGGCGGTGTTCGCCGCCGCGCTGACGATCGTGGTCTTCGCCGGCTCGGAGCTCGCGACCTCCGCCATGATGATCCTGCCGATCGGGGCCCTTCGCGGCACCATCACGTGGTGGCAGGGCGCGCGCGTGCTGCTCGCGATCGTCTTCTCGAACATGGTCGGGGCGTTCGCGCTCGCGTGGGTGCTGCTCCAGACTGGCGTGCTCGCGCACGGCCCGGCGGGGGAGTTCTTCGCCACCTACCTCGAGGGCAAGATCGACCACACGCCCTCGGAGCTGTTCTGGCGCGGCGTCATGTGCAACGTGCTCGTGTGCGTCGCGATCTGGGCGGCGGCCCGTCTCACGAACGAGGTCGCCAAGGCCGTCATCATCTTCTGGGCCGTGCTGGCGTTCATCGCGGCCGGCTTCGAGCACGTGGTCGCCAACATGACCACCTTCGCGCTCGGCCTCCTGGGCGGGGCCGTGGACGTCACGTGGCTCGACTTCGGCACGAACATGGTCTTCGTCGGCCTGGGCAACCTGGTCGGCGGTGGCCTGGTGATCGGCGTCGCGTACGCGTTCGTCGCGGGCAAGGCGCGCCGCGAGGACTCGCTCGAGGCGTCCTACATCGCCCCGGCGCGCGGGGAGTCGACCGACGAGACGGACGCCCTCAGCAAGGGCTGAGCCCGCGCATCGTCCCGCCCGGAGGGCGTGGCTCAGCCGCGGCCGTCGACGGTGAACCGCAGCTCGGACCCCCACGGGTCGCGGATCCGCACCGTGCGTCCGTCGTCGTCGACCGTGCCGCCGCGGTGCGCGACGCGATCCCGCAGCGCGGCCAGGTCATCCTCCGCCGGGAGCACCACGTCCATGGTGCCGAGGCCCAGCGACGCGGCTCGCGGTCCCGCGCCGCGCGAGTTCCACGTGTTGAGCCCGATGTGGTGGTGGTAGCCGCCGGCGGAGACGAACAGCGCGGAGCCCATGTCGAGCACCTCGTCGAAACCGAGCACGCCCACGTAGAAGTCCTTGGCCGACGGGATGTCGCCCACCTGCAGGTGGACGTGGCCCACCTTGGCCACCGCGGTCGGAGCGGCGAGCTCGTCCTCGCCCAGGTGCGCCGTGAGGAACGCGTTCGGGTCGAGGTAGAGCGTGTCCATGAGGGGGCGCCCGGCCGCGTCGCGCTTCCACGCTTCGCGCGGCCGGTCGAGGTAGAGCTCGACGCCGTTGCCCTCGGGGTCGTCGAAGTAGAAGGCCTCCGACACCAGGTGGTCCGCGCTTCCGGTGTAGCGCCCGAGCCCGGACTGCGCGACGCGGGCGACGCCGGCGGCGAGCCCCGGCGCGGTGTCGAAGAGCACCGCGGTGTGGAACAGGCCCGCCCCGGAGCGGTCGAACACGGGCAGGTCGGGGGAGCGCGTCAGCGTGACGGTCGCGACGCCGTGGCGGCCCAGCACGTGCGTGTCGCCGTGGCTCGCGAGGTGGTCCAGCGCGAGCACGTCGCGGTAGTACGCGAGCATCGCATCGAGGTCGCGGACGTGGAGCTCGACGGGGCCCATCCGGGTACCCGCCGCGATGCGGTCGGAGAGGTGCGGGGATGCGGTCATGGAGGCCACCGTATCCCACATTGGTTGTAGATACAAGTAAGTGGGTGACGGATGCCGCGCGGCGACGATGCGGCGGTAGCCTGACGGCGTGACCGTCCCCGCCCTGTCCATCCGTGCGCTCGTCAAGCGATTCGGCGAGACCACCGCGGTCGCGGGCGTCGATCTCGACATCCCGGCGGGCTCGTTCTACGGCGTCGTCGGACCCAACGGCGCCGGCAAGACCACCATGCTGTCGATGGCGACGGGCCTGCTCGAGCCCGACCACGGGACGGTGTCCGTGCTCGGCGTGGACCTGTGGGGGCATCCGGCGCAGGCCAAGCCGCTGCTCGGGGTGCTGCCCGACGGGCTCCACACCTTCGACCGGCTCACCGGCGCCGAGCTCATCTCGTACGCCGCCCGGCTGCGCGGGCTCGACCGCGAGACCGTGCGCGCCCGTCGCGACGACCTCCTCGCGGCGCTCGACCTCGCGGAGGCGGGCAGCACCCTGGTGATGGACTACTCGGCGGGCATGACCAAGAAGATCGGGCTGGCCTGCGCGCTGGTGCACGCGCCGCGCGTGCTGGTGCTCGACGAGCCGTTCGAGGCGGTCGACCCGGTGTCCGCCGGCGCGATCCGCCGGATCCTCGCGGCCTTCGTCGCCGGCGGCGGGACGGTGATCATGTCCTCCCACGTGATGGCACTGGTCGAGCGGCTGTGCGACCACGTCGCGATCGTCGGCGACGGCCGCATCCTCGCGTCGGGGCCCCTCGCCCACGTCAGCGGCGGATCCGACCTCGAGCGCCGGTTCGTCGAGCTCGTGGGCGACGTGCAGGACCAGCGGGACCTCACATGGTTGCAGCGGTCCTAGGCATCCGCTTCCGCACCGCGGCCCACCTGCTGCGGCGCGAGTGGTGGCGCGCCCTGCTCACGGGCTTCGGCGTGCTCTGGGTGGTCATGATGCTGCCGTCGCTGGTCTGGATCCGCGCCGCGCTCGCGACCCAGGACGCCCAGATCCGGGGCGACGGGCTGGTGGCGATCGCCGCGCTCGCCGGGCTCGGCTGGGTGGTGGTGCCCCTGGTGGTCGCGAGCCTCGACGACACGCTCGACCCCGCCCGCTTCAGGATCGTCGGCGTGCCGGCCCGCGCGATCCTGCCGGGCCTGCTCGTCGCGGCGCTCCTCACCCTGCCCGCGGTGTTCTTCGCGCTCGCCTTCGCGGTGATCGGCTCCGTGTGGGCGGACGAGGGCTGGGCGGTGCAGGCGGTCGCCTACGCGGGCCTCGCGGCGACGCTCCTGTGCATGATCGTGGGCGCCCGCGTGACCGCGCTGTGGGGCACCCGCCTCCTGGCATCGCGGCGCGCCAAGCTCGTCACGGCCGCCACCATGCTCGTGGGCCTCGCCATCGGCGCCGTGATCGCCCGGTCGCTGTTCATCGAGGGCCTCAGCGGCCTGGTCGAGACGGATCTCGACACCCTGCTCGCACAGCTCGCGCTCACCCCGCTCGGGGCGGGGGCCGCCGTCGGGCGGTCCGCCGCGTACGGCGACTGGTGGGGTGCGGCGTGGCGGCTCGGCCTGCAGGCCGGCTGGGCGCTGCTGCTGATCGGCGCGTGGCATGCGAACATCGCCAGGGCGCTGGTGCGGCCGCTGTCGCGCGGCTCGGGTGCGCGCCGCCGACAGGACCGCGTCCTCGACGCGCCGCCGACGCTCGCGGCCCCCACCGACGCCCCCGCCGCCGCCGTCCACGCCCGGCTGCGCCGCGCGTGGCTGTCCGACCCCCGCTACCTCGCGTCGCTCGCGGGCGTCCTGCTGCTGCCCGCATCGTTCTTCATCCTGGTCGTGCCGGTCTTCGACCTCGACGGCCGCTGGGCGTACGCCGTCCCGCTCATGCTCGCCGCATCGGTGGGCTGGGGCCGCCACAACGACGTCGCGTTCGACTCGACCGGGCTGTGGCTCGACGTGGTGTCGGGTCGGCTCGGCTCCGCCGTCATGCGCGGACGCATGTCCGCGACGGTCGCCTGGGGGCTCCCCGTGACCGTGCTGGTCGCGCTCGCGACGGTCGCGTGGACCGGTCGCTGGGAGGACGCGGGCAGCCTGCTCGGCACCACCGTCGGCGTGCTCGGTGTGAGCCTCGGGATCGCGGCTGTGTTCGCCGTCGCCACCCCGTACCGGACCCCCGCCCCCGGACAGAACCCGTTCGGTGCGGAGGTCGGCTCCGTCGGCGCGGGGCTCGCGGCCCAGCTGGTCTCGTCCGCCGTCGCGATGGTGGTGCTGCCGGTCGTGGTCGCGCCGTTCGTGCTGGGCCTCGTGGTCGACCCCCGCTGGGGCTGGGGCGCGGCGGTCGCCGGACTGGCCGTGGGAGGGGCCGCCTACCTGGGCGGCGTCACGCTCGCGGGCGTCCTGTACGACAAGCGGGCGGGCCGCCTGCTCGCCGCCGTCGCCTGACGCCGCCCGCGCGATCGGGCGGGCCGCGCGTACCATGGGCGCCATGAGCGAGACCCTCGAGCCCCAGACCTCGCCCCAGGGCGGCACCGCGACCATCGAGCGCACCGAGACCCGCGAGCTGGTCGAGCCCGGTGACGCCGAGCGGTTCGCGCACTACGTCAAGAAGGACAAGATCCTCGAGTCGGCGCTGTCGGGCGAGCCCGTGATCGCGCTGTGCGGCAAGGTGTGGGTGCCCGGCCGCGATCCGAACCGCTTCCCGGTGTGCCCGGCGTGCAAGGAGATCATGGAGGCCGCGTTCGGGTCGGACGACGGCGGCGAATAACGGGCTGCGCGCGGTCCCGGCCGTAGGCTGAGCCCGTGGGAACGCAGGAGCAGACCGAGGTCGCCAGCCAGTCCGGCACGCGCCTCGCCGACTCGTGGGTCACGATCGTCTGGAACGACCCGGTGAACCTCATGAGCTACGTCACGCGCGTGTTCCAGGAGTACTTCGCGCTGCCCCGCTCCGAGGCGGAGGCCCGCATGCGCGAGGTGCACGAGCAGGGCCGCAGCGTGCTCAGCACGGGCAGCCGCGAGCAGATGGAGGTCGACGTGCAGGCGATGCACTCGTACGGCCTGTGGGCGACCCTCCAGAGGAGCGGCGAGTGAGGGCCTTCGTCGTGCGCGACCACGAGGCGGTCGCGGGTCTCGACGAGGACGAGCGCCTGGTGATCGCGCGGATCGTCGCCGACGTAGGCCTGCTGCTGGGTGCCGAGAGCTTCGGCCACGGGGAGGCGCGCACCCCCGAGCGGGACGACCTCGCCTCCGTCATGCGCTTCCTCGAGCGGTTGGACGATGCGGCGGTCGAGCCGGACGACCCGGCGCTGCTGAGGCTGCTGCCCAACGCCGCGCCCGACGACCGCGAGGTCGCCGACGAGTTCCGCCGCCTCACGCACCAGGACATCCGCGACGGCAAGATCGACCGCCTGCGGCGGGTCTGGGAGCAGCTCAGCGCGCCCGGCGACGAGTGGGCGGTCCCGAGCGACGAGGTGATGGCGACAGCCGCCGCGCTCACCGACGTCCGGCTCGTGGTCGCGTCGCGCCTCGGCATCGAGTCCGACGAGGACGCGGAGGCGCTGCACCGCGACATCGCCGAGGCGTCCGCGGGCCTGCGGACCGCGGATCCCGAGGACCTCGGCCTCGACCCCGAGCGGTTGTGGCTCGGCATGCTCTACGACGCGCTCACCTGGCTGCAGGAGTCGCTCGTCTCCCTCAGGATCGGAGGATCCGATGAATGACGCGCCCATCGGCGTGTTCGACTCGGGCGTGGGCGGCCTCACCGTCGCACGCGCCATCATGGACACGATGCCGGGAGAGTCCGTGCACTACGTGGGCGACACCGAGCACGGCCCCTACGGGCCGCTGCCGATCGCCGAGGTCCGCCGTCACGCGCTCCACATCATGGACGCGCTGGTCGAGGACGGCGTGAAGATGCTGGTCATCGCCTGCAACACCGCGTCCGCGGCGGTGCTTCGCGACGCGCGCGAGCGCTTCTCCCAGGAGCGGGGCGTGCCGGTGGTCGAGGTGATCGTCCCGGCCGCCAGGCGCGCGGCGGCGCTGTCGCGCAACCGTCGCGTGGGCGTGATCGGCACCGTCGCCACGGTGACCTCGGGCGCGTACAGCGACGCGCTGGCCGCCGCCCCGGAGATCGAGGTCGTGAGCCAGGCCTGCCCGCGGTTCGTCGAGCTCGTCGAGTCCGGCGTCACGTCGGGGCCCCGCGTGGTGGACGTCGCGCGCGACTACCTCGCCCCGCTGCGGGAGGCGGAGGTCGACACCGTGATCCTCGGCTGCACGCACTACCCGCTGCTCGCCGGCGCGATCGGCTACGTGATGGGCGAGGAGGTGACCCTGGTGGACTCCGCGACGGAGACCGCACGCGACGTGTACCGGGCGCTCGCGAAGAACGGGCTCGAGGCCTCGGGGGAGGTGCCGCCGCGCCACCGCTTCTACGCGACCGGGCCTCGCGACCGCTTCGAGGCGCTCGCCCAGCGCTTCCTCGGCCCGGTGGTCACCGAGGTCGAGTCGCTTCCCGTGGTGGAGGCGCTGTCATGAGGCTCACGGTGGTCGGCTGCGCCGGCTCGACGGCCGGCCCCGACTCCGCCGCCTCGTGCTACCTGGTCGAGACCGAGGTCGAGGGACGTACCTGGCGGGTCGTCCTCGACCTGGGATCGGGTGCGATCGGACCCCTGCAGCGGTTCTGCGACCCGGCCACCGTGGACGCCGTCGTCGTCTCGCACGGCCACCCGGACCACTGCGCGGACCTGGCGGCGCTGTCGGTGCTGCGCCGGTACGGCCCGCGCAAGGACGGCGCCCTCGCCCCGATCCCGCTGTACGGCCCGCCCGGGCTGGACCAGCGCATCGTCCAGATCGCGGGCTCCCATGACGACCACGACCTCGACCCCTTCTCCTACACGCCCGTCGCCGGGGGCGACCGCGTGGAGGTCGGCCCGTTCGTGCTGGACTTCGCCGACGCATGGCACCCGATCCCGGCGGTCGCCGTGCGGGTGACGGGTCCGTCGGTGGTGACGGAGACGGGCTCGCTGGTGTTCACGGGCGACACGGACGTCTGCGAGCCCGTGCTCGAGCTCGCGCGCGACGCCGACCTGCTGCTGGCCGAGGCCGGCTGGGCGCACCAGCGCGTCAACCCCGAGGGCATCCACATGAACGGCACGCAGGCCGGCACGCTCGCGCGCGACGCCGCGGTGGGCGAGCTGGTGCTGACCCACGTCGCCTCCTGGGTCGACCCGACCGGCGCGCTCGAGCTCGCGACCGCGGCCTACGGCGCCCCGGCGGCGCTCGCGACGCCGGGCGAGGTCTACGTCATCTGACGCCGGGCGCACCTCCCCGGTCCCCGACCCACGCCGCCCGCCCCCGCTCACCGGACACTCCGCACGGAGCTGGTCCCGGGTGTGCGGCGTGTCGGGCATCGTGCGGGGCCGTTCGCCGGAGTGTCGTCTCGAGATCCGTGCGTACTGTCCGGAGGAGCAGGGGAAGGGGCGCCGTTAGGCTCGTGCCCATGACTGCTACCCGTGCCGACGGCCGCCTTCCCGACCAGCTCCGCCCCGTGCTCTTCGAGCGCGGCTTCCAGCGCTCCGCCGAGGGGTCCTGCCTGGTGACGTTCGGCGGGACCCGCGTGCTGTGCTCCGCGTCCTTCACCGAGGGCGTGCCGCGCTGGAAGAAGGGCTCCGGCGCGGGCTGGGTCACCGCCGAGTACGCGATGCTGCCGCGCGCGACCAACACCCGCAACGACCGCGAGTCCGTGCGCGGCAAGATCGGCGGCCGCACCATGGAGATCAGCAGGCTCATCGGCCGCTCCCTGCGCGCCGTGGTCGACGTCAAGGCGCTCGGCGAGAACACGATCGTCCTCGACTGCGACGTGCTCGACGCCGACGGCGGCACCCGCACCGCCGCGATCACCGGCGCCTACGTCGCCCTCGCCGACGCGATCGAGTGGGGCAAGGCCAAGGGTGCGATCAAGCCCGGCGCGCGACCGCTCACCGGCTCGGTCTCCGCGATCTCCGTGGGCATCATCGACGGCACCCCGATGCTGGACCTGCCCTACGTCGAGGACGTGCGCGCCGAGACCGACATGAACGTGGTGATGACGGGCGACGGCGGCTTCGTCGAGGTGCAGGGCACCGCCGAGAAGACCCCCTTCTCGAAGGCGGAGCTCGACGCGCTCCTCGACCTCGCGACCGCGGGCAACGCGCGCCTCGCCGAGCTGCAGCGCCTCGCGCTCGAGGGGTGACGATGCCGCGGCTCGCCATCGCGACCCACAACTCCCACAAGGTGGGAGAGATCTGGGGCATCCTCGCGCCCCTCGTACCGGGGCTGAGCAGGGACGATGTGGCGTCCGCCCGGGAGCTGGGTGCGCCCTCACCAGTGGAGGACGGCGTGACGTTCGCCGAGAACGCGCTCATCAAGGCGCGCGCGCTCGCAGCCTCGACGGGGCTGCCGGCGATCGCGGACGACTCCGGCATCGCCGTCGACGTCATGGGCGGCGCGCCGGGCATCTTCTCGGCGCTGTGGTCGGGCCGCCACGGCGCCGACCGCGAGAACCTCGAGCTGCTGCTCGCGCAGATGGCGGACATCCCCGACGAGCACCGCGGCGCGCGGTTCGTGTGCGCCGCCGTGCTGGTGACCCCCGACGGCGTCGAGCACACGTGCGTGGCGCATCAGGAGGGCGAGCTGCTGCGCGCCCCCGCGGGTGAGGGCGGCTTCGGCTACGACCCGATCTTCCGCGCGCACGGCGAGGCCGTCTCGAACGCGGAGCTCACCCCCGAGCGCAAGAACGAGATCTCGCACCGCGGCCGGGCGTTCCGGATGCTCGCGCCGCACGTCGCCGAGGTCCTCGGGGCCTGACGTGGGTGCGCCGGTGCTCCCGGACCTCCTGGCGCCCGGGCTGCGCGCCGTCTTCTGCGGCACCGCGCCCGGGCTGGCCTCGGCCGCGCGTGGCCACTACTACGCCGGACCGGGCAACCGCTTCTGGCCGTTCCTTCACGAGGCCGGGATCGTCCCCGAGCCGCTGGGGCCCGAGGACGACTCGCGGGTGCTCGCGCACGGCATCGGCCTCACCGACCTGGTGAAGACCCTGGCGCAGAGCCACGACCGCGGCCTGCCCTACGACGTCCCGGCGCTGGCCGCGAAGGTGGCCGCGCATCGTCCCGCCTGGATCGCCTTCACCTCGAAGGAGGCGGGCATGCAGGCCGCGCGGTGGCTCGGCCGCCCGCGCCCGGGCCTCGGGGAGCAGGGCTGGACGTTCGAGGGCGCACGGGTGTTCGTGCTGCCCAGCCCGAGCGGACGCAACCAGGGACGCGCCGCCTACGACGGGCGGGCGACGCGCCTCGCGTGGTGGTCGGAGCTGGGCCGGCTGCTCGGCTAGGGCCTACTGCAGCGCGCCGCAGTGCGCCAGCGCCTGGCGCAGCAGCACGTGCTGGCCGCCGGCCATGTCGCCCGCGACCTCGTCCGACGCGGCCTCCTCGGGCGAGAGCCAGGTGAGGTCGAGTGCGTCCTGCTGCGGCTCGCAGTGCCCCTCGACCGGCACCACGTAGGCGAGAGCGACGGCGTGCTGGCGCGAGTCGTGGAACGGCGAGACCCCCTTGGAGGGGAAGTACTCGGCGACGGCGAACGGTGTCGGGGACAGCGGCACCTGCGGCATGGCCGCCAGCCCGAGGTCCTTCTCGAGGTTGCGCACGATCGCGTCGCGGATGCGCTCGTGATAGAGCACGCGGCCCGCCACGATCGCGCGGGAGATCGACCCGTCGAACGCGCGCAGCAGGAGTCCCACCTGCGTCACCTCGCCCATGGAATTGATCCGCACCGGCACGACGTTGACGTACACCAGCGGGAGCTCGCTGCGGACATGGTCCAACTCACGGTCGGACAGCCAGCCGGTGGGCTCGTCGGGAAGCTCGGCCATCTCGGTCATGAGTCATTTCTACCGCGTCGGTGCGTATGGTCCGCCATCCGCGCCGGGACATGACAATCTGAACACGCAGGCGCAGCAGCTCGAGCGGTGGTAAGATACCCCCCGGGGGTATACACCGCAGGAGAGGAATACATGGCAACGATCGATCTGACCGCAGAGACCTTCGACGAGACCGTCGGCAAGGACGGCATCGTCCTCGTCGACTTCTGGGCCGAGTGGTGCGGCCCGTGCAAGCGCTTCGCGCCGATCTTCGAGCAGTCCTCCGAGGCCAAGACCGAGATCGTCCACGCGAAGGTCGACACCGAGGACCAGCAGGAGCTGGGCGCCAAGTTCGGCGTCACCGCGATCCCGACCCTCATGGCGTTCCGCGACGGCATCATGGTCTTCAACCAGGCCGGCGCGCTTCCCGGTCCCGCCCTCCAGCAGCTCATCGACGCCGTCGAGGGCCTGGACATGGACGAGGTCCGCGAGAAGATCGCCGAGCACGAGGCCGCTCAGCACTAGTCTTCTTGGACGCCGCAGGCCCGGACCCCGATGCGAGGGGGCCGGGCCTGCGGTCCGTCCAGGTGCGTCTCGGTGCGCGAGGGTGCT